>JBMNOI010000162.1:0-7099 GCA_050942995.1 Anaerolineae bacterium
TGTTTACCCGTTCCACGGTGCCCGTATAGTCGTCCCGCAGCACGCGTCGACGGCCGTTCTCAATGATCTTGATGGCATCCTTGCGCCGCCCCTCCAGCAGCCGCCCGTCGATGCCCGACAGGCCCACAGCGTTCACGCCGGCCGCCTGCAGCATCTCGACGATGCTCTTGTTCACTTCACCACAATAGACCATCTCGAATATACGCAGCGTCTCGCGATCGGTGCGCCGGCTGGTAAAGCCCGATACCGAGGTGACGAATTGCGGGGGATGCCCCAATTGCTCGGCAACCACGTTGGTGCGGTGGGATCCGCCATGCACCAGCACGAGCTTTTTACCCTCCTGCACCAGAGAAGCGATATCACGGCATACGGCCTGTAGATCGATCCCCTCGCTACCACCCACTTTGACGACAATCATCGATTCTCCTCCCGGGCCGAACGTTGCATCCTGCCCCTGGTCATATACGCAAATCTCGAACGTCAGACGGGGTGCAGCCCCGGGAACCCCAGTCCGGCATCCTCATCCCAGCCCAGCATGAGGTTCATGCACTGCACAGCCGTGCCCGACGCGCCCTTCATCAGGTTGTCGATGGCGGCAATTGCGACGATGCGCCCCGTCTGCGGATCATAATCAAAGCCCACATCGGCATAGTTGCTGCCGGCCAGGATCTTGGGCTCCGGGTAGCGATAGACCCCCTGGCGCTCGCGCACGATGCGGACGAACGGCTCCTGTCCGTAGACGCGACGATACGCCTGCCACAGATCCTTGAGCTCGAATCCCGCGTCTCGCAATTCGGGGCGCACAAAGACATGGGCCGTCGCCAGTACGCCGCGCACCAATTCGATCGACGTCACCGACATGTGCACCGGCACCGCCCCCCCATCGTCGCTCAGCGCCTGAATTACTTCAGCGGTGTGACGATGCCCCACGGGAGCAAAAGAGCGCACGGCATGGCTGCGATCCGGATGGTGTGACGAGGGCCCGGCAGTCGCGCCGCCCTCTGATGAGCCGGCCTTGACCTCGACGATGACGCCGCGCTCCCGATCCACCAGGTCGGCCGCGAACAACGGCCATAGCGCCAGGATGGTCGCCGTGGCATTGCAGCCCACGCCGCTCACATGCGTGGCCCCGACGATCTGCTCCCGATACAGCTCGGGAAGGCCATACACAAAACGGGGCAGCCATTCCGGTGCCGGATGCTCCTCACCATACCATGCCACATGGTCGGATGGAGAGCGCAGGCGAAAGTCGGCCGAGAGGTCGATGATTCGCGGCGCCAATGCACCGAACTCTTCCATGTGCTTCGCCGCCTGACCGTGGGGCAAGGCCACGAACAGCAGATCGCAGGGTTGCAGCATCGAGACCGAATCGAACTTGAGCGTCGTTCGCCGACGCAGATTCGGATGGCGCGTATGCACAAAACGCCCCGTAGCGCTTTCAGAGGTCACCTGACCGATCTCTACATGGGGGTGATCCAGCAAAAGCCGCAGCACCTCGCCCCCGGCATAGCCCGATCCGCCGACGATCGATACACGAGTCTTGCTCATCATCCGTTCCTCCCCACCTGCAGCGCATACTCCACGACCTTTGCAGGGATATCCACGCCGGTCGTGTCGATGCTGTTGCGGAACTCCATCGTATAGTTCACCTCGTTGACGAGCAGCCGTCCCTGAGGATCCTCCAGGATGTCGATGGCCACCACGCCGCCGCCGACGGCCCGGGCCGCATCCAGCGACAGGTGATCCAGCTCCGGCGTGATCGGGCAATTGCTGGCATATCCGCCTCGCGCCGTGTTGGTGATCCAGTGTTCAGAGGTGCGATAGATGCCACAGATCGTCTCGTCGCCCACCACAAAGGTGCGAATGTCACGCTGCGGTTTGTCGATATACTCCTGGATGTAAAAGATAGAGTGATGATAGCTGCCCAGGATGCTCTTGTGCTCCAGCACCGCCTCGGCCGCCTCACGATCGTTCACCTTGGAGATCAACCGTCCCCATGACCCCACCGCCGGTTTCAGCACCGCCGGATAGCCCAGCGTCTCGATCGCCTCCAGAGCCGATTCGGGCGTAAAGGCGATATAGGTCTTGGGTGTGGGCACATTGTTCTGAATGAGCGCACAGGTGGTAGAAAACTTGTTACCACACACATTCGCCACATGGGCCGAATTCACCGTGGGAACGCCCCACGAGTTGAGTAATTCCAGCGTATACAGAGCGCGTGAGTGATTGATGCAGCGCTCGACGACCACATCATAGCGACGCATATCGGCGCCGTTGTTCATCTCGAGCACCAGCTTACGATCGTCGATCACGTCGACCTCGACACCGTGCCGGGCAAAGGCCTCGAACAGCAGCTTTTCCTCGACGCGCACACGAGACATGAGCATTCCGACTTGCATGGGACAGACTCCCGATCCTTTCATGACACACCCACGGATAACACACGGGGCATGATAACATCATCGCACACCAAATCACAAAGGTCGGCGCCCGTCACTTCTCGTTAAGGGATGAGCGCCTTTGTAAAAGGCGGGCGCCGGGAGATATTTCCCATGGCGCCCGCGCCATCTTTTAATTCGGTTCGTCACCCAGAGCGTCCACAACGGCACGGGTGACCTCCTCCGTTGTCGCCGTACCGCCGAGATCGGGAGTCAGGATGCCTTCACGCAACGTCGCCTCGACTCGCGTACGCACCCGAGACGCGATCTCGTTCTGCCCCAGATGATCCAGCATCATGGCCACGGCCAGAAAGGTGGCCGCCGGATTGGCAATGCCCCGGCCGGCGATATCGGGCGCCGAACCATGGACCGGCTCGAACAGAGCGGTGTCCTCACCGATGTTGCCCGACGGGGCAAGGCCCAGCCCCCCCACCAGCGCAGCGGCCTCATCCGAGAGGATGTCGCCGAACAGATTGGTGGTAACCAGCACATCGAACGTTTCGGGAGAGGTGATCAACCGCATGGCGGCGGTATCCACCAGCAGCTCGTCCACCTGCACATCCGAATGCTCGGCGGCCACCTCCAGCGCCACCGTGCGGAACAACCCACAGGTAGCCCGCAATACGTTGGCCTTGTGTACCACGGTAACACGTCGCCGTCGCGACATGGCCAGCCGACAGGCCAGCCGCACGATACGCGCCGAACCGCACCGGGTGATGACCCGCTCGGTCACGGCCTCGCCTTCCTCGGTCCTCTCACGTCCGGAATAGAGGCCTTCGCTGTTCTCCCGCACGATAAGCATATCGATA
The DNA here is from genome assembly GCA_050942995.1 of Anaerolineae bacterium. GTDB lineage: Bacteria > Chloroflexota > Anaerolineae > UBA1429 > UBA1429 > JBMNOI01. The sequence goes on from JBMNOI010000162.1 coordinate 3,248, forward strand.
TTCGGTCGAGAGCCCTCGATCGGCTGCGACATGACCGGCCGCAGGTTGGCATAGAGGTCCAGCGCCCGACGCAGCGCGACGATCGGGCTACGATACCCCTCCACCGGATGCGATGGAGAGGATACGGCGCCAAAGAGGGTCGCATCGGCCGACCGCGACGCGGCCAGTGTCTCGTCGGGAAGCGCCGTACCCAGCCGCTGGAAGGTCTCCCATCCGGCCTCAGCCTCTACGAACTCGATGGGCAGGCCGGTGGCCTCCAGCAGGCGACGTCCGGCGGGCACCACCTCCCGGCCAATTCCGTCACCGGGGATCAGGCAGATGCGATAGCTCATGCCCCCGCCCCCATCTCGGGCAACCGGCCGTGCCGCCGATAGTATTCGACGATCCCACCCTCGGCCCAGACGCTGCGTACCCAGTCGGGAGGAGGCGGCAGTGCGATCTGCTCACCATCCGCGACGACGATAGCAGGGACCGCCGTGTCGAGGGTTACCGTCTGTCCATCCACCAGTCGATCACGCAGATCGACCTCGAACAGCGGGATTCCCAGAGTCAGCGCGTTACGGAAAAAGATGCGCGCAAAGCTGGGCGCGACGATCGCGGCGATGCCCACCGCCTTGAGCGCCCGAGGCGCATATTCGCGCGACGAACCGCAACCAAAGTTAGAGCCCGCCACGATCACATCCCCGGGCCGGACCGTCGGGGCAAACTCGGGGCGCGCCTCGATAAAAGGATACTTGCCCAGGTTGGCCTCTGATGTCATATACGGGGCATAACGCCCGGGCAGGATCTGGTCGGTATCCACATTGTCGCCGAAAAGCCACACTCTCGCCATGTCTGCCGCCTCCTATAGCGTCGCCGGGTCGGTGATGCGGCCGGTAAGCGCTGTAGCCGCTGCCGTCTCGGGAGAGCCGAGATAAATACGCGCCTCCGGGTCGCCCATACGCCCGCGGAAATTACGGTTCGCGGTGGAAAAGCACACTTCGCCGGCACCCATCACGCCCATATGCCGGCCGATGCACGGCCCACATCCAGGCGTGCCCACCGTCGCACCGGCCTCCAGCAGCGTGGTCAGCGTACCGTCGGCCACGGCCGCCTGCAGCACCCGGTGCGAGGCGGGAATCACCAGCAACCGCACGCCCGGAGCGATCTGCCGCCCCTTCAGGATACGCGCCGCCGCGGTCAGATCCTCGAGACGCCCGTTGGTGCAGGTGCCGATAAAGATCTGGTCTACCCGTACATCGGCCAGGTCCGCCGCCGGTCGCACATGCTCCACATCGGGGGGCACGGCCACTTGCGAGCCGAGGTCGTCCAGGTTCACATCGATGGTGCGGGCGTAGGTCGCCCCATCCTGCACACCCAGCCATTCGGGCACGGTATAGCGCTCCAGCACCTCCCCTGAGGGGGGTACGATGCCGGCCTTGGCGCCCAGCTCGGTGGTCATAGAGCAGAGCACCTCGCGGCCGTCCAGTCCCAGCCAATCCAGACCGTGAAACTCGACGGTCTGATATCTGGCGCCGTCCATACCCAGCAGTCCACACAGATACAGGCTCAGGTCCTTGGGACTGACGTCGGGGCGAAACCGTCCGCGCACCTGCACGCGAATCGTCTCGGGTACACGCAGCCAGTTGTGGCCGGTTGCCATGGTCAGCGCCATATCGCCTGAGCCCACGCCCGAGCCAAAGGCGCCCACGGCGCCATAGGCCGTGGCGTGCGAATCGGTGCCCAGCGCCACATCGCCCGGCTGCACCAGCCCCTCCTCGATCATTACCTGATGGCACACACCGGCGCCCACATCGAAAAAGTGCGAGATGCCCTCCTCGGCCACCCATCGGCGCACCTTGACCTGGGCATTCGCCGTGGCCACCGACGACGCGGGAGCCACATGGTCCATAATGACGACGATCCTCTCGGGATCGTACACCCGCTCGGCGCCCAGGGAGTCGCGCAACACATCGATCACCTCGGGCGTCAACGAATCGTGGCTCATGCAACGGGCCACATCCACGATCACCAGGTCGCCGGCGCGCACCGGACGCCCGACGGCGTGTGAAAGGATCTGCTCTGATAGTGTGGCTCCACGGCTCATCCCTGTTCCTCCTCGCCGTCACGCACGGCAGAGTACTGGTTCATCCAATCGCGCAGGATACTGTCGACATCGTCCAGGCCGATGGGCTTTTCGTCGGCCAGATTCTTGATATGGCGCGTCGCCGCCTTGATCTCCTCATCGGGCAGGTTCAGATTGAGCTGATCGGCCCGGGCGCGAATGGCGTTCCATCCGGTGAGCCGGTGGGCGATGCTGATATAGCGGCTCATACCGAAATCCTGCGGAGTGAGGATCTCGTACGTCTCCGGGTTATTGAGCACTGCCTTGGCATGGATGCCGGCCTTGTGGGTAAAAGCGGTGATACCGGTGATATAGTTGTTGAACGGGATGTCGATGCCCACTATCTGCGCGACCATATTGTCCAGATCACGGATCATGGGCAGATTGTAGTGGGAAACCAGCGACCGATCGATGGCATACAGCCGGGCGATCAGCCCCCCCAACGGAGCGATGCCGTTGCGTTCGCCGATGCCCAGGATGCTGGTATCCACATGGGTCGCCCCCGCCTCCAGAGCGCAATAAGCGTTGGCAATGGCGCATCCCGTGTCATTGTGGCCGTGAAACTCGATGTCGCACGAGACACGCGAACGGATGGTCGAGATCACATCATAAACCTGCATGGGAGTGGCCACACCGACAGTGTCGGCGATGCCCACCCGGTTTACCCCCACATCATCCACCGCTTCATAGATGCGCAGGATATCGTCCAGGTCGCTCCGGAACGAATCCTCGGTACTAAAACGCACCTCCAGTCCGTGGTCGCGCACAAAGCTGACCACCTCACGGGCCATCTTGATGATCGTGGGGATGTCCTTGCCGTGGCTATAACGCTGCAACATGGACGATGCACCGATAAGCAGGTCCACGCCATCCACGCCGGTGCTGATCGCCAGCCGGGCATCGTCTATGCTGCACCGCACATGGGTGAGCACCTTGGTCTTGAGTCCCAATCCGGCGATGGTGCGGCAATCCTCAAAGCTCTGTCTCGATGCGACGGGCGACGTAAGCTCGATATACTCCACACCAAATTCGTCCAGCGCCGTCGCGATACGCACCTTTTGCTCGGTGGTAAAGTGAGCGCCGACGAACTGCTCGCCCTCGCGCAGTGTCGACTCGATGATATTGAACCGTCCGATAGGCATGATAGAACCTCTCCTACTCTCCCCAGTCTTCTTCTTCTTCCGGCGCGAGGGCCACATCCAACGGATCCAGGCCCACAACCTCCAGCTCTACACCACAATCAGGGCAATCGATGATCTCACCCAGCATGACATCATCCAGTTCGATCTCAGCTGCACATTCAGGACATACGGCTGCCATTCAGAATCACCTCCTCTTTTGATCAGATGGTCCATCATCGGCCGACACTGCAGACAGCGCGCGAATGCTCGGGTATGAGATAAAAAAGCAGCCCTCTCCTGGTCTGGAGAGAGCTGCTCGTTCTTTATCTCAACCCACCGCGCGTGGGATGGAGCAAGCCTAACCAGACCAATGGTCCGGCTTCTTCGACTTGCTCTCCTTGGAGAACCGGGCGTCAACGCACCCGGCTACTCCCGATTGGGACATATAGATGGGGTGATTATCCTGCATCTCGGTCACAGACCCCTGCGCAATGTTGGGGCCGAGTCTAGCATAGATGTTCGCTGCTGTCAAAAGCCGCAAATGGATCATCATGCCCGGCCGACCCTCCTGGAGCCTTTTTGTAAAAGATGGAATCAGGACGAGACGTAGCGCCTGTTTGACCCCCT
>JBMNOI010000026.1:0-34937 GCA_050942995.1 Anaerolineae bacterium
CCCGGCCATCTGCGTTTTATGTTTGGTCGCAAACGAATCAAAGAAGATCCTCGTATAACGAAACCAGAGTCAGCATCTCTTCCTCCGGTGTGGGCACCGGAGGGATTCCCCGGCGCAGGCGGGCCAACAGATCGGGCTCGTCCAGCAGCCGCTGAAGCTGCGCCCGCAAACTGTCCGCATCCCCCGGGTCGAAAAGCAAGCCGTTCCGCCCGTCATCGATCAACTCGGCCATTCCGCCCAGCCGCGCGGCCACCACAGGAACCCCATGGGCAAAGGCCTCGATGATGACGGTGGGGCGATTCTCGTACCATATCGACGGAACCACCACCACGTCCAGTTCGCTCAACACCTGTCCCACCCGCTCGTTGGGATAGGGTCCGGCAAAGGTGATCGCCTCATCACCGCCTGCCATCCTTCGCAATCGCTTCGAATAGGGCGTCCCCTCCGGAAGGCGGCCGTGCAGCACCAGCCGACGACCGTCGGGAGCGCCGGACAGGCGACGAAACGCCTTCACCAACAGATGCACGCCCTTGTGTAGAGCGATCTGCCCCAGATAGCCGATACGCAGAGGCATCGCCGTATCGCGCTCTCGCAAACGGTTTACTTTGGCGATGTTCTGGCTCAGCCCAAACGGCAGGTGGATGATGCGCTCGGCATCAAAGCCATACTGGTCCATCTTTTTAATAAGAAACCATGATGGCGAGAGCACCCGGTCGATGTTTTGAAAGACATCAAAGAGATAGGCCCGGCGCTCGGCCATGCGGCTTATCAGGGGTGTGCCCTCGAAAAGGCGCGTGGCCGCACCGAGGCGACTCAGCGCGACGAATCCATCCCCCAATCGTCCCCCGGCATATCGGTCGAGGACCCCATATCGCCGCCGTTGCGACAGCCAGCACCAGGCGCAACGCTCCGGCGGTACCGGCTCATGACAGATGCGGCCGTCCTGCCTCAGGAGCGACATCATGGGACACAGATACCAGTAATCGTGAAGGGTGAGCACCGTCGGTATCCCCAGATCGTGCGCCGCCTGAGGAACGGCGCCCCCCAGGAGATACCCGCTGTTGACATGTACGATATCAGGGCGTGTGTCGGCCAGGAAGCGGCGGATCCACTGCCCCAGCTTTGGATTGTGGTAGCTCCACTCAAACGAATCGGGGGCCTGCTCCAAGTCAAAGAAAAGCCGATGTACCGGCAGGCCCTCATATATCTCAAACTCGGAGCGCGGCGTGAGCGTCCCGCGACTGATCGATTCGACACAAACAACGCTTATCGCGTGCCCCATGCGGGCGAGGCCTCTGGCCACGCGATAGGCATATTGCTCGCCACCGGCATTGTAGCGAGGCGGGAAGTGGTGGGTGATGAGCACGATATCCATCACGGCATACTCCTGCTACCACCGGTCGGCCCCGTGGTCGCATAAGGGTGTATCCTCCAGAGCGTCCACATCGCCCACCGGCAGAACATACTACAACAATTATCAGGAGATAAAGAATGCTCCGGTGGAGATATGATATCGTGCGTGATGGGAGAATTCGTCCGGCAGCCACCCGATGCATTCAGCGCCTGCCGGATGTAAAAAAACGCTCGATGAGCCGGTCGGTCTGAATACTCATCGCCGGCTCGGCATCGGTCATCATTCGAGTGGCAAGCAACCCCTCCAGCTTGCCGTAGATATTGCTTCCCTCCCGTATCAGAGTCAGCAGGGGTAACATGGCCTCATAGGGAGAGATGCGCCCCCGCAGCCAATGTATACGTCGCCAGATCAGCGCGACCATGTAGCGGGGAAGCATCATTATCTGTCGCGCGACACGAAGCAACTGATAGCGACGATCTCGTGGATATCCCGGCTGGCCCCCGTACATCGTATCCAGCACAATCTCCCCAAATCCATACTGCCGGTACTGTCGCAACAACCCCCGCAGCGTGGTGCGATGGTGATGGTAGATGATGGCTTCGGGCATATAGGCCAGCTTGCAACCGGCGTGGCACTGCACCCGCCACGCCAAATCCACATCCTCTCCCGTCACCAGCCGCGGGTTGAATCTCTTCACATCCTGGATCACATCGCGCCGATAGGATGCGTTGGCGGTAAAGAGATGCGGGAGAAATTCGTGATCGCCACTGTAATAGTTCACCAACGGCGATTGTTCATCGCAAAACAGCTCCACCACGCTGCGTTCGGCCAGATGATAGGCCAGGATGGCCCCTCCAACACCGCCGATATCGGGATCCACATAGGGCTGGACGATCTGCGACAGCCATGAAGGATCGGCCACACAATCGGCATCGGTAAAGGCCACAACGTCGGCCTGGCTTTTGGCAATGCCCATGTTGCGTGCCGGTGATGGGCCTCGGCGGGCACATCGGAGCAATCGCACGGGATAGCGCGACACGATCTCTACGGTATTGTCTGTCGAGCCGTTCTCCACGACAATGATCTCGTAACGCTCGGCAGGATAATCCTGCCGTAGCAGGCTATCCAAACAGGCCTCGATGGTCTGCGCCCCGTTATAGACGGGAATGATGACGCTGATAGTGGGAGGCCAGTTCTGCCCGTCGGCCGTCGTCTCTTGCGGCTCTCCCAGAGTGGGCGCCAGGCCATCGACCGGCGTCGTCCATGCCCTACACTCGCCCGATCCTTCCGGCATCCTCTAGCCCTCACTCTGTCGAGTTTGCCCCGCCTGCGATGTAGCGCGGCACCGCGATGCCAGACGGGCGGGCTGCCTCCAACAGAAGCTGCAACAGGCTGGCCCCCGGCACGGGATCGTAGCGGCCGATGGCCACCCGATGGGCTCTGCGTCCCAATTCCGGCCACCGTGCCCGATTCTGCCAGGCGCGCTCCAGCGCCGCCCCCACCGATTGGGCCGTGGGCGCTTCGGCCACATAGCCGGTATCGGCCTCCTGCACCCACTCGGTCATTCCGCCGACATCGGTGACCACCGCAGGGCGCCCGCAGAGCATCGCCTCGACCAGAGCCAGCGGTGCACTCTCTACCCGCGATGGCAACACCAGCAGATGGTTCTCGGCCCACATCCGTTGCACATCGTCCACATACCCGGCGAAATGAACGCGCTCCGTCAGCCCATAAAAGGCGGCCAGTTCACGAAGATACGCCTCATCGGGGCCTCGGCCGTACAGCGACAAGATCCAGTCGCGTCCTTGCCAGGCGGGCGCCGCCAGCGCCTCGAAAAGAATGTCCTGCGCCTTCCATGTTGCCCGCAAAGAGGCCACTTCGGCCATGCGGATGGTATGACCGGGCGGCCAGGGAAGCGCGTTCAACGATCTCAGATTCACAGGATTCCGCAGCACCGTCGCGTTCGATAGCCGCCGGGCGAGCTGCCGCTCGGTCGTGCCAAGGGTCCTCTGCGAGACGAATACGACTCGCGAGGCCCGTGTAAATGCCTCTACCGCAGCGGCGCGCATCGATGCGTCGGGGATGTATGCGTCATTGTTCGAATGACAGATGACGACGTATGGGATACCGGAGGCGTACAGTTGGGCCATCATATCGTCGTCCAGCGCACAATCATATGCGCCCCCCTGGCTGATACAGATGACATCGGGCGATGAGTGAAACAGTTCTCGAAAGGGTGAGAAGCGCCCCACTCGCCTCAATGCGCGCTGAATCAACGAGTATCGATGGGGCAGAGGCCGATCCAGCACCTTTGCCCCCTGCGATCTGAGGGCCGGCACACGCGTCGCAGGTTGCGGCCAGCGATATATCGACAGAATCACGTCATGTCCATGTTCCAGGGCAACCCTCGCCGCATCGGCCCACAGCACCTCGCTGCCCCCCCATGGATCACTCCGCGTCGTCGATATCATGCCGATCCTCATCTCTGGCTCCTCGCACCGACACGCCCCATCTCGGCCGACTCCCACTGCGGTGGAGTGGTCGGATCGGATACCGCGCCGGCATCGGCAGCAGTGTGTAGCGCGATGGCCTGGCGATATACTCCGGCCACGGTCGCCGCCACTCTCTCGGGAGTGAACCCCAATCGCCGATATCGCTCGCGCGCCCGCAGGCCCATGGCCTGCCGCATCTCGGTGTCCGAGAGCAACCGGCTCAAAGCCCGGGCGAGGGCATCTTCGTCCCCATCCGGAACCAGCAATCCCGTCACCCCATCTTCGACCAGCTCGGAAACTCCCCCGACATCCGAAGCCACCACCGGGCGGCCATGCGCCATGGCCTCGATCAGGGCAATCGGCAATCCCTCCAGGTGCGAAAAGAGCACCACCACATCCGTCTCGGCCATGATCTTGCCCAGTTGATCCGGCTTGAACGCGCCACAGAAATGCACCGAGCGGCCTACGGACGATGCTCTGGCCGCGCAACGAGCCGGCGCCAGGGCCGGGCCGTCACCGGCCACGATCAACCGCGCCTCCGGCAGGTCCGCCACCACATGCTCGAACGCCCGCACCAGGCCGATGACATTCTTGTTCTCATCGACTCGCCCGATAAAGGTCGCTGTCGGGGATCCGTCATATCGTATCTCTGGCTCGCCGGGGTCACGCACCATCGAGGGCAACACGATGACCGGCCGACGACATGCCCACACATCACGAATCGCGGCGGCGCTCTGCTCCGACACAGCGATAACGACATCGGCGCGGTTCACCTGTCGCCCGTCATACGGATAATTCCAGGTGAGAGAAGGTGTGCCATGCTCGGTATACACACGGGGCAGATTTCGCAGAATCGACGAGCCGAGCAGGCCCAGGGTATCGTAGCGATGCAGGTGCACCACATCGGGGCGCTCAACAGCCAGATGCTGCGCCAGAATGTGCAATAGATGCGCATCATGGACGTGATGAGGCGCCTGATACGGCAACAGACGTTGTATCACATTCTGCGCCACGCCCTGTAACCCGTGTAGCGAGCGCCATACAGAACGCCGTCTGATCAACGCGTCGATAGAAGCCAGCGGCCAGGTCAGCAAAACCCCGGCGGTGGAGAGCGCCCCCACCGCCCTCGTCCTCATGCGATCGGTGATCTCTACTCCTTCACTCTGACGATAATCGGGCCCCACATAACGCACTCCACCGGCGATCATGCGGGCCAGATACGGGTTCGTGGGTGAGTTGTAACATTTGGAGAACAGCGTAACGCGGTGGCCGGCATCAACGAGAGCGGTCGATAGCGACGCCAGATGCTCCTCCACTCCTCCGATCGTGTCCAGCCGCCCGCAGATCATATAGACGTGCAAACAGCCCAACCCCACTGCCTCACCATCAACGCATGGCATCGTCATGCTGTGCCCCCTTGCTCGCGATGCGCAAGCGCCCAAAGCGCGAGCCGCATGAACCCACGATTCCTCAGTCGGGCCGGATTTCGCCGCAACACCAGAGGCAAGTGCCGGCGGGCCTGCTCCGGGCAGCCGTCACGTTGCGCCTCATAACAGCGCACGGTGTGATACTCGGCCCACACATGGCGCCCAAGATCCCGCATCGCAGGATAACGCTCGGCAAGCCGGGCCAGCAGGCTCTCGACCTCATCCTCGGCATGTAGCGTCGTCGAATCGGCATACAGCAGCTCGCGCACGACGAAATCCCGATCGCGCCCCACAAGATCCAGTCCGTCCATCGCCCGATCCATACAGGCCACAGCCTTTTCCGTCCCCATCCTCATCCTTCGCAACCCGACGCTGAAAAAGGCCCGCGCAACCATCGAGCGGTCGGCCCAAAAAAGCTCGGGCAGATAGTGCAAGAGCACCCGGTCGGCCAGCGTCACGATCCGCTCCTGCCGGCGCGACGTCAGACTCTTACTGTGCGTGCGATACAGGTACAGGTTTTCATGCAATGGCGTCAGCCGAAATCGAGTCGACACGCGTAGCCAGTATTCATAATCCTCGACCAGGAATAATCGCTCGTCATATCCGCCGAGCGCCTCATAGACGGCGCGCCGATAGAGAAAGCAGGGGCCGACACAATTGCCATGAAGTAGCGCCTCGGGCGGAGAAACCCTGATGTCGCCGATAGGGCGACCCCCCTGGTCTATTCGTGTATAGTCGGCATATACGAGATCGGTCTCGGGGTGAGCGTCAAGATACCGGAGCATGGTGGATAGCGCATGAGGGCGGTAGTAGTTATCATCCGAGCTCCAGGTCAGATAGTCGCCACGAGACAGGGCAAAGCCGGTGTTCAGCGCCGCCGGCAGCTTGCGGTTGATCTCGTGGCGCACGGCCATGATCCGTGAGTCGCCAAGATAACGGGCAATACGCCGGGGCGTATCATCGGTAGAACCGTCGTCCACAATGATCAGCTCCCAATTCCTCTCGCTCTGTTGTAAACAACTTTCGATTGCCCCGTCGATATAGCAGCCCCCGTTATAGGTCGGCAATACAATCGATACGCGTGGTCGAGTCATCATCCCCCCTCCCTGTTCAGCAACGCCGTGACGATCCGCTCTGCCGCCCGACCGTCGCCATAGGGGTTCGCGCGGACTGTCATGGCGGCACGAACGTCCGAATTGGCAAGCAATCGATCAGCCTCCTCTACAATACGGCGACGACAGGTGCCCACCAGCCGCACAATCCCCGCGTCTATCCCCTCGGGGCGCTCGGTCGTGTCGCGCAGCACCAGCACCGGCACCCCCAGGCCGGGGGCTTCCTCCTGAATCCCACCCGAGTCGGTCAGGATAAGTGTCGCACGCTTGATCAGATGCACCATCGAGAGATAGTCTAGCGGCTCGATGAGGCTCACATTGGACAAACCCTGCAGGCTCGCGGCTACGGGACGGCGTATATTGGGATTCAGATGCACCGGATAGACCAGGTGCACATCCTGTCCGGAAAAGCGAGTGGCCAGATCACGGATTGCGCCGCAGATCTCGTCCATGGTGGCGAAATTCTCGCGGCGATGGACGGTAATCAACACCAGGCGGCCGTCCCGGGGCACATCGCATAGCGGCCCCGCAGACCAGTCGTAGGGACAAGCCGCCATCTCCAGTAAGGCGTCGATGACGGTATTGCCGGTTACTCGTATGCGATCAGCGGGCACCCCCTCGTTCAGCAGCGTCTGGCGGCTGCGCTCCGTAGGCGCAAAATAGAGCTCGGCCAGATGGTCGGCGATACGCCGATTCACCTCCTCAGGGAACGGGCTGTACCGATTCCCCGTGCGCAACCCCGCCTCGACATGGCCAAAGGGAGTGTGATGGTAGAACGAGACCAGCGCCGAAGCCATCACCGTCGTCGTGTCCCCCTGAGCCAGCACCCAATTGGGCCGTATGTCGCCGAGTACAGGGTCCAATCCGCGCAACAGGCTGGCGGTCAATCCGGAGAGTGTCTGATCGGGCGTCATCAAATTCAGGTCGTAATCGGGACGAATCGCAAAGAGATCGAGGGCCTGATCCAGCATCTGCCGATGCTGTCCGGTGACACAAACCACCGAACGGATACGATCTGGATGTCGCTCCAGAGCCCGAATGACGGGGGCCATCTTGATCGCCTCGGGGCGCGTGCCGATGACGCTCAGCACAGTCAACATGATCTCTCCCCGTCCATCTTGCGACCTATGGTGATGAGCAAATATCCTTGATTATGTCTGGTCAAATCCTGTTCAGACAAACTCTCGACCCATTCCTCCATCGCCGACCGCATGGGATGCCCCGATGGCAGGAACTCGAGCGCATGTCGGCCACCTACCGAATACTCGGCCTCAACCTCCAGTCCGGCGGCCGAAAAATCATCGCGCAATGTGAGCAGCGGCGTCTCCAGCCCATAAGGCCATGTGCCGGCCTGCTGCTGAGCCGCCATGCCCGCGCGATAGGCCACACAGGCCGCATTGGCCACCATCACCACCACCCGATGGCGTGATACCCGCGCAAACTCGGCGATCATCGTGCGACGCCGGGCCGGGCTCACTCTATCGAGCAATCCCGAGCTCCATACACAATCGAATTCGCCCTCTTCGAAAGGAAGGGGCTCGGTCGCATCGCCCAACACTCCCACCAGCCCCACCCCCAGGCGGTGGGCACAGCGGGCGGCAAAGGTCACGTTTTCGGCGCTGATATCCATCACCGCCACCTGACGCCCGGCCTGAGCCAGCGAAAGGGATATCTCTGCGGTTCCGCTCCCCACCTCCAGCAGTTTCTGCCCCGGAGATGTTAGCCGCAGTATCTCCTGCCCCCAGGGCAAAAGGTGGTTGCTCCGCACGCGCCGTACCAGGCCCTCCTCCGCGTTACCCGATATCAGCACGTCACTCCACTCGGCGCCGCCCAGAGGCGCTCTCTTTCGGCCGAGCCACACCGTGACGGGCGCATCGCCGTTGTCCTCGGACGCCGGCTGCCTCGTGACCGAATCGCATCCACTCTGGAGCATTCGGGATAGATCCGCCGCAAGAGGCCAGCGCGCCCACAAAGGCAACGATTGCCCGTCATTCAACGCCACCACCCATCCCCCGGGACGGGCCACGCGGATCATCTCGGCCACCGCCGACCGGGGTTGACTCGCCAGTCCCAGCGCCCGACCACAGAGCACCAGGTCATAGGTATCCGAAGGCAGCGGCAACGCCTCGATCCATCCCGGCAGAACATGTGCGTTCTCTGTGCTGCCGACGGCCGTGTCGATCGTCCCGCTGGTGATCGTCAGGCGGATATCGGGTAACCGCCTGCGTAGAGCGCTCAATACTCGCCCGGCATCCCGGCCAACGGCCAGCAGATGCCCGTCCGGACGCAGAGAGGCGATGGGCTGCTCCGGCAGGGCATCGAGCAACGCCTCCGTGTCGGCCACTGAATCGGCCGCCGAACGAGCCAGGCGCAGGCGGTGGGCGTCCAGGTAGAACTTGGTCGCCCAGGGGATCTCGACATGCTCCAGGTACGACGCCCCCTCGCCGTAGCTGCCGAAAAAGCCGCCATCCGGCTCCTGATGGGCGTCGAGCCATGTCATCGCCCAATCGGCCGGCGCACGTTGGCCGATGCGATACCAGCATACCGCCAGCTGAGCCAGGCCGGGCGTACAAATCCAACGCACGCCCCCCATACCCCGCACGGCGCCGTCTCGCTGCTCCCGCTGTAGCAGAGCCAGCGTGGGCTCGGCCAGCTCGGCCCGCCCCAGCTCGATGAGCGCCTCCAGCTCATACCCCAGGAAGCAGGTGAGATCGTCGGCGATGAGCAGGTCCCGATGCTGAAGATAATGATCGAAACAACGCCAAACCGCCGCGGCATAATCGGGCCTGTTCAGCAGGTCGGCGGTAGCCAGTAACGCCGGCAACACATAGAGATGCACCGTCTCGGGCACCCGCACCTCTCGCCCGGTGTAATGCCCGGCAAAGCCGGCCCGCCCCCCGTCTATCATCCGGCCGATCAACCAGTCTGTGGTCCGTTGCACCGCCATGAGCGCCGCATCGCCTCCCATGCCATGCTCGACGGCAGCAAGCAACCCGCGCAGAACCTGGCCGCTGTCGAACACATAGGGTGTGCCATAGGGACCGGTATAGGATCCGCCACGACGCTGGATACACAGCAACCAGTGGATCAATCGTTCGGCCAGATCTCGCTCGCCATAATCCAGCAGCGTCGGCACCAGATATCCGGTCACCTCGGGATAGCCCTCGGATAGCGCCGAACTCACGCGAATGCCGCCGCCCGCCGCCTCGTGCCTCCGCAGCCACTCCAGAGCGCGGGCCGGCGGCGGGCCCTGCGTCGCCACAGCATGCGGAGCCGCCTCAACGTCGCCCCGCAACGCATCGCGCAACTCTCGTGTGCTCTGCGCGGCCCTCTGCCGAATCGCTCGGCCTACTTCGATTCCCGTCGCCATAGTTTCCTCTCTCATCTATGGAAACCTCCGGGGTGCCCCATCATCGGGATCTCATAACGCCTGCCCGATGGATCACCCACTCCCCCGACCTCGACAGGCGATAATGCGATACCACCTTGGCGATGGCGGCCGCCATGGCCGCAGTATGTCGACGGGTTACTCGATTGCTCCAGGGAATAAACAGATGATTATCCTGGAACGCACGGAACCCCGCATAATCCGCCACATTCGGCGGATCATAGTCCACAGCGCTAAAAGGGTACCGGCTATGACCGTAGGTGCGTTGATGCACCATGGCCTGATACTCGAACACGGCACACGGTAGGTAGCGCCGCATAATTCTCATCCCCTCGGCTCCCAGTAGATGGCACAGATCATCCAGTCCAACGCCCAAACGGGCCGAGTCGACGCCAAAGGCATACACCCACCACGACGATGCCCCCTCTTTGACCTCCGGCGGGGGGACGATGCCCTCGATCTCGCGCAGACGACGGGTGAACGCTTCGGCAGAGGCACGGCGTCGGGCGACCAGTTCGGGCAGACGGCGGAGCTGTGCTCGGGCCACCGCCGCCTGCAATTCGGTCATGCGATAGTTCATGCCCAGGAACAGATGCTCCCGCCCAATATCCCGGCTCCAGCCTTTGTCGGCGAACAATGCAGCGCGCTCGGCCAGATCCTGGCGATTCACCAGGGTCAATCCCCCGTCTCCACTGGTGATCTGTTTGGATTGTTGCAAGCTGAAACAGCCGAAATCGCCCCAGGTACCCACCTTGCGGCCGCGATATTCGGCCCAGTGCGCCTGAGAACAATCCTCTATGAGGGGGATCTCTCGGTCTCGTAACAGGGCGGCGATCGGCTCCAAATCGGCCGGGCGACCGAATAGATGAACCAGAATCACCGCCCGGGTGCGTGGTGTGATACGGGCGGCAATCGACTCGGCGGTCAGATTGCCGGTTGCCGGGTCCACATCGGCGAATACGGGGATACAGTTACCGGCCAGAATGGGGATAATGGTCCCCATGTCTGTCAACGGCGTGGTGATGATCTCATCACAGGGCTCTGGATCGATGGCGCCCAGGGCAATATGAATAGCCGCAGTGCCCGATGTAGAGGCCACCGCCCTGGGACTGCCGTACATATCGGCAAATTCCCGCTCCAGCGCGTTGACCTGATAGCCGTAGGTGCTGTTGAGTTGCCGGGTCTGGATGGTGCGCGTCAATCGCGCCCACTCGGACAGGCCGATGACCGGATCGTGAGAAAACCAGTCCCGCATCGCCCGACGACCGCCGTCCACCGCCAGGCGCTTGCATTCGTTACGTCCGGGACGCAGCATGGCGGCGCTGATCCGGCGGACATCGGTGGGCGGGTGCTCGGACGTGTCATAGATTCGGCGCATCCCACCGGTTCGGTCTCTCAACGGCCACGAGACCGTCTCTCCCGATCGTGCCGCTTCGCAGGCGGCCAGCGCCATCTCGGTTGCCCTGGCCGATCGGGCGCCGTCGGCAGCATAATCGCTCTCCCGCCCCATGACCCAGGACAAAAAGCGGCCGAACTGTCGCGCGCGATAGTCCGCTTCCTGTGGCGGCTCTTCGGCGATCAAATGGTCGTCCAGCATCAATATGGTGGGCGACACATGAAGAACGCCCTCACTGCCATACACGACAATCTCAAAGAAGCCGGGCGCCAGATCTCCCGTCTGAAAAGTCAACGGCACACCGCCCTCCAGCATCACAGTGCCCGATGCCGCATCCTCCACCGGGATGTTCTGATACAGGCGATGGCCGGTCCGACGACATGCGCACTCGATCCACACCGGCTCGGGATCACCCATGACGAATTGCACGGCATCCATCAGGTGTGGCCCATTATCGATCATTGCTCCGGTGATATACCCCTCGAGCCTCTCGATTCGTCCCAGCCGGCCCCCGGTGACCAGAGCCGCCGCCCGCCCAAAATGGGGATGAAACCGATATTGATGTCCGCCCGCCAGGTGAACGCCGTACCGATCGCACACGGCACGCATCTCGTCCGTCTCGGCGCCGATCAAGGCCAGCGGCTTTTCGCAGAGGATGCCCCGCACGCCCGTTCGCGCCGCCCGAATGACGATCTCGGCGTGCGTTTCGGGCCAGGTGCACACGCTGACGATATCGGGACGCTCCTCATCCAACATTCGCCCATAGTCCCGATAGGCCCTTATCCCCGGCCAGCGATCCAGCGCAGACTCGAGCGCCGCCACATCGATGTCGCTCACCGCAACCACTCTGGCGCCGACCGTCTGATAGGCGGCCACATGCACCGGTGCAATGGCGCCACACCCTACGACGGCGACCCGCAGAGGAGGGCGAAGTAGCCACTGCACATTGCGAATATCCTCTCGAATAGCGGCGGCCGTACGCGCCGCCAGTCGGCGAGAGACGGATAGACCGTAATGAATCAAAAAACTCATCGGCTCTCCTTTCACTCCGGACGCTCACCGGACCATGCGCCCGATCTCACCCGCCACCGGTTACAGATAGCTTTCACGCAGCACATGCTCGCGCAGACTCTTGTCGAGGGCGGCGCGTAGCTGATGCTGCCCCATGGCGTACCAGTAGTGGGCATCGGCCCGGGCTCGCACCCAATCGCCGGCACGCCCGAGGGTGCGGGCATAGTGACGGCATGCGGTGGTGAAACAGTGTGCCGAATGTTTGAGGAGCCGCAGACGCATGAGGGGTAGATGCTGAATCTCGCGAACTCGAGCATAAGAATCGCTGATCCCTTGATCGAAGAGGCGCCGATAGAGCTGCTGTGGGGCCAGTCGCGAGGCCGAAATGCGATGGTACAGCCAGGCACGTGGCTCATAGATCACCCGATATCCGGCATGATACAGGCGATACTGCAGTCCACATTCGCCGTCCCCGCGCATCCAGATATCCCTGCGGTCGCCAAAGGCATCGGGATTGAACCCTCCCACCTGAAACAACGCGGTGCGGCGCACCGCCATGTTGCACCCCCAGACACACGTCGGCAAACACAATTCCATGGGTTCATCGCCCAGGTCGAGCAGACTGAGATGCCCTTCGTCGAACTGGTCGAACCAGGCGGGCGGATCGACCTCCCAGGCGCCCACCACCTTGCCCCCGACGCAACCGACTTGAGGGTCGGCAAAGTGCCTCGTCATCCAGTAGAGCCATTCCTCCGGCATCAGGACATCATCGTCCACATAGACCAGTATCTCCCCCCTGGCCACGCGGGCGCCGGCGTGTCGGGCATGGTGCAAACCGGTCTCGGTCTCGGGCAGATAGCGAATGGGTCCGCTCTCCTCCAGCGAAGCGATGATGCGCTCGACCTCCCCGGTGGGCTTGTTGTCCACCACAATGACCTCGTATTCGGTCTGCGACAGATCCTGCTGCATGATCGAGCTCAATGCGTCACGCAAGTAGATCGGCCGGGCGTAGGTGGGAATGATCACCGAGACAGAGGGCACGGATGAACGCATCGCCGAATCGGATTCTATTCTGTCACCCATCATTCGACCCATCATCGCACATCATTCCGTCAATCTGGCGACCGGAATATCCCCTCATCCCCCTCCCCCCCGATCGGATCGCAACACGGCCAGAGCCGCCCTGACCCGCCGCACCAGTGGCCTCATCATGGGGCGCACCGGATCCACCCATCGGCTGCGATACAGCCGATAGACAACCCCCCGCTCTTTCGGCGAAATCGCCGGTGGGGATTGCAGGGCAACGGCCGTGTGAACGTTCATCGGACACCGGGGGCACTGTTCATGCAAGTTCTGTCGGTAGGCCTCCCACTGCGACGAGTTCCATATCTCGGATAGGCGTTGCTCGAACAGGTTGCCCATGACCGGCTCGTGGGTATATTCGACGATGTTGCAGGGATGCACCTCTCCGCTGGCAAGGATCAGCGCCGATTCGCGGGGGATCGAGCAATTGCCCCTTTGCCAGTAGATGCCCCGGGCCAGATCGGCAGGCGTTCCCGTCACCGGACCGTAGAGCCCTTCGACGGTCCGAATCGCATCGTCACGACATCGGGGATCCAGCGTTTCACAGGCCGCGACCAGGCGAGGCACCACATCCCGACGAAACAGGTCGATTTCCCGCTCCGTCGGCAGATAGTTGCCCTCGAAATCCCCCTCCAGATACGAGATGATGACGATCTCAGAACCCAACTCGTGATGCAGTCTGAACAATCGGTCGAACGTGGGCATATTCTCCCGCAGGAGAATGGTCTGGGTATAGAGATGGAAATGGGGGTACGTCTCGCGCAGATCGCCCAGAATATGAGCCGCCCGCACAGCCTTTTCCCAGAGCCCCTTACTGCGCCTGAAATTGTTGTGAACCTCGGGATCGTGGCTGTATATCGACAGGCAGGCCATATCCAGCCTTGCATCCAGCAGCTCCCGGGCATAATCAGGTGTGATCATGCTACCGTTGGTGTTCATCTTGATCCACAGTCCCCGATTTTTGGCCTCGCGAACGAGAGGCACCAGATCCTCGTATAGCGTGGGCTCTCCCCCGCTGATCTCCAGATGCTGCAGCCCCAAAGCCACTCCTTCGGACAGAATCGCCTTCCATTGCTCGAAGGAGAGATGCCGCTCCTTTAGTGCCGAGCGATGCAATTCACGACGCGAGGCGCATCCCAGGCAGTTGGCCGTGCATCGCAACGTCGGCTTGGCGATCATCAAGCGAAGCGGTCGATTGGCCATCCACACATCCTCTCCGGCAAGAGCCATTGCACTTGCCCGTCGATCGATTCACTATGAGCGGGGCGCCCGCGCAATCAGCGAGCCATCGTCAAACGCCACATCGACCTCACAGTCAAGCGCCACCACACCGTCCTCCGGTGTCAGCAGATATCCTGTGCCGTAGACGTCGACGGTATGCACGTCGAGATTGATGACGCCCTCCACCCGATCGACCACGTGACTCTGATGTGTGCCGACACTCACCGATAGCGCATAGCGCCCCGGAGTAAGCACCGGCTCGCGCAGCAGGTAACGCACCACACCGCGTTGAGGCAGCCGATGGGGCGGTTGCCTGCCCATGTAGGTATTAAACCCGCCCACACGCACGCCGCGCACCGAACGCAATGCAAAGCCTGCTCCGGCCAGCGGTTGATCCAGGCAGGTTGCGTCGTAATAGACGCTGAGCAACACGGGCTCTCCCTGGAGAAAATCGGTGGTATACCGTCCGTCCGACGATTGCAGCGTCACCTTCTGGATGATGGGCACCATGCCGAAAGGGCGACGTGGGTGCTCCACAGTGTCCATGACGGCGTCCATCGTGTCGGCCGTCAACTGGCTCAAATAGTGCGACACCACCTGCTCCGTCGGTCCATCCTGCACGAGCCGTCCGCCCGAGAGCAACAGACTGTGACGGCATAGCTCCTGAATCACCGCCATGTTGTGACTCACCAGCAACACCGTACGTCCGGCGCCGGCCACCTCACTCATCTTGCCCAGGCACTTTTTCTGAAAGCCCGCGTCGCCCACCGCCAGCACTTCATCCACCAGCAGGATCTCGGGCTCCAGGTGGGCGGCCACGGCAAAGGCCAGCCGCACATACATCCCGCTGGAGTAGCGCTTGACCGGCGTATCGAGCAGCTTGCCGATATCGGCAAACGCCACGATCTCGTCAAAGCGCCGGTCGATCTCGTGCTTGCGCATGCCCAGCATGGCCCCGTTCAGGTAGATATTCTCGCGCCCCGTCAGCTCTGGATGAAAGCCGGTTCCCACCTCCAGAAGCGAGCCCACGCGCCCGTTGATCTCGGCACGGCCTCTGGTCGGCTCGGTGATGCGCGACAGGATCTTGAGCAATGTGCTCTTGCCCGATCCGTTGTGACCGATAATGCCGACTACCTCACCGCGCTCGATCTCGAACGACACGCCATCCAGAGCCCACACCGTATCGCGAGCGCTATGAGCGGCTCGCCCATGCAACCGCCCCACCGTGGCCCGCGCCACCCCCGTCACCGCCTCACGCAGCGATTGCTGTCGCGGCGCCCGACCGATCTGATAACGCTTGCTGATCTCTTGCACCCGAATGGCCACGTCGCTCATCGCATCTCGCTCAAATAATGTCTGCAAACGATCGCTCGGTGGCACGGAAAAAGTACACTCCACCCACCAGCACCAGCAGCGAGATCCCCGACGATACGACAATCAGCGTTCCCGAAAGGCCCGTATGCCCCGCCTGCCCGCCGAGCAACGCCCAGCGAAACCCCTCGACTACACCCGTCATCGGATTGAGGCCCATCACGATGCGAAACGGCTCTGGAATCAACGACGCGCCGTACACAACCGGCGTGGCGTACATCCAGACCTGAATCAGAAAGGGCATCAGATGATTGACATCGCGAAAGCGCACGTTCAGCGCCGAGAGCCACAGGCCAAAGCTCAGTGCCGTCACCATGGCCA
The DNA here is from genome assembly GCA_050942995.1 of Anaerolineae bacterium. Classification (GTDB taxonomy): domain Bacteria; phylum Chloroflexota; class Anaerolineae; order UBA1429; family UBA1429; genus JBMNOI01. The sequence goes on from JBMNOI010000026.1 coordinate 16,177, forward strand.
GCAGAATCATCAAGGGTAACCACACAACCGCCGCTGTGGGCGTCAATCGATAAAAGGCCATTAACCCCAGGAGGATGATGAACGAGATCGCCAGATCGACCAGCCCGGAGAGCACCCCCGCCAGGGGGATCACCAGGCGCGGAAAGTACACCTTGGTAATCAGGTTGGCGCTGCCCACGACACTGACGGATGATCGCATCAACGAAGAGGCAAAATAGTTCCAGGGAAGGAGCGCTGCGAGAGCGAATACCGGATAGGGCGCCTCACCCGAGGGCACCTGAAGCAGCACACCGAACAAGAACGTAAACATCGCAATGCTCACCAGCGGCTGAAGCACCACCCAGAACATCCCCAGAGCCGTCTGTTTGTAACGCACCTTGACGTCTCGCCACACCAGAAAATAGAGCAACTCGCGATACTCCCACACCGCGCCCAATTGCAGCAAAGGCCACCCGCGACTGGCGCGAATCACCACCCGATAGGGATCGGTGGGCGATCCCGTTCCGGATGAGGCGTCTGGCGCCTCCAGAACATTGTTCGAATGAGTAGACAACCTTCTCCTCCCGGGGGTATGGCTATGCCGACCGATCCGGCGGAGCAGAAAACCCCTGCTCTACAGGTATACGACAGAGACAGGCGCCGGCCCGGAACTCTTCCGGGTGCCCTGCCCATGGCAAAAGATCGCCTTACGATGCTTGTATATCTGTCGCATTGCTGTCGCATTGAATGCCAGGCGAGGTAAGGACATTCCGAGATGGTCTCCAATGAGACCATCCATACGGTCGATCGGGAAGATACGATGCGGCGGCGCACGAGGAAGCGCTGTCAGATTGATGGGGAAAGAGGGAACACAGCGTACCCTGCTGAACGCAGCCGATGCGAGAGTAGAAACGCTGGTCGATGGATCAGCTTGAGGACCGGGCGGTCGCGTCAGCACAGCATTGTGCGCTGCGGGGATGTTGTGGGGATATCGCTGCTCGGGCCGTTCCGACGCGACGGCCCGGAGTGAAAACGATCGTCATCTACTATCGGTCAGAAAACATACCGTCATCATGAGTCGACGGCTATTCTTATCTCAGCATATCATACCAAGGTTACATCAAGGTTACACAAACGTTAATCTTGAAACATTGCCTCGGGAAATCGCCCGGATCCCCCCGGCAACGACCTTACCCTTCGCGTGAACGATAGATTTCTACCCCCACGGCACGAGCCTGACGTATAACCTGCGGCTTTTCTACCCGCACGGTCACGGCGTTGACATGCGCGTCCCTCAGGCAGAGGGTCGCGATCTCTTCCGCCAGACGTTCGACCAGGCCAAAGCGCGAACTCTCGACCAACGCCTGAATACGTCGCACCATCGCGCTATAATCCGCCGTATCGGCGATATCGTCTGAGGCGGCGGCCGCACGGATATCGGTATGCAACGTCAGACTGATGAGGATATCTTGTGGGGAATCCTGCTCATCAGGATTGATTCCGATAATGCCACGTAATAACAGATCTCGAATGATGATCCGATCGGTCATCTCATTCCCTCAGGTACGCAGATGCTCTCCACCGGTAACGTGAATCACATCACCGGTGACGAAATCAGACTCTAGCAGAAAAAGGACGGTTCGCGTGATCTCTTCCGGCGAGCCCACCCGGCGGGCCGGGATTCTGGGGACGAGACGCTCGAGATACGATTCGTCCTCACCCGGAGGCGGCAGGATAACGCCCGGCGCGATGGCGTTCACCTGAACGTTGGGCGCCAGGGCCAGAGCCAGGCTTTGCGTCATGGTCACCAGGGCGGCTTTGGTCATGGTATAGGCCATATATCCCGTTCCGGGCCGCAGGGCGCGCCAGTCCACCATGTTGATAATATGTCCACGCTGCCCCTCGATCAATCGGGCGGCATAGGCCTGACACAGAAAAAAAGGGGCCTTGAGGTTGATGGCGAAATGGTTGTCCCAGTTGGCCTCTGTGGTGCTGTCCCACGTTCCCCGCTCAAAGATCGACGCCGAGTTGATCAGTACGTCCACATGTCCAAAGGCTTTCACGCCCTCATCCACAAGGCGCGGCAAGCCGACGATATCGCGCAGGTCGGCCTGTACGGTGATTGCGTCACTTCCCAGACGGCGAACCTCATTCACGAGATCATCGGCCGAGTCGCGAGACGTGAAATAGTGGACGATCACACGCGCGCCCCGGGCCGCCACAGCCAGCGCCATCGCCCGGCCGAGGCGGACGGCCGCCCCGGTGATCAATACGCTTTTTCCGGCGAGATCCATCGACTACTCCTCCGTCTGTTCCGCTACAGACTGCGAGAGATACCTTGTCACCGATCATGGTAGCAACCGACTGCCGGCCTGTCAATCCTGCGGAGGCATCCGGCGGAACTGTTTGCCGCTCCCGGGCAAAATGTGTAAAGTGAACGCGACGGTCGGATGATCGATCATCTTGATGAGTAATCGACGGGAGGTGCCATGTCAGGCTGGATCGAGGGCGATGTAACGGCCAACGGAATTCGCATCCACTATTATCGCACCGGCGGCGATAAACCATCTGTGCTCCTGGCCCATGGCGTCACAGATAACGGCCTTTGCTGGCGGCCCGTCGCCGAGATCCTGCAGGCCGACTATGATGTCATCATGGTAGACGCCCGCGGCCATGGGTTGTCCGAGGCGACCCCCGATGGGTATCGATATGAGGTGCTGGCCGCCGATCTGGTGGGCGTGGCGCGGGCGCTGGATTTGCAAAGGCCCGCTCTGGTGGGCCACTCCATGGGCGCCGCCACGGTGGCCGAGGCCGTCGCCCTGTCATCGGGTCTGGCGCGTTGCGTCGTGCTGGAGGATCCTCCGTGGCTGGAGGTGCCACGCACACCGGCCCAGCGCGAGCAACGAATCGAGCGCTTTCAGGCCAACCTCGAAAAGCAACGCCAGATGTCCCATCAGGAGCTGATCGAATTCTGCCGCGCGCAGTCTCCTTCCTGGCCCGATAACGAGCTGGAAGCGTGGGCCCAGGCCAAACATCAGGTGAGCCCGCACGTCGTCGAGTTGATGGGCGGCCCGGCGCAGAACTGGCGAGAGATCGCCCGCGCCATCGATTGCCCCATCCTTCTGATCGCGGCCGATCCCGACCGGGGCGGCATCGTCACCCCGCGGGTCGCCGATGAGGCCGCCACGCTGTGGCGCGACGGTCGGGTTGTCACGATCGAGGGGGCGGGACACAATGTTCGACGCGAAGGATTCGCGCCGTTCATGTCCGCTCTGACGAGCTTTTTGCGAGAGCACTCGTAATACATCCATCATGGCGCATGAGGGGTGATCGCTCCACGCATCGGAAGGATCACCCCCATTCACCACATCTCTGACAACACCCGGCAGGAGAAGACATACAATGAAGGCGATCATGGTCATGTTCGATTCGCTGAATCGCGCGTTCCTGCCCTGCTACGGCAACGATTGGGTTCAGGCGCCCAACTTTCAACGCCTGGCCGAGCGCACCGTCGTATTCGATCGCTCTTATGTCGGCTCGATGCCCTGTATGCCGGCCCGTCGCGAACTGCACACCGGTCGCTACAATCTGCTGCATCGCAGTTGGGGGCCTTTGGAGCCCTATGACGACTCGATGCCCGAACTGCTGCGCCGTCACGGTATCCATACCCACCTCATCTCCGACCATCAACACTACTGGGAGGATGGCGGCTGCACCTATCATCATCGCTACTCCACCTGGGTCAATGTGCGCGGACAGGAGGGGGATCGCTGGAAAGCGCTGGTCGGGGAAACCGACGCCATGAACACCGACCTGCGCGCGCAGGATCGGGTGAACCGCCGATTCCTGCAGCGTGATGAGGATCAACCCCAGACCCGCACCTTTGCCGAGGCGCTGGAATTTCTAGAGCTGAATCACGATCGCGACAACTGGTTCCTCCATGTCGAGACCTTTGATCCGCACGAGCCGTTCTTTAGCCAGCCACATTACAAGGCGCTCTATCCCGACGACTATGAGGGGCCCGATTTCGACTGGCCCGAGTATCGCAGGGTCACGGAATCGGGCGACGTGGTGCGCCGCTGCCGCAACAACTATGCCGCCCTGCTGACCATGTGCGATGTCAACCTCGGCAAAGTGCTGGATGCGATGGACCGCTACAACCTGTGGGAGGATACCCTCCTCATCGTCAACACAGACCACGGCTTTTTGCTGGGCGAACATGGCTGGTGGGCCAAGTGCGTCATGCCCTTTTACGAGGAAGTGGCGCATACGCCGCTGTTCATCTGGGATCCACGCTGCCGCCGAGCCGGCGAGCGCACCAACGCCCTGGTACAGACCATCGACCTGGCGCCGACCATCCTCGACTATTTCGGTGTGACCGTTCCGCAGGACATGCAGGGCGTCCCTCTGCGAGATACCATCGCCACCGGCGCGCCCGCGCGAGAGGCCGGCCTCTTTGGCATCTTTGGCGGCCATGTCAACGTGACCGATGGGCGTTATGTCTATATGCGTGGCCCGACCTCGGCGAAAAATGAACCACTCTACGAGTACACCCTGATGCCGGCCCATATGCGCAATCTGTTCAGCCCCGAGGAACTGCGCGATGCCGAGATGGCCGCTCCATTCTCCTTTACCAAAGGGGCGCCCGTCATGCGCATCCCGGCCATGCAGCCGGAAAATCGCGACCTCGTCGCTCGAGAGCTGCAGACCATGCTGTTCGATCTGGAGAACGATCCGGATCAAGAGCATCCCCTGGACGATCCCGAGGTCGAGGCGCGAATGGTCGCCCATCTGGTGCGGCTGATGCAAGAGAGCGACGCGCCGGAGGAGCAGTATCTTCGCCTGGGGCTGAGCAAGCCGTAAAGAAGAAGATTTGACATGCCTTTTGGAATGGGCTACATTGCCGATGGATCGCCAGGTTGATCTCTCCAAAGGAGCACTCGATTGCTCTTTTGTTATTATCTGTTTTTTTGAGCCTCAGGAGACTAAATAACCCATTGACAGTCCGCGTAACAGATGATTCCATAGACAACATACCGGTGGCTAACCCCGATCTGCAGGGGCTTGTTCGCGATCTGCAGGAAGCGATTCGACAACACCGCGAGGTCAACGGTCGACAGGGGTTCGTCTCAAATAGCAGCCTGCTCGATCAGGTCAACCAGCGGCGCTGGGTCAACAGCCACCTGCCCATCGGCTGGCCGGTCATGCCCAGGGGGATTATCCCCAAGCTCGTCGCTTATGCACAAAAGATCACCCGTCGGCTTTTTCGCTGGTACATCAATCCCATCGTCGATCAGCAGAATGCGTTCAATGCCGCGGTCGCCCGGGCTCTTGAGCGATTGCACGCTCGAATATCCGAGGACAACACTCTCGACCGTGAGGCATATTGCTCTCTGCTCGGTTATCAGGAAGATGCCCTGCTCCGGTTGATCGAACTGGAGCATAAATACCTCATGACGCAGCAAGAGTTTCTCTCGTTGCGATTGGAACAACTGGAGAAACAACTCGATCCTTCAGAACGCGTTTTTGCAGATCGGATCGATCAGTTGAAACGATCATTGGAGCAGCAAGCACAAGAGCTAACAAGCCAGCGGGCTTGGACGCGACAACAACTCGAAGAGTTGAGGGATGCCTCATCCGCTCCACACTCTGAAAACGACAAGTAATCGTCAGGTTGCGCCCCGATGATCTGTTAGCATCCTCACTGCAATGCAGAGTTGCGCCAACAGCTCCTGTCCGAGCTATACGAAACCTGCGTTGCATCTGCCCGGAGGACTAGAGTGCCCCCTTTACGCATTGCCGTGTGCACCAGCCAGGTTCCATTCGATTTTGGAGGCGCCGAGATGCTGGCCGGCGCCCTGATCCGGGAACTGGAAAAACGCGGCCACGAAACCGCATTGATTCAGCTTCCACTACGGTGTTTCCCAAAAGAGGAGATCCTCAAGAGCTACCTGATGTGGCGGCTGACCAACCTCGATCATACCTACGATATGCGCCCCATCCATCGGGTGATTGCGCTCAAGTTTCCTGCCTATGCTATCTCTCATCCGCACAAGACGACATGGCTCATCCACCAGCTCCGCCAGGCGTACGATCTTTACGATACGGAATACAGCTTTTTCGATAATACGCCAGAAGATCATGAACTGCGCGGCATGATAAGCCATATGGATCGAGTCACGATTAACGAGTCAGAGCGAATCTACTCGATCTCGGCCAATGTGGCCCATCGACTGAGGAAATATAACCGGGTACATTCTCAGGTCCTCTATCCGCCTCCGCCTCTCGATGGGCGTTTCTATCACGATCATTACGGTGACTATGTTCTCTGCGTCAGCCGGCTCCATCACGTCAAGCGAGTCGATCCGTTGATCCACGCACTGAGGCATACGCGCACACCGGTGCGCTGTATCATTGCCGGACGTGGCCCGGATATGGAGCGGCTGCAGAAACTCGCCGCACGGAACAAAGTGGCCGACCGCGTCGATTTTCTGGGATTTGTTCCCGATGAAGAGGTCATCGATCTCTATGCCCGCGCCCTGGCCGTGTACTATGCGCCGGTAGATGAGGATTACGGATTTGCCACAATCGAGGGAATGAAATCCCGGAAGCCGATCTTGACCCTGGACGATAGTGGAGGGGTGCTCGAGTTCGTCAAGCAAGGGGTCACCGGTCTGATCGCGGCGGCCGGAGCTCCCGAGCTATTAGCGGAATGTATGGATACCCTGTATGAGAACCGGGATATGGCCAAACGCCTTGGCTCTGCCGGTCAGGAAATCGTAGCCCCTATCACGTGGGATTCCACGATCGAGCGATTGCTGGATGCATAACACGATCAAGATCGCCCTGTTTACTCCCGTCAGCCCGGTACGATCGGGGCTCGTGGATCATATCGAATCGCTGCTCCCGGCGCTTTTGCAGCATCTCGACATCACCGTGGTGACAGACGGCAGCTATGAACCGTCGTCCCCGTTGTTTGTGGGCGGCGGCAGATCGCAGATTCCCTGGATCACCTATCAGGACTTTGGGCAGGCCCCTGAACGGTTTGATCTGGTGATCTATCAGCTGGGCAACGAGCCGAACATCCATGGGTACATGTTCGATGCAATTCACCGTTACCCGGGGATCCTCATATTGCACGATCTCGTTCTGCATCACGCCATTGCCGAACTCACGCTATCCCGCGGCCGTGCCGATGAGTATCGGGCAGAAATACGCTATAGCTATGGCGCCCGAGGCGATGAACTGGTCCAACAGGTGATGGCCGGTCGGGAGAGGGAGATATTTGCCCGTTATCCGCTCATCGAGCGCATTCTCGACAGCAGCCTGGGAGTGATTACCTCCAACGGCTACATGACCCGATACGTGAAAAAGGCACGCCCCGCCCTGCCGGTGTGCCACATCCCTCTGCATCTGTGCCTCCCCGACGACTTGCCCACAGAGCAAGAGGTGCTCGCATATCGCCGGCGACTGGGTCTCAACGATAAGCGCATCATCGGAACCACAGGCCTCTATAATCCCAATAACCGCCTGGATATCGCCCTGAGGGCTTTTGCCCGTGTGATCGCCAGGCATCCGGATGTTGTCTATCTTTTAGTCGGCGCTCCCCAGGACGAATCGGCGCTGCGCGCTCGGATCGCGTCCCTTGGTCTGAACGAGCATGTGCGAATGACGGGGTGGGTCCCGGCCGATGAATTTGTCAAGAGTATGCTGCTTCTTGATATCGGCGTTCAGTTACGTTATCCTCATGTCGGCGGTATGTCTTATCCGCCCCTGCATCTGATGGCGCTCGGGGTGCCCGTCATCATCAGCGACATCGAGCCCATGATGGATATACCGGCAAATGCCGTCATCCGCATCCCTCCCAATCACCCGGATGAAGAGACGCTTCTATTCTCCGCCATCGACAGACTGCTATCAGACCCCGCATCGGGCAAAGAGCTGGCAGAGAATGGACACGCCTTTATCTCCGAACAGCACAACTCGTCCGCAATCGTGAAGCAGTTTGTTTCCTTCATCCGACAGGTTGATGAGCGACAGAGCGAGCTGGTGCGGAATATCGCAGAGCGACGTCGCACAGTTTCTGCGATAAACAATCCGCTGAGAGAGCGTCTCGTACAACTGGCGGGCGCAGCGTTGGCCGATCTGGGGACACCGACGAACAGAGAGGATTTGCTGGCGCCCATCGCCGAGATGATTGCCGGATTGATCGGGGATAATGGCGAAAAATGACGGTCGGCCACACGCTCTGATCATCCACGATCGGGCCGATGAATCGGTCCGATCATCGGCAATATCCGTATCACTCCCACCGCACACATCCATCCAATAGCAGGAGCATCACCCGCAAATGCTATCATCATTAGGACAACCCATTCCCGGCGATCTACTGGTCGTCATGCTGTTGCTGAGTGCATGCCTCGTGACGGGGTGGTGGGTCGTTGGCCGAACGGCGAAAGCGCTGACCGGCAACATGATCGAGCGGTGCTTGCTGTACTGTCTGCTGGGAATGGTCATCATCTCAAGCGTCGGTGTGATACTGGCCGCTCTGGGCTTGTTCCGATGGTGGCTCCTGGTTCCTCTGGTCATCGGATGGATCATCGTAGCATCGGACCGTTACCGGTCGCCCCGGCCGACAGATTCCCCGGGGCGGAATATGCCGCCCATCGTACAGGTCGGCATCGGCCTGGTCTTTCTGGCCGCAATCTGGCTATATGCACGGCCGGCAGAGCGCTTTCTGCTGCTCGACGATGCCTCGGTATATACCATCGGCGGAATCGCTCTGGCGCGTGACGGCTCGCTTTTCTACGAGCCCGATGAGTTGTTACTGCCCGACGCGCAGGGCGAAGCCATCGAAACCGAACGATTCTGGCAACATTACTCTGATTTCATCCATCAGTTTTACTCTTTCGAACGCACAATCATCATCCCATCGAGGCACTTTGGCCCGTTCTATCACTGGGCCATGCTCCGGCATGAGGTAGAGATCGGCTTCCTGTCTCTCCCCAAGGTCTGGCCGGCCATCGCCACCTGGATCGGAGGAGCTCGACGGGCGATCTCGTCTACGCCACTGTGGGGTGTAATCGGTCTCACCTTGATAGCCACCATCGGCTGCCGGACGAGTGGGTGGCGAACGGGCGTCTACTCGCTGCTCTTTATGGGCATCAGCCTTCCACAGATCTGGTTTTCCAGATTGCCCGTTTCAGAGGTATATGCCCAGGTTTTGATCCTGATCGGGATCTACCTTCTGATGCTGGCCCGCCAGCGACTCGACGATCCGGTCATCTCCCGGCGCCTGGTACACGGAAGCTCCATCGCCGTAGCGCTTCTCACCGTCACACGCTTTGAAGGCGCGCTGTTACTGGCCTTGCTGGCCGTCCTGCTCTCGATCGTCGCGCCCGATCAACGCGAGTGGAGAAAAAAGGCGCTCATTCCCTGGCTTTGGGAAGTGGTGATCCTCGGCATTATCGGCGGATCGATCTCTATGGCCACCGCCCCATACTATCTCTTTACGAGAATCATGCAGACCGTTTCGCCCCAGATGGCCCGTGCGATGCTGACGATCGTTCTGGCGGCGGGGATGATCGTCCTCACCCCCCTGCGTCGCCACATTCGGCGCGTATCAGACCTCGCCCGTCGCCCGGCCCCATGGGTACCGGTGATCGGCTGGGTCGTATGGGGGTTCGTCGCCATCTGGCAGATGTTCGCTCGACCGTTGGAGCAAACATTTCCCGGATGGCTCGTGCAGTATTTGACGCCGCCGGTTCTGATTCTGGGGATCGTCGGGGGCGTCTGGATATCATGGCCCGAACGCCATGATCGTCGGCCTGAAATTCGAGCGTTGAGCGGTCTGTGCGCCGTGCTGCTCATCCTTTACTCGATCAACCCGATGGTCACAGCCGTACATCCCTGGGCCATACGTCGCATCGTGCCGATCATACTCCCCGTCCTGATGCTCGGCGTCGGGCATGTGACGGACAGGCTCCCCGCCCTGCTGATCCATCGCAACACAGGTGCGGGCGTTCATCTCTGGATTTCGCAGTCGGTCGGCATCCTCATAACATGCGGCGTCCTCCTGGCTCTGGGCCGGCAAAGCCTGCCGCTTGTGCCTCACCGCGATTATGACGGACTCTGGGGGCAGTTGGCCGCGCTGGCAGATGATCTGCCGCCCGACTCGATCCTGCTGTTCGACGAGCAAGGCCTGGGGCGCCATCTGACGCCCCCCATGGAGATCGTCTTTGGCCGTCCATCTCTGATACTCACCGACACAGGGGCCATTCAGAGCGCATCCACCGTGACCGACAACGTCATCAACCGTGCGATAGAGGCGGGCCGTCCCGTCTACCTGATCGTCACCGGCGGCAACCTCGAATGGAGATCCGCCCGATGGGATCTGGTCGCCCGGGGAGGCCGGCGACTCGGCACTCCGGTGCTTCACCAGGCATCGGGCAGACCTCCCCGAGCCACGGACATCATGCCCCAGGCATTTCTCGCCGACGTATATCAGATCGTTCCTGCGAGGACAGATCCCGAGTCGATCTACCCGATCCACATCTCAGCCGGCGCCGGCAGCCACCCCTATCTTCGTGAAGGGTTCTATGGCATCGAATGGCGAGATGCCGACACATCATTCCGCTGGACCGACGGGAATGCCCGGATCACCGTGCCCTGGTCTGCCCGTGGTAACCCGATCACAATGAATATTCGCCTCGACATCTCCGGGTGGCGCCCGCAAGGCGAGCAACAGGCGGAATTGGCGATCGAGGTGGGGGAAGAGGTAATATTCAGTCAGCCCCTCGACCCGACCGGGGATCAAGAGATCGTCGTGTCTCATGTCATAGATCGCGATGTCCCAGAGATCGATATTCGATTAATCAGCGATACATGGCGCCCCGATCGATTCAGTGGCGGCACGGACCAGCGTGATTTGGGAATCGTCTTTATGGGTATGGATATCTGGCTTGAGCCATGAAACAGGAATCGACTCCTGATGCGTACCGCCCGCCCCATTCGACACACCTCGTCCCGCAGGTTAGTCGGCTACGGAGGTGATCTCATGATATGCATAACCGGGAGGCTTGATTGCGGTTCATTCATCGGATTCGTTACAGCGTTGAAGGAATGATCGCCCGTCACAAGCACATACTGGTCACCGGTCTCGCCTATCAGATCATCACGATCATCATCCTGTATCCGTTATCCATACGGCCGGGCACCCTTTTGCCCGTTCACGCCTACGACACCTACCAGCACCTCTGGTCGCTATGGTGGTTCCGACACGCAATCGTCCACCTCGGCATCAGCCCGGCGCAGGTCACCCATCTGTACGCGCCTGAGGGGGCTTATATGCCCCTGCTCATGACGGCGCCGATCCCGCACCTGTTCTCCATCCCGCTTCAACCCATATTCGGCCTGATCGGGACCTATAACTTTTTACTGCTGATCTCTTTTCCGCTCTGTGGAATGGCCATGTACGCTCTGGCCCTTGATGTCACCCGATCTCGCCCCGGGGCGTTCATCGCCGGCTTGATCTATGCCTTCTTTCCCGGGAAAATGGTTCATATCGCCGGGCACTATTTGCAATTTCACATATACTGGCTGCCCCTCTATGTCCTGTTTCTCTTGAGGTTGATCAGGCAGCCCGGCAGAAAGAACGCGCTCCTCACCGGCCTGTTCCTCGCGCTATCGAGCATAAGCCATCTGATGCACGCCGCCTACTTTGTCGGTCTGATTACGCCCTTTATCCTGCTCTACTACCTGATTTTTGGTCGACGGGCGATCCTCAACCGGCGATTCGCGGGCGGACTGACCACCGCCCTGATTGTCGCATCGATCATCATGGCGCCTTTTTACGGCCCGTACATCTATGACACATTGACCCATGCGAACCGATTCGACTATCCGGGGGGTGACGTTATTTTTTGTGCGGACCTGCTTCATCTCTTCGTGCCGGTGCCCGTGCATCCTATCGTACAACGCATCCCCTGGCTCTACCGCTTTGTAACCGGCATACTGCGATACGAGAACAGCTTTGTAGAAAGCACAGTCTACCTGGGTTGGTCTGCGATGGCCGTTGCCGTCCTCGGTGCACTCAAGTATGGTCGCAGAGTACGGCTATGGGGGACGCTCACCCTGTTCTCCGCCCTCCTCACTCTGGGGCCCCTCCTTCAGATCGGCGGAAAAGTGATCACCCTCACATTCGACGACATCGACACGGCCGTGCTGCTTCCCTACGGGCTCCTCAAGATTTTGCCGTTCTACAGCCTGGGGCGTACACCGGGGCGGATCAACACGCTTGTGACGGTTGCTTTCGCCGTCGTCTGTGCCTGTGGCGTCGCGTGGTTGTATCAGCAGCTCGCAAGATTCCGCAAGAGATGGCTGCTCGTGCCGGCCCTTGCCGCAGTGATTCTCTTCGAATACGTCACATGGTGGCCGCTGCCGACCTTTGCCACACCCGTGTCACCCTTTTATGAACAGATCGCCGACTCGGGTCACAGCAGCGTGTTCACCTTTCCCTACTTTTTTATGCGAGATTCGCGTCTGGATACGGCGCCGAACTGGGGCATGCTCTATCAGACGATCCACGGCCATCCCATCAACGGCGGATATATCCACCGCTGGCCCCATGAAGCCAAAGGGCGCACCGTGGGACTCGATCACCTGTTGATGCCCGAGCGGGGTATCGATATTTTCGAGTATGCGGACAACTGGCACCCGGCAACAATCTTGAGTACACTCGGATACCGGTATGTGGTTGTGCCCAAGCCGGTCACCGCGGAGAGCTCCCCCGAGCTGCAGACGCAATCCAAAGCATGGGGCGCCAAAGAGATATTGAGCCGGGCAGATCGGGCTCTGGCATCGGAGCGCTTTTCTTCCATGTTCAACCTGATCTATGAGGATGATCAACTATGGGTGTATCGGGTTCCAGATGACACGATAGATGCCCGTGCTCTATGGATGTATGTCGGCATGAATTGGGAGGTCGATCCCTGGCAGACGCCCGAGGGAACGACGCGCCGGATGGCCGACGGCGCAGAGATCATCATCGAATCGATCGAATCGCATCAGGTTGTCCTCTCTTTTCAGATCAGCGGGCTGGAAAACAGCACGCTGCGTTGGGAGTTGAACGGAGACGAGCTCGTCACCTTTCATGTGGGAACAGACTGGCAGGAACTCACCACACGGCCGTTCGAACTCGAGCCGGGACGCAACGTATTGCGTATCCACAACCTGACTCCGCCGGAGCATGATGATCCCCGATTGGCTCAGATCAGGAATGTGCGCCTGCTGCCGGTAGAGAAACTGGTCACGCAAGCCGCGGCGGGCAACTCGCCCATAGATATCGTGGCCGGAAAACGAGATAGAACCTATCTGGGCGGTGGTTTTTACAGCCTTGAGACCCATTCCGATCTATCCTATCGATGGACGGCCGGCAAAGCCTCCATCCTGACACCCTGGCCGGGGGCGGATCCTTCAGAGCCCCTGGCCCTGTCATTGCGGCTGGATCTGGCTACATGGCGGCCTGAGGGCGTTCCGGCGCCACAGATCGCCATAGAGATCGAGGGCATCCGCGTCTATGAGGGGGTGGCCGCCGATCCGCACCGCCATATCATCGAGATCGACACACCTCCTCTGGAGAATCGAAATCTGCTCGAACTCGAGATCGAGATCATGAGCGATCCGTGGACCCCAGGGGTTATGGATTCGAGATCCCTCGGCATCGCCTTCTTTGGGCTCAACATATCCACAGAGCAAGATACGGCACGATAGGAAAAAGACCCTGTCTCATACATTATTCCGGTGGACAAGACCATGCACATCCTTTTCCTGACCCCCTCCTTTCCGCCCAAGATAGGCGGCGGTGAGCGCTATGCCCATATGCTGGCGACACGCCTCACCCGAGAGGGGCACTGCGTAACCGTCATCACGGGCGACGCACAGCGCGAGGATGATTTCTGGCGCCCCCAGAAACCGGGCCCGGTGACCGAGACACAAGAGGGGATGTTGCGGGTGATCCGTTGCCCCATGGCGGGCCTGCCCGGTGGTTTTGCCGCCCTCTCTCTCTGGCGCAAGGCCATGATCGTGCGCTCGGCCTTGCCGGGGCCGCAGATCGCACAGCTCGAACAGATGGCCCGGCGCGTGCCCCACATCCCCGCCCTGGCGGACGCGCTGGCGACGCTGGGCGAAACGCCCGACCTCGTTCACGCCTTTAATCTATCCTGGGAGTACCCCCTGATCGAGGCTCGACGGTATGCGGCGCAGCACGATCTGCCGCTGGTGGTGACGCCCTTTTATCATCCCGGCACAGAACGACGCGACCGGGTCGCACTCAACCACACCATGGCCCATCAGCGTCGGGTGCTCTCCGAGGCCGACGCGGTCACGACCCTGACCGACATCGAGCGCCGGCACTTGCTCGAATTGGGGTTATCACCAGAACGCGTGCATGTATTGGGCAGCGGCATCGATGTGCCCGCCATAACGTCCGACGACAAAGAGGAGGCAGCGCCAGATGATCTGGCACAACCTCTGGTGCTCTTTATCGGGCGTGTGGGGCACGACAAGGGTGCTCTGCATGCCGCAGAAGCCGTTCGCGCCCTGAACGACCGGGGCACCCACGCCACTCTGGCGCTGGTCGGCCCGACGGCACCCGAGTTCAAGCGCTACCATCGCCGTCTGCCGATAGCAGAGCGGGCGTTCATTCGCCCCCTGGGCGTGGTGGATGAGGACACCAAGCAACATCTCCTGTCTCGATCCAGAGCCCTGGTGCTGCCTTCGCGGGTCGAGTCGTTCGGCCTGGTGTTTCTGGAGGCATGGTCTCACGGCGTGCCCGTTATCGGCGCCCGTGCCGGAGGCATTCCCGATGTAATCGATCACGGGGTGAACGGCTTTTTGGTGGATTATGGCGATGTCGCCGCGCTGGCGGCCCACCTGCACATGCTACTAGAGGATCGTCCGCTGGCAACCCGGATGGGCGAGCGCGGACGGCAAAAGCTGACCGCCGTCTATACCTGGGATACGGTCTGCGAGCGTCTGCTCACCCTCTACAGACAGGTGTTGATCCGCAGAGGCCATCGCCCGAGCACCGGGGAGAATGGATGATATGCGCATAGCCTACATAGTCCACCGCTTCCCTCCCGAGGGCGTGGGCGGAACCGAGATATATACCTGGAATCTGGCCCGCGCCGTCGCCGCCGCAGGCCACCAGGTTCACATCTTTTATCCCTCTGCCGATATCGAGGAACCTCAACAGATCGAGCGTGACGGATTGCACATCCGGCGGGTGCCGCGTCCAACGCGACAACATGGCGCCGACCCGGCGACACAGTTCTGGCATGAATTTCGCCATGCGGGCATCGAAAAAGAGTTTCGGCGCTTTCTGAACGACGTGCGGCCCGACCTGGTTCATTTCCAGCATGTCCAGTGGGTCTCGGCCCGCCTCATCGCCCTCGCCCATGAGGTCCCCCGCGTCGTGACGCTGCACGACTACTGGTATTTCTGCGCTAACGGTCAACTCATCCGTCCTGATGATGAGATCTGCCCCGGCCCTGCATGGGGCTGGCGCTGTGTGGATTGCGGCGCCGCCCGCGCCGCCATGCTCTGGCTGCGGGCGTTGCGCCCTCTGGTTGCGATTCCTTTTGCCGCTCGCAATCTCTACTTGCGTCATCTGCTGCGCTCGGTAGACCGCCTGATCGCCCCCAGCCGCTTTCTGCGCGATCAGTATGCGTCAGAGGGGTTGCCGGCCGAGCGAATCGACGTCATCGGGCACGGCCTGGACCATTCACGGCTGGCCTCCGGCGCCAAAGAGCTACCACCGCCCTCCGGTCATCCCCATTTCGGCTACCTCGGCTCGATCGCCCATCCCAAAGGCGTTCACGTGCTGATCGAGGCGTTTAACACTCTGCCGCCCGGCGCCGCGCTGACGATCTATGGAGATCCGCAGCGCTTCCCCGAATATACCGCCCGATTACGCGCGCTGGTGCGGCATCCGGGCATCCGCTTCGCCGGAGCGCTGGATTACGCATCCATCGGCGATGCGCTGCGACAACTGGATTATCTGGTGGTGCCTTCGATATGGTACGAGAGCTATGTGCTGGTTGCGCAAGAGGCCATGGGGATGAAGGTGCCCGTCGTGGCCAGTCGACTGGGGGCGTTGATCGAACGGGTGAAGGACGGTAAAACGGGGCGGCTCTTCGAGCCGGGAGATGTCGCCGACCTCGCACGAGTGCTGCGCGACCTGATAGAGCATCCCGAGCTATGCAACCGCTATCGCGCCAGTATCCCCCCCGTCCCCACAATGGCCGAGCACGTTCAGCGGGTACTCGACGTCTATGACGAGATCATCCGGCGCTCACGCATCGGGCCGTCGCACACTATACTTCCTCGGCGAAACGTCGGCTGAATCGGCTGAAGAAGAGATACCCCGCCGCCAGACAGAGCAGAGCCGTCACCGCCGTGCGCATGAAAAAGTCCAGCGCAGGCGCGGTGGGAGGGCTGCCGTCGGGAAAGCCGTACAGCACCGAGCGGTAGGACGCGATGATCGAGGCCATAGGGTTCAGGATATAGACCAGCCGCCGCACCGGCAGCGCCAGGTTGAGCACCATCGCCCACTCGGGCAGGATCTCGATGGGGTAGAAAATCGGCGTAACAAAGAACCACGCCTGAAGCATCACATCCATGATCATGCCGGTATCGCGGTAGAACACGTTCATCGTCGCCAGAATGAACGCGATGCCCAGAGTGAACGCCACCTGTACGACGATGATCAGCGGCAGATAGAGCAGCGACATGGTAAGGGGCACCCCGAACAGGATCATGAATACAAAGAGCACCGGCAGCGCCAGGAGCAAATTGACGAGGTTGGATATCACCGTCGAGATGGTGAGAATCTCGGCGGGGAAATAGACCTTTTTGATGAGGTGGCCGTTCCCCGAGATGCTGTGGATCGAGCCCATGAGAGATGCGCTGAAAAAATTCCAGGGCAACAGCGCGCACAGAATAAAAACCGGGAAATTGGGCACCTGCCAGTTTGGCAGCATCACGGTAAAGACCGTGGTAAACACCAACATGAGCAAAAGGGGGTTCACCAGCGACCAGAGAAAGCCCAGCACCGAGTTCTTGTAGCGCACCTTGAGGTCGCGGATTACCAGATTCTCGATCAATTCGCGATAGCCATAAAGCTCGACCAGTCGTGCCACCATATGATTATTCGCCATCCTCTGAGTATTGCGGTTGCGCAACGTGCTTCCAGGACGCCGGCAGGTAGACAATGCCTTCGTGTGGCACAGACTGGCGCCGAACGACACGAAACGGATAGAGCATCCGCTGATCGTCATACATGACCGAATAATCCATATTGTGCGTCGCTACCGAAAGAAAATAATCCCCCTCCAGCAAGGGCAGAGACGCCACCCGATAGTATACCTCTCCCGGTCCCTCGACATACGGAATATCGAGCCGCCCCATAATTGTATTGGTGCCGCTGATGTGCAGGCCATCCTTACGATGAAAGGCTACGCCGAATCCCGGCTGCTCGATGCGTCGATGTGCATGGTAACGCAGGACGATCGTCATCGGCTCACCGGTCGCCAGCGTGTTCGAGATCTGGCCTGTGGCATCCACAAAGCGAACATCGACGATCTCGATCTCGCGCGTTCCCCGGCGCCCGGCCTCCGGCGGTAAGGAAACCACCTCGCTCGAGCCCTCTACCGCAGCGCACTCTCTGTCGGGATCACCTGCCCTCTGATCATCCACGGGCTCTGTCTCCGTAACGGGGGCGGTCGTATCGGCAGCATCCGGCGCCACCCCATCATCATGGGCGGCCAGCGCCTGCAGGTAACGACGCACCACCACATCGGTCATGCCGTCATCACACAAAACGCCGTTATCGAGCCAGAGGGTACGATCGCACAAGTTCATCACCGAATCCAGGCCGTGCGACACATACACGATGGTGACTCCCATATCCTTCATCTCGTGCACTCGACGCAGGCACTTGTCCTGAAAGCTCTGATCGCCCACCGCCAGCACCTCGTCGATCAGAAGGATATCAGGGTTCACATTGATGGCGATGGCAAAAGCCAGGCGCACATACATGCCGGAGGAGTAGAACTTGACCGGCACATCGATAAAGCGCTCCAGTTCGGCGAATGCCACAATATCGTCGAAACGCTCGGTCATCTCCCGTCGACTCAGGCCCAACACCGAACCATGGAGGAACACGTTCTCCCGCCCCGTCAGGTCGGGATGGAAACCGGCGCCCAGCTCGAGTAACGCCGACACCCGCCCGGTAACCTCTATATTCCCCGAGGTGGGCTCCAGGATACGGGTGAGCAGCTTGAGGCAGGTACTTTTGCCCGATCCGTTCGTACCGATCAGGCCGAGGGTCTCGCCCGCCTCGACTGTGAACGAGACATCGCGCAACGCCCAGAACGTCTCGCAGGCACGACGTCCCTTGCGCCTGAAGGTATTGACCAGCAACTCCTGGAACGAACGTGGGCGATCGGCCTGCAGGCGAAAGCACTTGGAAACATTCTCGATCTGGATTACGGGCATATAGGAGTCAACTCGCGGGCAGAATATGAGGGGGGCACGTCTTTGACAGACGAAACCCATAGCGACACATCACGTCCTTTCGACACGGGGATTATACCATCAGGAGGGGGTCACACAAAACATTGCAGCCCCTGACGGTTCCCGATCCTCCTTGACACCCTCTTCTCCCGCGTTATAATCGATCCGATTCAGAGCCGTTCCGGATCATGGGCACGTCTCTACGTCGC
>JBMNOI010000027.1:0-34918 GCA_050942995.1 Anaerolineae bacterium
GCACCTCGGTGTAAAAGGCTTTGGTCTCTTCGAAACGGGTGGAACGCAGGGCGATGTGATGCGACTTGATGATAGCCATGGCGCAAGCTCCTTTCAAGGGCATCGAAGCGATTCTGAATTGCTCTGGCCGATGGAAACGAGCGCGTTGTCTCGCGAGAGACGGAACGGAGCCCGTTCTATCGTAACGTGCGAGCGCTTTCAGAGCCGCTCTGACTATGCGGCGGGATCATAATCCTCAGATGATGCAGTGTCAAGCGGAGCATATCTCTGAGCGAGACGATATGTGAGCGTCGTTTGACACCGACGATGCGCAGATTTACACTGAGGATGAAAGGGGAGCGATGACCGAGTACGATCCACCTAATGGAAACGATACATTCGAAAGCCCGATGTGGCGGGGTATCGATTTTTCGGGGCTGACCGTCGTTCTGGGTGCCGGCACGGGGCGCCTGATCGAGTTACTGGCGGAGCAGGCCTCTATCTCGGGCGGCAACATCCTGGTGCTGAGCCAGCGATCCGACGTGCTGGAGGCGCTGGCACCGTTGCGCGCGCGGGGCTCGCTGACGTTGGTCCAGGCGCGGCCCCGGGTGGTGCCGGTGATGGATGAGACGGTGGATCTACTGGTGTTCAACGGCGTGCTGCGCGAGGTGCCCGATAATCGCCTGCGGGCGATGTTCGAGGAGCTGATGCGGGTTATCGTGCCGGGCGGGCAGTTGCGCATTTCGGATATCATCGAGCCCAGCGAAGCCGAGTATAATCGAGCCTGGTCGGAGCGTAATCGCATCGTGCGCAAGCTGGGGGCGGCATTAAATCGGCCGACGGCGCTATCGGTGGATCTCAAGCGGGCGGCCATGGCGGCTCGTGCTGTGGGTTTCGACGACCTGGCCGTGTCAGTTTTGCCCGGCTTTGCGCTGACGGATGCCTGGCTGGAAGAGACCACCAACGCCATACGGATGATGGCCGGCCACGTGGCCGACCGCGCTGTACGCGACGAGATATTGGGAGAGGATATACCGCGCCTGGTCACAGCTTACAGAGAGGGAAATCAGCGGGCGGCGGAGCGTTTTGTGTTGCGCGGCGTCAAGGTGGGCAACCTGGCGCTGGATATGAAAGCGTCGTTCACTGAAGAGGATCTGATCGAAGAGGATTGAGGAGGATCGATTCGGGGCGTCGATCCTTTTAGTAGGCCGGCCACGATGACGGGCGGATGGCACCCATGCCCATCCGCCCGTTTTGCTTTCCCCGTTACCAGCGATCGTAGTGGATGATCTGGTCGATGGGTTTTCGCAGTTTGCGACGCGGCGAATCGGTCGCATAGCCCAGAGGGGTCAGAGCGATGGGCTCTACATTATCCGGCAGGCCCAGAACTTCCCGGGCGGCATCAGGATCGAATGCGCCGATCCAGCAGGTGCCGAGCCCCTCGTTGGTGGCGCTGAGGATGAGATGATCCATCGCGATGGCGACGTCGATATCGCCATATTTCTTGCCGTCCCTGCGTGTCCAGCATTTGTCCTTAATCAGGCATGCCGCCAGCACGATGGGGGGCTGGCTGGCGAACCAATCGGCATTGTAGATGCGGCGTAGTTCGTCTTCTCGACCCTCTGTGCGGACGACGACCAGCCCAATCGGCTGACGATTGGCGGCGGTCGGCGCCAGAACGAACGCTTCCAGCACGCGATCCAGGACGTCGCGGGGGATATCCCGGCTGGAATAGGCACGTACAGAGTAGCGGCTACGGATAACGTCCGAGAATTCCATGGAACCTCCTGCTGAGTGTGGTGAGCCGGCTGAATCAGTCGAACATATGGGCCGTGTGTTGCAGCAAGGATTGGCGGTGGAGTGAGGAACGATGACCCGGCTACCGGCCGCAATTCTATTATACCGTCCGTACTTGACCGGGCAAACCTGACTGTGCCGCCATGGTCGCCTGCTCCCGGGCTGCTGTTTGACCCACACCCTGAACCGTGATAGAATCCGCACCATAAAACGATAGAAAGAATCGGGTGACACGGGGGAAGCCGGTGTGAATCCGGCGCTGTCCCGCAACTGTGACTCCACAGGGAGAAGCCAGATCGCCCGCCCCGATTTTTGTATTCCGGAACCTTCGCGGAAGGGGGATGGGATGAGATGCTGTTTCAGCCCCACATCCCTGTGGGGCGTTTTGTTTTTACGCCCTCATTCCTCTTCGCCCAGACAAAAATGAAAGGAGCATACTGTCGCATGGGCCCGGCGTCGAGCCCACCGGCTTTTGGTTTTCTCATTCTCCTGTGGAGGTCGATATGAGTCGTCACTTGCGTATCATGTTGTCGGTATTTATCGTTCTATTCATGCTGATTGTTTCTGCATGTGGGCCGGGTGATCGGTCGGCTACCTCCGAGGCCATGGATGTCGAGGAGACGGCCGAGACAACGGCGGCTCGCGACGCCGTGCAGTGGCTCCGCGGACGGCAAGAGTCAGACGGGTCGTTCCCGGCGGCCTTTGGACATCCCGCGGCGATGACGTTGGATGCTTTGCTGGCCGGTGCGGCGGTGGGTGATGATGTCTCTGAATGGCGCACCGGTGAGCAATCGGCGCTCGATTATCTGGCGGCGACGATGGACGAATATGCAACCGGCCCTGATACGACGGGCAAGTTGATCGCCGGAGTGGTGGCGGCCGGAGAAGATCCGAGGGACTTTGGCCAGACGGATCTGGTACGCTGGTTGATGGATCATCATGATGGCATGGGTTCTTTTGGCGAGGGAGCGGTGCAGCAGTCCTGGGCGCTCCTGGGGCTGGCTGCGGCCGATGCGCCTGTGGAGACGCCCATGATCGACACCCTTCTGGCCATGCAAACACCCGAAGGCGGTTGGGATAGCGGCTGGGGCGTAGACGCCGACACGACGGCTCTGGCTCTGCAGGCGCTGGCCGCTGCGGGCGTGAGCGCCGACCATGAGGCTATCGTCAACGGAGTCGATTATCTGCGGACGCAACAGGCGGCCACGGGCGGCTTTTTCTCCTTTGGCACTGACTCTAACCCGAATACGACGGCTTTTGCCATCCAGGCGCTGGTGGCCGTGGGAGAGGACCCGCGGAGTGACGATTGGGCCAGAGACGGGCAAACGCCTGTACAGGATCTGCTCCGTTTCCAGCTGGCAGATGGGTCCTTCGAGTATGCGCCGGGAGACGGCTCGAACCTGTATGCGACGGCGCAGGCCGTTCCGGCGTTGATGGAGCGACCGTTCCCCATCAAGTAGCCCGATTCAGGATGTGTGGATTCGCCGCCGGCGTATCCTGCCCCTGACGCAGGGGCAGCACACCGGCCGCTGGACAGAACGAGATATTCTGTGGCAAAGTGTGCTGCCATGGTCGATTAGCGAAGCAGGCCGGCAGTTGATCCTGCCGGCCTGCGAAACGGTTTGGAGAGCATATGAACAGGCGTAGATTGATCTTGCTGGTGGCCACTCTTTTGCTGTCGATATTGTGGGGTGGATGCTCATCTCCCTCTGAAGGCCGGGTACAACGCGCGGCGGTGGTCGTGCAGTATGGCAACGGCGACTATATCGTGCGCGTCGTCGAGTTTCGGGAGGAGACCATCACCGGCATGGATCTGCTGCGGCGTAATGGATTCGATGTGCTGGAGAAGAACGGATTTGTCTGCCGCATCGACGCAGAGGGGTGCGAGCTGACCGCCTGTCCCTGTATGGGCGACTACTGGAGCTACTGGCAGGCGCAAGATGGCGACTGGGCATATAGCAGCACCGGCGCCGCCGGCCGGCGTGTGACTGACGGCATGGTCGAAGCCTGGGTGTGGGGAGACGGCAGTCAACCTCCCCGGATCGGGCCGGACGAGGTGTGGGCCGATCCGGCCGCCATCGGGCGGGCATGGCCGTTTGGTGTGCTGGTCGCTCGTGCCGACGACGCCCCTTATCCGGCGCCGCATGAAGAGGAGGATACGCCCGGTTGGGCCTATCCGGCTCCCGATGAGGAGGATGTCGCGCTTGTGTCGACTCCCGATGACCTGATAGACCCAACGCCCGACCCGGTTACTCCGCCGACATTGCCCCCCGAACAGTCGATATCGACGCCGGCTCCGGTTCCTACGGATGACACGGCGCCAGGCGAGATCGAGGACGCGCCTGCGGCGACAGTAGAGATGCCCGTTACGCCGACAACCGTGCCAGACATGGTGCCGCTGTTGACGCCCTCCCCAACGGGCGTGGGGGATCCGGCAACTTCTGCGACCATGGCCGTCGTGGCGGCACGTATCGCTACCGCCGTGGCTGAAGATCGGGCCGCGGCCATGCCCGTCATTATGCAATCGGAATCAGGACGTGGGATCGGAAAGACGGTGGCCCGAATCGCTGCGGTGGGCTTGTTGCTGGCGATCTTGGGCTACGGTGGGTTGCTTTATCGGCAACGGCAGAGGGCACGATCGGCCAGCGGCGAGCCCGTCGTCGGAGGGCGACGGATGGGGCGCTAGACCGGACGGTTGCGCGTCTCGGTCACACGCTGCAGCACATTCCGGAGATCGGCGTGTGAGAACGGCTTGGGCAGCAATGCCAGGATGTTCATCGCTTCCAGTTGCTCGGGCGTGATGGTCTCACCCCATCCGGTGATGAGTACCGTGGGCATGTGAGGCGAGCGTTCGTGTGCGTAGCGTGTCACCTCGTGCCCCGAGACATCGGGCATCCCCAGGTCGGTAATCAATAGATCAAAGGGTTGTCTGTTCAACATTTGGAGTGCGTCGCGGCCGCTGGCCACCGCCGTGACACAATGTCCCTCACGCTCCAGAAACCGCGTCATGAGCTGACGTACGGCGGCTTCGTCATCGACCACCAGGACATTCAGTTCATCCTGATCCTGCACCTGCTCTACCTCGACCTGTATGGGGGGCGTTACCTTGTCCTCTCCCGGTGGAATGGGAAGCCGTACAATAAAGACGGTGCCCCGCCCCTGCTCGCTCTCGACGTTGATAGTGCCCCCGTGTCGCGTGACGATATTCTGCGATACCGTCAAGCCTAAACCGCTGCTTTCTTTGGTGCTGAAGAACGGCTCAAAGATGTGAGATAGTTGCTCGGCGGGTATCCCCGTGCCGGTATCACGTACCTGGATATGGCTCCAGCCATCATGATAGCCGGTGGATATGGTGATGTGCCCTCCGTCCGGCATGGCATCGACGGCGTTGACGATCAGATTGGTGAGCAGGCGGCGGAGTTCGCCCGGATTGCCCCGAATTGCGGGAGGCGCGGCCAGATGGGTCTCGATCTGAACGGTGATGCCCTGTGCCTGACACTGATCCTTCCAACGCGGTCGGGTGAGATCCAACGCCTGAGTGACGACATCATCCAGTTGAACCGACGAGAAATCGCTGGTGTCGTTGGTCTGACGATAGAGCGACTGGAGACGGCGTACCGCCTCGGCAGCATCATCGGCCCCGGCCACGATCTGGTCGATATCGGCGGCCACCATATCGGGGTTCTCTACCAGATCGAGGCGGGCGATATCGGCATAGCCTCGAATCCCCACCAGGATATTGTTAAAGTCGTGGGCGATGCCCCCGGCCATCTGTCCCAGGGTTCGCAACCGCTCGGCGCGAATCATCGTCTCCTGAGCTTCCACCCGCTCGGTGATGTCACTGATGACGGCCAGAGTGTGGGGAGTGTCACGATAGCTCAGGCGCACGGTCTCTATCTCGACCGGAAAGGCCACCCCGTCTCGACGAAGATGCAGGGATTGAGCGGCAAAGTGCCCCTCCTGCTCGATGCTCTGCGCCAGTTGTTCCAGGCGGCTCTGATATCCGGGATCAACGAGAGCGCTCAGCTCTCGGCCGATCATCTCCCGATACTCGTACCCATGCATGCGGCAGGCGGCGGCGTTGGCCTCCAGGATACAACCCGTCTTGTCGTCAAGAACCAGAAAGCCGTTCTTGGCCGCCTCGAATATGCCCCGGTACTGGCGTTCGCTTTCCCTCAGGCTGGACATCAAGCGCGCGTTGAGCAGCGCGATGGCCGTTTGATTGGCAAACATCGAAATGGCCGAGGCGATGCTGGGCGATAGCCTCTCGGCCAGGGCGATGAGGAGACCGAATACCTGGCCGTCGGCCATCATCGGCGCCATGATGATCTGTGTGGGCCGAAACAGGCCCAGCATGACGCGCGCCAGAGGCGCATGGGCTTCGGGGAGTAATCGGGCCACAAAACGCTCGTTCAATGTGAGACAGAGAGTTTCGCGGCGCGTCAGCGCCTGAACAAAGGGGTGTTGTGTACGGGCCAGAGGGAGATGCCATCTGTCCCGCGGCACCCCCAACAGATGCTCCAGCGAGACGATTGCCTGATTGTTCTCGCTGATGCGCGATAGATCCAGTTGCTGCTCTTGATCATCCACCAGGGCGACGATAGAAGTCAGGCCGAGTTTTTCGAGCTGCTCGATGACGGCCGCTACGACCTCATCGGGTGAGCGCGAGGCAAGCTGTACAGTGTTTGCGGCAGAATTGAGCGACGCGATGATCTGTTCGGCCTGGACTCGCTCGCTCGTATCGCGTAGCACAAGCTGAACAAGATCTGGAGAGCATTCATCGCTGCAGAGGGGAATAAATGTGGCCTCGACCCATCGACACTCTCCCGCCTTGTCTCGAAGACAAAAGCTCTCACGCACCGTACCCGTTCCGGCCCTGGTCTGTGCGGCAATTCGTTGCATCCGATCGGCATCATCGGGGTGAACAAGCGTGTGCAGACGTCGACACGGGGCGATCGAGAGCAGTTCCTCGGAGGTGTATCCGACGACGCCGATAAGGTTACCGTCGGCGTGGATGACGGTCCCATTGGCATCCAGGACGAGGATGACATCCTGCATATTGCTGACCAGTGAGCGATATCGCGCCTCACTGGCGGCCAATTCACGGGTATAGGCGGCCACCAGGCGCTCCAGATCGCGCTGCAGACGCCGTATCTGCTCATTCGCATCGTTCAATTCGCGGATCAGGCGCTGCATCGCCTCCGAGTTATCGGCGTCTGGCATTCTATCCACTCTATTTGTATCCGGCTGATTCATCGCTCACCTGTGACCCGGTGATCGTAGAGTCGCGATCTGTGGCGTCGTCAACCGTATCGCCGCAGTACCGGCGTATGTTCGAGCGTGTAAGGCTCTTGCGAAGGCGACTCTCCACAGCCCAGTAGCGAACCATGGACATGGTCACCTGTTGCGTTCAGACTGTGGTGCCACGCGAGCCACGGTTCGCTACGAAAACGCACTCGTATTCGAGGGTCACTGTCTGAATCATAGCATACTTTATTTAAGTAAATGACTCGGGAGGATAAAAAAAACGCCAATTTGGGCGAAGGGCGAGGTATCGGTCAAGAAGTCAACTCGCGGGGAACGAGATGTAGACGCAGGCGCCCGGTTACGCTGCTACGCAATGCGCTCCAATGCGGGGCCGTCAAGTCGATGCAGGCCAGAGCGGCTGTGGGCATGGCAATATCCCGGCCTGTAAGCAGATGAACCAGTTCCTCGAGGGTAGGGTTGTGCCCCACGATCATCAAACTGCGGGCCTCGTCCGGTGCGGCTGAGAGAGCCTGCAGGTGGGAGAAAATATCTCCGAGGTAGATCTCGTCGTTGTACTGTATATCGGGATCGGCGTTCATCTCACGCAGAATGCGCTTGACGGTGCTCCGGGCACGTTTCGCCGTAGAGCAGATGATGAGATCGGGGACAAGACCACGTCGTTGAATCTCCCGGCCCATATGCACTGCGTCACGCTTGCCCCGACTGGAGAGGGGCCGGTCGTGGTCGGCCAGCCCCTCGTTCTTCCAGCTTGACTTCGCGTGACGCAAGACGAGAAGCGTTCGCGATGCGCTTGCGGACAACGCTTCAGCGTTCATGGTGGCTCCTTACGATTCGGCGAGGACCCTGTCCATCATGGCGACCAGCTGCTCGAGGCCGCCTTTGACATCGGCGCCGAGATTCAGGCGCACGGGCTGACGCCCAACATGGCGCAGGGCCTCCATATCGCCCAACGCCTGCGCCTGTTTGAGCACGCCAAAGGTGTATGTGCGGCCGGGAATGGCCAGATCTCGCGGCTCATCCTGTGTAATCTGCAAAAAGAGGCCGTTGTCGGCGCCCCCTTTGTGAAGCTGCCCCGTGCTGTGCAGGAACCGCGGGCCATATCCGACGGTGACGGCCACCCGACGCGATTCGCCTATGCGTCGCCGCATAGCCTGCATCAACTCGTCATAATCGGGGCGCCGGTCGATGTATGCCATCAGGGCGACATAGGAATCCGGGCCGGCCTGTTGCAGAAACGCGCGCAGATAGCCCTCCAGACCCTCGGCATCCAGTGCGGGGCCCCAAACGGCCATGTCTCCCTCGGTCAGAGCGGGCTCTTCCTCAGGCAGGGCGTGCGTCTCTTCGTAGCGGGCCAGCGCTTGGCGGGCGCGCTCTTTGGCCGATTCGACATCCGGCTGGTCAAAGGGGTTGATCCCCAGCAGGTGACCGGCGACGGCCGTGGCGAACTCCCAGCGGAAAAACTCGGCGGCCAGATCGTATCGATCGCGTACGGGCAACGCGACGACAGGATGCCCCGCCTCGGCGAGACGCGCCACGTGCGCATCGGCGTCGTCGTTGTCGTCCCCTTCCAGCCGGATATAGACGAAAAGCCGATCCGAGCCATACTGGTCGGGATCATAATATGCCTCACCCTCGACCGGCAGAATGCCGACGCCCTGTTTACCGGTGCTCTCGGCGACCAGCTGCTCGATCCACACGCCTATCGCGGCAAGACCCGGTGATGTTACCAGGGTGAGCTTGTCGCGACGACGGGGCATCGTCACCAGGGCACCCATGATGGCGCCCAGAACGAGGCCCGCGTTATCCTGCGCGGGCGCCGTGCCACGGCACAACCAGGCCATCTGGCGGGCCGAAGTGGCCAGTGTGTCGAGGTCGATACCCAGCAGCGCGGCGGGCACCAGGCCAAAGGGAGAGATGGCCGAATATCGCCCGCCTACCGAGGCAGGTGCATTGTACACGGCACGGAATCCCTCGTCTCTGGCCAGCTTTTCCAGCGGCGTATGGTGGTCGGTAATGGCGACGAAATGTTTGGCCCACGCACTCCGACCGACGGCATCGCGCACACGCGCCCGAAAGTACTCGTACAGACTGAGGGTTTCTGCGGTGGTGCCGGACTTGCTGGATACGAGGAACAGCGTGTGGGCGATATCACCCTCGGCTTCTATGCGCATGATCTGAGCCGGATCGGTGCTATCCAGCACGCTCAGATCTAGATGGTCGGGTGCGACGCCGAACACATGGCGCAACACCTCGGGAGCCAGGCTGCTGCCGCCCATGCCCAACAACACGACACGCTCGAGTCGGGCCGTGTTGGCCTCGACGGCCAGCGCCTTGAGCCGAAGGGCATCGATAGCCACCTCACCGGGCAGATCGAGCCACCCCAGCATGGACTCTGCCCTGGCGGCGACGGCAGAATCCTGCGACCAGACAGAGCCGTCACGCGACCAGATGCGCGCGGCGACATTCTCGGAGGCCAGTTTCTCCATGGCGGACTGGAACGCCGCCGTATCATCATCGGCCAGGCTGTACCATGTATGAGATTCGAGATTACGCAAAGTCTGGAGGAAATCGCTCACAAGACACCTCTCCAAAGCAAACAGATTGCCGGTATGCTCCGGCGCGAGCAGAGCCGGCCCATGGGCGGTCCGGAACCAGATCTTAAGCTACTATAAGCGGGTTGGAGCGTCAAATGTGAGGCAGCCGCCGGGGGAGCTGCATGTTCTCCGGCGACACAGGGAAATCGACTCAATATAGAACAACACCGACCATAATCGAGAAAAGCAGGGCGCAGCGCGCTGCAGCGCGCTGCGCTTACGGGAACGGGAATGTTGCCCTAAACGAGATGATCGATGTATTACCGACGTTGCAGGCGCACCTGTCCGAACAATCCCCACGATTTGAGCACGTAATCGGGTGTATAGGTCTCGTCGGTCCGTCGGAAAGAGCGCCAATCGGTCCAGGGTTCACGGCCGGTCGCCAGGTGCAGCGGGCCCAGCATATTGCGCGGGCTGCTGACTACCTCGATATCGACGTTGTTCAGCCCCACCCCCACATAATCGGTGATTTCCAATCCGTCGGCATCCTGCCAGGGTATATGGCCGACGAGAGTGCCGTTGACATGCACGGCCACATCCACCGCCTCGTACTCGCCCAGATGAACAAACACCCGGCGCCGATCCCCTTCTTCCTGCACCAATCGGCCGTGATAGATCATACTTCCGGCATAGTGCGGGTAGCCCTGGGTGGTCCAGTCTCCAAAGTGCAGCTGATCCGGCTCGGCGATGATGACGCGATTGATGCTGACGCCGAAATCGCCCAGCAGGAAGCAATCCTCCAGTTCCATATGGTTGGTGTAGGCGCAGGCCAGTTCCAGCACGTTCAGCCCCTGCTGCAATGCGGGCAGTGTCACCTTGTGGAAGCTGCGATCCAGATACCAGCCCGTCGGCCGATTGGCCACGGGGCGTCCGTTCAGACGGATATCGAATTGCTCGGCGCCCTCGACGAGGAGCGACACCGACGCAGCGGGCACATCCTGCACGACGAACCGGAACTGCAACGCCACCGGTGTGCCGTCTTTGGGATGGGGCAGAGTCGCCCACTTGTAGCGCTGGGGCAGGCCATTGTAAAAGTTGGGGCGCATGCCCAGTGCCGTGCGTACCTCGTTTTGCGCCCGCCAGACCTCCATCTCTTCAGACCAGGCACCGTCGCCCATACGGTAGCGGCACATATCCAGGGTGAGCACGTTGGGATCGGTGCGGGTAAAGTCGCACATCGGGCCGATAAAGCCGGCTCCCTGGATGGCGCGCATCTGGCGGAAGCCGGTCTTTTCGGCGATGGCCGTGGTGGGCTCGGGCACCCCGGTCGGATCGACAACGTACAACCGCGAGCCCGCCGGCCCGATATGGGCGGTGAAGCACAGTTTGCCGTCACGCGTTTCGGCCGGAACACCGCGAATCCGACCGGTCAAAGCGTCCCACTCCTCGATGCGGCCGCTGCCCTCCAGGGCCAGCTCGAGGTCGTAGCCGTTGTAGCGGTCACCGTTGAACAGGAAGTAGGCCAGCGTTCCATCATCCAGGCGTCGCTGCATGTAGAGCACCTGGCCGGCCTCTTGCCCCAAGCTGTTGCGCAGGCTCACGCGGCGGGGCACAGCGGATTCGAGGGCAGCCTGCAGGGCGGAGCGATCGGCCAGTCTCGTTACACCCGGATGAGCCCACAGGTCGGTCAGTGATGGCTCGGATAGCGCCTCGACCATATCGGGCGCGGGATCAAAGACGATGACACGTCCGCCGGCATCCAGAAAACGTCGCAACAGATCGACGGTGGAGGCGAGCAGCGTGCGGGTTTCGGGCGGGATAACGAGGACGCGGTAGGGGGCCCGTCCTACGCGCAGCACACCCTCTTCTACATCCGCGTCATCGGCCATGATCTGCTCATCGCCAAAGTCGAAATCGTAATGGGTGGCCAGCAGGCCCTTCACAAAGGTATTCAGCCGTTCGCCGTATTCATCGACCTCTTCCAGGCTCTGAGCACCCTCACCCAGCATGGACCAGCCGGTTCCCACAGGATGTAACACCAGCACATCGCGCACCGGGGCGCCTTCAGTGATGACGCGGCCGACGCGGGCAAAATAGTCCTCCACCACCTTGTTATATTTCCACCAGGTGGTGTTATAGTTGAACGCCGGAGGATAATCGCGCTTGCGGCAGCCACGCAGAGTATAGAGGGCCAGATGCTGGCAGCGGAGATTGACCCCCAGAACGTATTGCCAGTCGCCCACCCATTTCTGCCCCTCGAAGGTAAACTCCCAGCTCGAGCAGCCATAGGTTTCCGAGAGCACCCATTTACGGCCGAACTGGTGGGCGGCGCTGGTGCACTGCTTGATGGTCAGGAACTCGTGGTTCTGCTCGGTGAGCATGTCGATGCCGGGCACATGCTGATAGCGATAATGGGGCATGAGTGCCCCGCCGCGGATGATGCCGAGGCCCATCTCGTTCTCGCAGAGATAGTGTCCGGTAAACGCCAGCCCGTTGCGCTCGCACCACTCACCGAGCTGTTTGGAATAGGCTTCGGTAAAGCGCTGGCTGATGGTGTACCAGTAGTCGTGACGGGCCTTGGCGGCACCGTCTCCGTTATAGAACAGCCAGGGCAGTGAATCTAGCAGGTCTCTGCCGCGTCGACGGGCATGATAGTCGACCAGCCCATCGGTCCAGGGCAGGGCGCGGCGGCCCGAGCGCACGGTGGGCGCAAAGATATTGGGCTCGTCGGTAAAGATGCCGGGCACCGTCTTGCCGAATTCATCGCCGATCTCCCGCCGGTAGGCCTCGTAGGTGATATCGAGAAAGGCGGCCACCGCGTCGGGGTTGAGGTTATCGGCATAGGCATCGTCGTTGAACCACTCGCTGGGGCCCGACACCTCACGGCGAAAGACGAGATAGACCTCACCCTCCTGGAGGGGTGAGGAAGTATCCGGGGCAATCCGCCGGACATCGATTATGATCTCGTCGCTCAGCGTGGCGGCAAAGACCACCAGCACGTCATCATCGTCTTTAGGCAGGGTGGTGGTCTCTTCTACGGTGACGACCTTGGCGCGATAGGCATCTCCACCTCGCGCAGGCACCAACCCGCCGGCGGCGCCCGAGGGCCAACGATCCTCGTCGTACAGCCAGGCGTTCATCCCCGCCTCACGCGAAGCGCGCACCGTTTCGCGGATGCATTCCATCCACTCCGGCCCCATGTATTCGGTCTCTAAGCCGTCACGCGAGTGCATGAAAAAGCCACCCATGCCGTGGGCCTTCATGTCGCGAACCTGACGGGCCAGCTCGGTCACGTCCAGGCGATCGTTCCACGACCAGAAGGGAGCCCCGCGATAGTCGGCGCCGGGGTCGGCGAATTCACGTCGCAATTGCTCCATGATGGTGCCTCCTGTATCGAACGATGATGGGGGCCCCAACGCTGGGGGCCAGGGCGTGTCATATCCTTGTGGAGGGATCGCCTCACAGGGATATGAAATACTATTCAGGCTCAGCCGGCATTCCCGGTGCGGCCTTGTTCACGTGTTACGGCTCGTTTAATCTCACTCGTTCTCGGCGATCACGGGGTTGCTCAGCACACCGATACCGTCGATCTCGATCTCGACCACGTCACCGGGGCGCAGAAATACCGGCGGCTTGCGGGCAAAGCCCACGCCCGAGGGCGTGCCGGTCATGATGACGGTGCCCGGCAGCAGGGTCATCGAATGCGAGATATAGGAGATGATCTGACGGCAGGAAAAGATCAGGTCGTTGGTGTTAGAGTCCTGCATCGTTTCGCCGTTGAGGCGCGTCCGAATGCCGACGTTGTCGGGGTCCAGGTCGGTCTCGACCCACGGCCCTATCGGCGCAAACGTATCGAACGACTTGCCCCGGGCCCACTGGGTGTCGAGGCGGAGCTGGCAATCCCGAGCGCTGACATCGTTGCTGCAGGTGTAACCCCACACATAGTCCAGCGCCTGTTCTTCCGAAACGTTGCGGGCGCGCTTTCCGATAACGATGGCCAGCTCACATTCGTAATCCACTTCATCCGGCGCGACGGCGGGCAGTATGATGGGATCATCCGGACCGCATACAGAGGTCGTGGCCTTGATAAAGATCACCGGGCGCTCGGGCAGAGCCATATTGCTTTCACGGGCGTGGGCGCGATAGTTCAGGCCGATGGCGATCACGTTGGGGGGATCCACCGGCGCCAGCAACCGCACGGTGTTCAACGGGACGGTTTCGCCGGTCGTTTCCCAGTCGCCAAAGATGTCACCCTCGATAATGTGCAGGGTATGGTTCCCCTCCAGCAGGCCGTAATGGACGGCGCCCTCGGGCATGGCGAAACGTGCGATTCGAGACATGATCGGCTCCTTTCAGGAGTGGAGATTCATACTTGTTGAACGAAAACCGCCCGGATATCTACAGGCTGTTCTGCAGGCTGTGCATATCGACGCGTCCCTGAGCACTTACGAGGGCGGCGCCTCCCAGAACGCCGGCCAGGTTGCCCAGAGGCGATACTTCGATACGAAGATGGCGCCGGGTACCCACCAGCGCTTCACGCATTACCACATCCCTGGCGATCTCGACGCCTTGAGGCCAGGCAAAGACGATGCCACCGCCGAGGACGATCATGCGGGGGTTGAGCAGGTTGACCAGATTGGTCAATCCGACACCCAGATAGGTGAAGGAGGTTTTGAGGGCCTCTAGGGCTCGTTCGTTGCCCTGATAGGCCTGCTGGATGAGCAGTTCGGCGCCGGCAAAGCGCGTCCCCAGGACATACAGATCCCCCGGCTTGAAGATGCGCTCGACCACGAGAGAGAGGGCCTTGCCCGAGCAGTACATCTCCAGACAGCCATGCGCGCCGCAGGTGCACTGTAACCCGTTGGGCACGATGATCGTGTGGCCCAGCTCACAGGCTGCGCCGTCTGCGCCCTCGTAGAGTTCGCCGTTCAGGATGATGCCGCAGCCCAGGCCAGAGCCCACGAATACCACGGCCATATCGTTGACCCCCCGACCGATGCCGGCGGTATGCTCACCCAGAGAGATCAGGTTGGTATTGTTGTCGATATAGACGGGCACATCAAGCTCGACGGCGACGTTCTGACTCAGCGGCGTATCGTCCAGTATGGGGAGGTTGGGGCAAGAGAGCACGCGACCGTTTTCGCGATCGACGATGCCGGGGATGCCGATGCCTACGCCGACCAGTTCACCGACACTGACGCCGTGTTCGCGCAGAAAACGACGGATAGCATCGGCCAGCGCGAGGCCCGGCGCCCTGCGCCCGGTAAGTAGCACATCGGTATTGGGGCGATCATGGTCCAGAACGACGGCCTCGTTCTCTTTAATCAACGCCAGCGTTGTTCGCGTGGCGCCAATATCCACGGCAAAGCGATACGCCATGTTGCCTCCTGCCTGGGTGGAAAACGGCTTGATTCGATTGTAGCGCATTGCATAAGCGGTGACAAGAAACAATCGAAAGGCGATCGGCGTCGAGCCATGGCGACCATGGCCGCCACGGCCTTTGCTTGACGCGGCAGGGGCTTTATGGCATGTTGATCGTAAGGCCGGTACATGGGGGAGAGGAATGCGCGGCACAGGCGGATGGAGCGGACGGATGCTGCGGGTCGATCTCGCAAGCGGCGAGATCGATCATCTGGACTCGTGGCGATATCTGCCCGAAGCGATCGGTGGCCGGGCGCTGGGCGCAGCGCTTGCCCGGGAGATGTTGCGTCCCGGCATGGGGCCGTTCGACCCCGATGCGCCCCTGATGTTCCTCACCGGTCCACTGGCGGGCACTCTGGCGCCTGACGGTCTGCGGCCTCTCGCCCCAAGGGGATCCGGTGCCCTGGTTCTCGCGCTCCAGTATGGGCGGCGATATGGGCCATCACCTCAAGTATGCGGGATACGACGGCCTCATCATCGTCGGTCGGGCATCGAGGCCGGTCTATTTACGCATCGATGATGACGATGTGGCCCTGTGTGATGCCGGCGATCTGTGGGGGCAGGGGATCATGGCGTCACAGTCAGCGTTGCGTCAGAGACTGGGAAGAGGCGTGCAAATCGCCGTCATCGGGCCGGCGGGGGAGACGCTGTCGTGTATTGCCACCATCGGCACCAATGAGGGATCTGCGGCGGGGCAGTGCGGCTTTGGCGCGGTGATGGGCGCTAAACGACTCAAGGCGGTGGCCGTACGGGGCAGCGGCCGGCCACGAGTGGCGCACCCGGAGGCGTTTCGTGCCATAGCCCGGGCCATCGCTCAGGAGCATGTGCAGGATATGCGCCGACGCCCCTCGCGGGGAGGGCGTCCCGATCTCTATGGGGCGCGGGTCCATCGGTGCAGCACCGGCTGCATCATGGGGTGTGCGACGCGCTACGAA
The DNA here is from genome assembly GCA_050942995.1 of Anaerolineae bacterium. Lineage (GTDB taxonomy): Bacteria > Chloroflexota > Anaerolineae > UBA1429 > UBA1429 > JBMNOI01. Next base: position 15,935 of record JBMNOI010000027.1, read on the forward strand.
CAGGTACCGGGCGTCCTCCGACCCGATCGGCGCTATGAGGGGGTGGTGCAATGCACGGCCGGCCGCTTTCGCGGCGCCGCGGGGCACTACTGGGATCTGGGCTTTGAGGCCGGGTTCGAGCTGAACATGGCCGCCAACGATTGGGGCATCAATCACTGGGATCTGATGAAAGGGCTGTTCCCCTGGATCGGCATGTGCCATCGCGCCGGACTGTTGCCCGATATCGGCGGGCGACCGGTCGAGTTGAACGAGCCCGCCTTCTGGTGGGATGTGCTGGAGAGCATCGCCACACGGTGCGGCCCCATGGCCGAGATCGTGGCCGACGGCGGCTGGCGGGCCATTCAACGGACCGGCCTGCTTCCGGACGAGGCGCGGGAGCTATATACCGGCTGGGGCTATGCCAACCACTGGGATGGGCGCGGGCCTCGCGGCAACCAGATCAGCTATCCGTTCTGGCTGGTGAGCGCGCTGCTGTGGATGGTGGATACGCGCGATCCCATGGGCAGCGCCCACGGCTATGTGCAGGATATGCTAAGAGTCAGTCCGTTCGGCTCGCAGATATTGAGCTGGGAGCAGCTTCAGGGCATCGGGCGCAGACTGTACGGTCGCGCCGAGGCGATGGACCCATTGAGCGATTACGAGGGCAAGGCCGAGGCGGCGGTGTGGCACGCGCGCCGGTCGATGCTGAAGGGCAGCTTGCCCCTTTGCGACCGCATCTTCCCACGGCTGTTCACCTCGCTGACAGACGACGGTCTGCCACGGGCGGGCGGGGTAGAGGGCCCCGAGTTCGAATACCATCTGTATGCTCTGGCCACCGGACATGACGTGGGCGTCGAGGGGTTGGATGCGCTGGCCGAGCGTGCCCTGGATCTGGAGCGGGCGCAACAGGTGCGTGACTTTGGGCGCACGCGCGATACAGAGGTGTGTGTGCTGCGTTACTTTTGCGATACGCCGGAAGAATACTCGAACCCGCTCCTGGGCGAACGCCGTCGAGCCGAGATCGGGCCACTGACCGCACTGGCCGACGAGTTCTACCGGCTGCGCGGGTGGGACGTGTCCACGGCCATCCCGACGCGGGAGAGGCTGGATGCGTTGGGATTGACGCATGTGGCGCCGAACCTACCGACCGGGCGAGACGAGGGCGAGATGACGTAACGGGGAGGAGTGTATGATGGCGGGCAGGCGACCGGCACACGTGGGCGGTGGTAATCCGGAGCCGTTTCTGTTCGACGCCGGGCGCGTGGGCTGTCTCCTGATTCACGGCTTTACCGGCTCACCCGCCGAGATGCGTCCGGTGGGAGAGTATTTGCACAGCAAAGGGGTGACGGTGGCCGGGCCGTTGCTGCCGGGGCACGGCACGCAGGCAGAAGATCTGAATCGCGTGCGCTGGCAAGAATGGGCGGCGGCCCTCGAAGGATCTCTGGCGGCGCTGCGGCGGCGTTGTGATGTGGTGTTTGTGGGCGGGCTGAGCATGGGCGCGTTGTTGGCGGCTCATATGGCGGTCCGTCATCCCGGACTGGCCGGCATCCTGTTCTACTCCCCCGCACTGCGCACGGCCAATCGATTGCTCTTTCTGGCTCCTTTGCTGCGACGCATCGTGCCCTTTTTTCCATCGGGCAAGAGCGATCTGGCCGATGCGGGCGCGGTGAATTGCCTGTGGCATTACGATCGTTACCCCGTCGGCGGCGCTGCCGAGCTGTATCGCCTGCAGCATCTCGTGCGACGCGATCTGTCACGCATTATTGTCCCGGCTCTGGTGGTTTACTCCACGCGCGACGGCTCGATCCATCCCCGTTCGGCGTTGCAGACCTACCAACGCCTGGGCTCGACGGACAAGACGCTGGTGACGTTGCTTCGTTCGGGCCATTGTCTCACCGTGGATGTCGAACAGGATGTGGTGCTTCGGGAGACGTGGCGGTTCATCTCGGCGCGCATCGGCGAAGAGCCCCTCTAGCCACGACGCCTCATGCCGGGCGAGCCCCGCCAATCCCATCGGCATAGTTCCCCTCGCGTCGCCAGATGTCCAGCATCAGGTCATAGCGTGCCAAAGGCATCCCCGTGTAGATGCAGTTGCTGGTGGAGAATATGTACCCTCCACCGGGCATTCCGTGTCGCAGCGCGTAACGCACCGACTCGATCACCTCCTCATCGGTGCCCGAATCGAGCAGCCCACAGTTGACGTTGCCGATGAGGGCAACGCGATGGCCGGCCAGGCGCTTGATCTCGGCGATATCCACGCCTCCCTGTGGATCGAGCGAGTGCAAAGCGTGGGGCTCGGCCGATAGCAGATCCTCCAGGATGGGCATGATATTGCCGTCGGTGTGCTTGATGACATAAAAGCCGGCCTCGCGCATGCCGGCGATGAGGCGCTTGAGATAGGGCGTCACCACCTCGCCGAACATGGCCGGCGGCAGGAACGGGCCGCTGTTGAAGCAATAGTCGGCGCAGAGGGCGAATCCATCCAGCCCGCCGTGCCGGCGCAGTGCCTCGACCTTTTCCAGCATGGCATCCACGCGGCGTCCGGCCTCGGTTTTGGCCTCGCTTGTGTTTTCGTACAGCCAGGCGCACCATGTCTCCATCTCTGAGCCGGAAGGGATAGAGTAGGTGGCATCGCCATGCATCATCAAAAAGTACCGATCGCCGGTGCGTTCGCGGATCAGGTCGATGAGCCGGAGTGTCTCATCCAAGGTGTCGGGATTCGGGTGGAGAAAAATGGCATCGTGTTCGTATCGTTCGGCGGTGCGGATATAGATGTCGGCCATATCTTTGCGATGCAACTGTCGCTCCGTATCCGACATCTGGTCCCACTGGTCATAGCGGCGATGACTGGGATGAACCTTGCCGAACGCCTCCATGGTGAGAAAAAAGACCAGCTCAAAGTGAGGCACCCGACCGGTGAGCGGTCGGCGCTCCAGAGCGGCGATGAACCGCTGACGTGGGGTCATTTCGATATGAAACATTGCGATTACTCCCGATGAACCGGTTTGCGAAGGATCCTCCGGGGCCATTCTATCCGGTTTTGCGATATGGCGAAAGGGCAGTTGACGCCGATATCACAGGCGGTAGAATAGATGTGCCGTGACCGATGAGGCACGACGACACCCACCATCGCAGAAGGGAGTACGCGGAACCATGTTCAAAGTAGGCATTATCGGTTGTGGACGTCCCTGGCGATCAGATGGCGCGACAGGATTCGGTATGTCTCACGCCCACGCTATGGGATACAAGGCATCGCCGGATGCAGAGATCATCGCCCTGGCGGATATCAACCTGGAGAACGCCAAGGCATTTCAGGAGCAGCATGGCGGCGAGCGCATTTACGAGAACTACCAGGAGATGCTGGAAAAAGAGGATCTGGATATCGTCAGCATCTGCACCTGGCCGCATCTGCACTGTGAGATGGTCGTCGCCGCCGCCGAAGCGGGCGTCAAGGCCATTCATTGCGAAAAGCCCATGGCACCGACCTATGGCGAGTGCGTGCGCATGGTTCAGGTTGCCGAGAAAAACGGCGTGCAGCTCACGTTCGATCATCAGCGGCGGTTTGCCGCGCCGTTCCGCAAGGCCAAGGAGCTTTTAAAGGCGGGGGCGATCGGCGATCTGGTACGGCTCGAAGCCAGTTGCGGCAACATGTACGACTGGGGCACCCACTGGTTCGATATGCTATTTTTCTATAATAACGAAACGCCGGTCGAGTGGGTGATCGGACAGATCGAGCCGCGTGGCGGGCGCAAGATCTTTGGCGTACCCGTGGAAGGGCAGGGCATCAGCTACTTTAAATTTGCCAACGATGTGCGCGGCCTGATGGTGACCGGCCGTGAGGCGGGTTTGGGAGCCGCCAACCGCCTGATCGGCACCGAGGGAATCATCGAGGTTGCGCCGAGCGAAGATGTGCCCCTGCGCGTGTGGAGCAACTCCAAGCCGGGCTGGGAGGTGATCCCGCTGGAAGAGGGCATCCACAGCATGGACTGTGTCCAGCGAGGGGTTCTGGATCTGATCGATGCGCTCAAGATCGGTCGCGAGCCCGAACTCTCGGGGCAGCGCGCACTGCGCGCCACTGAACTGATTTTTGCCACGTACGAGTCGAGCCGCCGTCGTGGTCGGGTGGATCTGCCGCTGCAGATCGAGGATTCGCCCTATCAGTCTATGCTCGCATCGGGCGACATCAAGATGGACGAAGAGTAGGTTTAATACGGCGACTCCCGAAGGGGCGCCCCTTCGGGAGTCGTTTTTTGTGTGCGATAAGCTTATTGATCGCTGAGGGTGAATTCGATAGACGAGGTGTGCGATTCGCCCGGATTCAAGATGGCCAGGTGGGCGGCCTCGACATGCCCTGCCGCATGCAGGTTATGCGCATCGGTAGAGCACGACTGATTCTCGACGCAGAAGAACGGCGCAGCCGGCGGCGTAAAGACGACGGTGTGGGTATAAAAGTCGTCCGCGGTGAGGGTCAGCTTTTTGCCCAGGGCATCGTAGTAGATCACCTGGGGCTTGCTGCGATTCAGGCCGTAGAACACGTCATCCAGATCCAGCTCGCTCAGCGCTTTGGGCGTGCGCAGATCGGCGGGGCCGTCTTCCAGATCCAACAGGCGGCCGCTGGGCAAGAGGTTCTCGGCCTCCATCCACTTTTCGGCCGGCACCAGCAGGCGCACCTGAGAGCGGTCGCCCAGAATCTGGAAAAAGGGGTGGACGGCCAGACCGAAGGGCAGCCGCTCCGAATCGTCCTCATTGCGCACGGTGAAGGTCATGCTGATCTGTTTCGGGCGCAGCGTGTAGACCAGCTCCAGCGTATTTCGGATGGGGAACCGCTCATAGATCTCGGTGCCCGGCTCGAAGCGGATGCGGGTGGTTACCGAGATCGAATCATCCGAGGCCACCGGCTCGTCGCACTCCCAGGGGATGGCGCGCACCAGTCCGTGCAAAAAGTTGCCGTTGTTGTTGGGCTCGAATTCAAAAACGCGTCCCTCGAAGGTCATGCGGGCGTTGCGGACCCGGTTGGGCGTGGGATAGAGGATGGGCGTACCGAGCAGCGACAGGTTGCCCCGGGCGTTGCCGGCGGGGAAGAGGTACTCGGTGCCGCCTACGGCAAAGCTGAACAGGTTGTTACCGATGTCGGGCGAGAATGAGGCAGAGGTCTGTTCCTCCGGGCTGTTGCCGGGGCACGTCAGCGTGACTACCTTCCAGTCCGTTTCCGGATAGCGATCGTACGAATAGGTGCATTCGGCCATGACATCCTCCTTCAAAGTATGGAGCATCGAACTGTGCGCCTGTATGCGACAGCTACGTGAGATTGGATTATACTTGCAAACGCTCGTGGTGAATACTGCCAGAAATGAAACGGCCATATCTATGAGAGGGACATTGTCACAATGAGGATCGTCGACCTGGAACCGGTGATCGTGCACGTCAACCGTCGCGGGGATTGGGTGTTTGTGCTGGTGCATACCGATGAGGGCATCACCGGACTGGGAGAGGCCAGCCACAGCGGAAACGATGCGTTGCTGGTGGCGGCGTTGGATCAGATGAAACGGCGCCTGAAGGGGCAAGATCCGATGCAGATCCGCGCCATCTGGGAGAACCTGAGCGATGCCAATGCCGGGCGTGTGTGGCAGACGGCGTTGAGTGGTCTGGAACAGGCGTTGTGGGATGTGACCGGGCAATATCTGGATGTGCCCATGCACATCCTGTTCGGCGGTGCACTGCGGAAGCAGATCCGGCTTTACGCCAATATCAACCGACATGTCAATGAGCGCACCTCCGAGGGGTTTGCCCGCGCGGCGCGACAGGCGGTGGACGAGGGGTTCACGGCGGTCAAGCTGGCGCCCTTTGATGAAGTCAACGCTCCCGATCGGGTACGCACCGGGCCGGGGGCCGCGTGGCGCATGGGGGTGGAGCGCATCCGCGCGGTGAGACAGGCCATCGGTGAGCAGGTCGAGCTGCTGGTCGATTGTCACGGGCGCTTTGAAGCCTCTGAAGCCCTTCTGGTGGCCCGAGAACTGGCCGATTGTCGGCTCTACTGGTTCGAGGAGCCGGTGCCCGACCGCTATCCCGAGGCGCTGGAGCGTGTGACGGCCGGGTGCGAGATTCCGACGGCCGCAGCCGAGAACGCCTATGGCATGGAAGGATTCGAGCCCTTTTTGATGCGCCCGACGGTGGACGTCATTATGCCCGACGTCAAGCACGATGGCGGGCTGTGGGAGACGCTGCAGATCGCCGGTGCGGCGCGGCTGCGGGGTGTGCCGGTCGCGCCGCATAACCCGGCCGGGCCGGTGGCCACGGCCTCGACGGCTCAGGCCGTCAGCACGATATCCAATCTGCTGATTCTGGAATATGCCTGGGGAGAGGCCGATTGGCGGGCCGATCTGCTGGAGCCGCGAGAGCGGATCGAAGCGGGGCACCTGGTGTTGCCCGATGGCCCGGGTCTGGGCCACCGCCTGAACATGGATCTGGTCGAGGCTCATCGAGTAGTGACTCCCAGCGAGACCAGTTCGGCGCGCGTGCAGCCGACGGGATAGCCCCCCGGCATCGGCGACTGAAAACCGCCCGCCATGACGAGAGAGTCATGGCGGGCGGTTGTGCCTATCCTACTTGAGAAAGAGCTCGATGACGGGCACCACGGCATCGGGCTTTTCGATGGGGAGCTCCAGGGTGATGCTTCGGGTGTCGGCGCCGACCCATTGCGACAGATGGGGGTCCTGCTCGTGGAAGCGGATCTCGGAGCCGTCGTTGAGTAGCCGGGCATATTCGACGCGGCCGGCAAATCCGTCGAGATGCAGGGTGCGCACCGGCCAGTTGAACAGATGGACGTACAGGCGGTTCGTGGCGGCGGAATAGGTCAGGCGACTATCCTGTGGGACGCTAAACTCGGCAGGGGCCGGGCCGCAGCCATAGATCGCCCGGCTGTGGCGTTTCATCCACTCGCCGATGCCCTGTAGCCGGTCCGTTGCGCGGCGATCGAACTCGCCGCGGGCGGTGGGGCCCACATTCAGCAGCAGGTTGCCGCCTTTGCTGACGGTATCGATCAGCATCTGGACCAGCTGTTCCACACTCTTCCAGGTGGTCTCATCCCGATGATAGCCCCATGACCCGGAAAAGGTCTGGCACGTCTCCCAGAGGATGGGGCGACCGGCCTCATCTCTCAATCCCTCGCGGATCATCACCTGCTCGGGGGTGCGATAGTCCCATCCACCGGGCAGATCGAGCAGGTCGAGGCGGTCGTTGACCAGGCAATGGGGCTGCAACTCGCGCACCATGGCCAGCAGCTTTTCGGATTGCCAGTCGTCGCGCCCTTTGCCATCCTCACCCGGGTAGGAAAAGTCAAAGAACATGCAGGCGATCTCGCCGAATTCGGTGAGCAACTCGCGCACCTGGTTGTGCAGATACTCGGTGTAGCGGCGGATGTCGCGGTCCTTTTCGCGTTCGCGGAACTCGGCGTCATCGCGCATGGGGTGGATGCGATCTATCGGAAAATCGGGATGGTGCCAGTCGATGAGCGAATGGTAGAACCCCACGCGCAACCCCTCAGAGCGACAGGCGACGACGAAGGGACGCAGCAGATCACGGCCGTAAGGCGTATTGGTCACCTTGTAATCGGTGTAACGCGAATCCCACAGGCAAAAGCCCTCGTGGTGCTTGGTGGTCAGCACGACGTAACGCATGCCGGCCTCGCGGGCGGCACGAGCCCATGCGACGGGATCATACAGGGCGGGGTCGAAATGTCTGAAATATCGTTCATACGCCTCGTCGGTCATTTGCTCGCGACTCTTGACCCATTCATGCCGGGCGGACAGGGCATAAAGGCCCCAGTGGATGAACATGCCAAAGCGGTCGTGGACAAACCAGCGCCAGTCACCCAGAGCGGCGGGAGTGAACTCTTGTCATGATCGCCTCTTCATCGCGTGTCTACGTGTGAACCGGTTTATGTCGGACGATACCAGTGAGCGCTCAGATAATCGAAATAATACAGCGCATGGTCGATGGGGACGTTGCTGGGAATATGATTGCCCACGGCGAACATGAACCCGGGGCATTCCATCGCCTGAGCCAGTGTCTCGTCGATCTCGGCTCGAATCTGCTCCTGACGGCCAAAGGTGAGGGTGCGGGCATCGACCTGGCTGGCGATGATGGCGTGAGACTTGCCATAACGGGCGACAACCGGCTCCAGGGGCATCATCGGCTCGAAGCAGAGGGCGTCGGCGCCGGCCGCGACGATATCATCCACAAAGAGACTCCAGTCGCCGTCGGAGACAAAGATCACCTTTTTGCCGGCGCGCTTGAGGATGGACCACAGTTCGCGATAGCGGGGGAATATCTCGGCGCGGTAGAATTCGGGATGCATAAAGGGCCCCTGACTCCAGACCATGTCGTCGTGACAGATAAAGGCCTCGACAGAGGTCTCGGCCCAGGCGCGGTAGTGATGCAGGCTCTGGCGATAGATGCCGTCCAGTACACGGGCGAACCGATCTCGATGGGCGGCCACCTCCAGCAACAGATCCCAGCCAAAGGCGGCGATGGCCCCGGATATCAGCGTGCGGTAGTAGCCCCCGGTGAATACCTGTTCGGCATGGCGTTTTTGTTCGGTCTGATAGTGGCGCTCGTAGAAATCGACCAGCGTGTCGAAATCGGTGAGGCCGTACTCGGCGACTGCATCAAAGGCCAGCACTTCATCGACGTTCCGAAAGGGCGATGCCCGGGGCGGACGACGATCTATGCCGCCTTCCAGAAACTCGGCGTGGCCCATGTCGGTGGTGCGGCCTCGCATCTCCCAGGGCTCGGGGCCATCGTTGGTGGACCAGATAAAGTCGTATTCCCACCGGCGATAGAATTCGGGTTCCTGTCGCGGGTCATCATCGGGGAGGCCGGTGACGGCGCGCTTGAGCGCCGCGTGGCTGCAATACTCGGTGTGAGCCAGGCGAGGTGTCGGTTTCAGTGAGAGCGCATTCATCCCGATGGTGTAGCTCATGGTCCGTCATGCTCCTGTGCACCGTCGCGCGCCGATGAGGGTTGGGATGATTCTATCGTAAAACAGGTCCGTATTCCAGCGCGGGCGGCGCATCATCGGGCTGCGCTATGGCCCGGTATTCCCTTCCGCAGGCCCCGGCACTTGCCCTCTTTGGAAAGGGGGTGCTTTACGACCGGGCATTCCTGACACATAATGCGGCCAGGAGGCCATGCTTCTGCAGCAGATTGCACACAATGCCCGGGGACGGTATACTTGACTCACGAGTAGACACCCAATGAGGATGAGGAGCCGCGCATGCACCGTACTTTTCAAACGACGACCACGAGGAAACAGACCTATCTACACGGGCGATGGGACTTTGTCGCCGATCCCGATGATGTGGGCGTGAGCGAGGAATGGTGTTGCCACTTTCCGGAGGACTCGATCGAGATGTATGTTCCGGGCGTGTGGAACACCCACCGTGCCTATCTCAACTATGAGGGGCCGGCGTGGTATCGCTATCGGTTCAGCATCGATTCGTGCCCGGCCATGGCCATATGCTTTGGCGCCGTGACCCATCAGGCCAATGTGTGGTTGGACGACGAGCCGTTGGGCGAGCATTATGGGGGCTTTTTACCCTTCTCCTTTCTGGTGCCCCATCCCAAACCCGGCGAGCACGAGTTGATCGTTCGCGTGGACAATACCCATGACATGATCAGCACGATCCCGGCAGCGCGCCTGGATTGGTTTCGCTACGGGGGCATTCCCCGGCCGGTGTGGGTCGAGGAGCTACAGGGAGATGCGTATATCGCCTCGCTTCGCGTCACGCCGGTGCTGGCCGGCGACAAGGCGACATTGCGCGTGCGTTCTGAACTGCTCAACCTCACCGATTCGCGACTGGATACCGAGTGGACGCTGTTTGTCGACGAACGACCGTTGCGCTCCGAGGGCGTACAGATAGAGGCGCATGGCTCGCAAGTCATTCTCTTTGCGGTGGATGTGGACGACGCGCGCATATGGCGCCCCCAAGATCCGGCTCTTCACATGGTGCGGCTGGCCTGTGGCGGCGATGATCTCATCGAGCGCACCGGCTTTCGCAGTGTGCGGGTAGAGGGCACGCAGATTCTGCTGAACGACGAGCCGATCCGCATCCTCGGAGTGAATCGTCATGAGGATCACCCCGATTGGGGCTTTGCGCTCCCCGAGCATATGATGCTGCGCGACCTGGACCTGCTGGCCGATCTGGGCGCCAACTCGATTCGCGGATCGCACTATCCCAACGACCCGCGCATGCTCGATCTGTGTGATGAGCGGGGCATTCTGTTCATCGAAGAGATCCCGCTGTGGGGATTTAGTCGGGAGCAACTGGCGCAAGAGTTGATCAGCGACCGGGCGGCGGCCATGCTCTGGGCGATGGTCGAACGCGATGCCGGGCACCCCTGTATCTGGGCATGGAGCGTGCTGAACGAGTGCGCCACCGACACCCCGGAGGGGCGCGTGGTGGCGGAGCGATTGATCTCTACGGTGCGTGAGCTGGATAGCACCCGACCGGTAACCTTTGCTTCGGATCGGGGAACGCGCGACATCTGCATGGATCTGGTCGATTTCGTGTGCCTCAACGCGTATCCCGGTTGGTATGCAGAGACGACCTGGCCCGAGTTTCTGAATCGCATGCGGGCGAAAATCGGCAACAAGCCGATGATCGTGAGCGAATTTGGCGCCGGAGCGATCTATGGCTGGCATGCCCTCGAAGAAGGGGTGGTGTGGAGTGAGGAGCACCAGCGCTGCATCGTTGCCGACGCCGTCGCCTGCTTTTTAGAGCGCGACGATCTGGTGGGCTTTTATATCTGGCAGTACTTTGATACGCGAACTGACGGGGGAGAGTGGGCGTTGCGGCGCCCGCGCAACTTTAACAACAAGGGATTGCTGGACGAGTATCGTCGGCCCAAGCTGGTCTATTACGCGGTGCGAGATCTGTTGAAGCAAGTCTGACGCTCCCTTTATGCGGCGGTCCGGAGCGCTGTGCTACAATGACCTGGGAAACTGTGTCCAACGCGTAATGGAGCATGGGAGGACAATGACCGACAGACCCAGGATACTGGTCGTGGATGACGATCTTGGCATCCGCGAGACGATGTTCGATATTCTCACACTGGAGAATTACTCTGTGGATGTCGCGGCGTCGGGCGAAGAGGCGGTAGAGCGTTGCCGCAAAGAGCGGTACGACGTGGCGTTGCTGGATATCCGTATGCCGGGAATGAACGGCGTCGAGACGTTGCGCGTCCTTCGAGAGATCGACCCCAACCTGCGAGTGATCATGATCACCGGTCATGAGGTGGGCGATCTGGCCTCTGAGGCCATGGAGGCGGGAGCCGAGGCTGTGTTCCGCAAACCGCTGGATGTGGCCATGTTTCTGCCTATGCTTCTGGCGGCGACGGACCAACTCTAGTCCGTCGCTCCGGACGTATGGAGGCACGAGATCCGGCCGATCGAATCTCAGCGGAGGGCCGGATTCTTAGTTGATTCATCGCACAATAAGGGGGGGGCGGTGGATAGTTCGGCCAAATTAGAGACCCTGGCCGCCGAGTTCGAACGGCTGGCCGAAAAGGGTGTGCGTTCGGCCCCCGAGATGGGACGTCTGGTGGCCGAGCTCGAGGCCGAGTTCGCCGAGATGGCGCAGCAACGTCGTGAACTGGCCTCATTGTATGATATCGCCCGCGAACTGACGGCCACACAGGATCTCGGCGACCTGCTAGAGTCGATCATCGACAAGGCGATCGTGCTGGTGGGGGCCGAACGGGGCTTTGTGGTGCTCAGCCGGCCAGAGGGCGGTTACTATGTCGCTGCGGCGCGTCGTTTTTCGGCGGGTGAAGTGGCCGAGACAGACGATGCGTTCAGCTCCAGCCTCATCGAGCGCGTGATGGCGAGACGCGAGCCGATTCTGACAAAGAACGTGCAAATGGACGATCGGTTCGAGCTGACGCAGAGCATCGTCGTGCAGAACATTCGCTCGGTGATCGCCGTGCCGCTGGTGGCCCGGTCCGAGTTGCTGGGCGCCATCTATGTGGATACCCGGCTCGGCACCAGGCTGTTTGGCGAGGATGAATTGCGCTTGTTAGAGGCGATGGCCAGCCAGGCAGCCATGGCCATTCGCGGCGCCAAGCTGTATGACGACATGTGTCGCAGCAATGAGCAGCTTCGCGCCGCGCTGGATCAACTGCGTGATGCGCAGACCCAGCTTGTCCAGGCGGAACGGCTGGCGGCCGTGGGGCGTTTGGCCGCGGGCGTGGCGCACGAGCTGCGCAATCCGTTGATGGTGATGCGCAACAGCCTTTACTATCTGGATCGTCTGCTGGCGATGGGCAAGACCGATTCGCCCGACGTATGGCGACGATATATCACCAAGATGGACGGTGAGATCGACCGCCAGAGCAAGATCATCAACGATCTCTTGTTCTTCTCGCGTAACCGCCCCCGCACCCTGACGCAGGTGGATCTGAACGCGCTGCTGCGTGAGGTGCTGATGCGCACCCCTATGGCCGAATCGATCGAGGTGCGCGAAGAGCTACAGTCCGATCTGCCCGAACTACGCGCCGACGCCGATCAACTCCAGCAGGTCTTTATCAACCTGATCGTGAACGCGGTACAGGCCATGCCCGAGGGCGGGACGCTGACGGTGTCTACACGCAGCACCGAGTATCATGTCATCGCAGAAGTGGCCGATACCGGAGTGGGCATGTCGGAAGAGGATCTGGAGCGACTGTTTCAGCCCTTCTTTACGACCAAAGAGCGAGGCATCGGACTGGGACTCTCGGTGAGTCACAGTATTATCGAGGCGCACCGTGGCAAGATAGCGGTCTCGTCCGAACCGGGCCGGGGCACGCGGTTCACGGTCGAGCTGCCGCTGAACCTGATCGGATAATGATAGGAACGCCTTAGAGGATGGGCGGACTGTGGAGCGTTTGCCCGACGGCCTGCCGTTGAACGATCATATCGAGATGGCTATAGATCTAACCGGCCGAACCATTGCAGGACTTGATGTGTTTGAATTGATAGGCCTTGGCGGCGTCGCCGAGGTCTATCGCGCTTTTGATGCCCGTGCTGAGCGTGAGGTGGCGCTCAAGGTGCTTTCACAGCGCGCCGAACCGGATATGATTCGGCGCTTTATGCGGGAGGGCCGCGTTTTACTGGGGCTGCGTCATCCGCATATCGTCGAAGTGTACGATGTGGGCGAGGCGCAGATGCTTCGCTATATCGTCATGGAGCTGATGGCGGCGGGCAGCCTGAAAGAGTGCCTGCAGCGGGGCACGCTCGATTGGCGCGAGGCAACCAGGATCGCTTTAGAGATCGCCCGGGCGCTGGAACATGCTCACACTCACGGCGTCATCCATCGCGATGTCAAACCGGGCAATGTCATGTTTGCCGCCGACGGTCGCGCCAAACTGACCGACTTTGGCCTGGCCGGTGTGGCCGATGCCTCGGCCATGACCCGCACCGGTACGGTACTGGGCACCGTGTTCTATCTCTCTCCAGAGCAGGCCGTCGGCCGGCCGGTGGACGGGCGCACGGACCTCTACGCCCTGGGGGCGATGCTGTACGAGATGCTGGTCGGGCAGCCGCCTTTTACGGGACCCTCTGCGGTGAGCATCATCTACAAGCATCTGAACGAGGAGCCACGGCCGTTGCGCCAGCTCGACCCGTCGTTGCCGCAGGCGCTGGAGCATCTGGTGTCCCGCTTGTTGAGCAAATCGGCCGATGGGCGCCCCGAGACGGCGGGTAAAGTGGCCGAGGCGCTCGAAGATCTGTTGAGGAGCGACGGTCAAGCCGCCCATCGCGCAGTCGATCTGGTGGCTCCGGCAGAGCCGGATGACGATATCGTGCCCTATGCCGGTCGGAGCGAGGAACGGGCGGCGCTGGAGGCGGCGCTGGAACGTGCCCTGGCCGGCGAAGGACGAACGCTCATGCTGTCGGGTGAGGCCGGCATGGGCAAGACGCGCCTCATGGACGAGATCGCTGCGATAGGGCAAGCGCGCAACGTCCTCATCCTGCGGGGTGAATGTCTGTACGATAACGCGCCCGATCCATACGCTCCTTGGGTCGCGGTGATCCGGACGCTGGAGCGCGCTTTGGCGTCGGTCGGCGGCGAACGCGACGAGGACGAGTTCTTCAGGCAGCATCTGGATCTGGTGCGTAATGTATTGGGCCTGGAAGGGGCCCGTGAACATGCGGCACAGATGTCCTGGTTCGAGCAGTCCTCGTTGCGTGACGCTCAGGCGCAGCTGTTCGAGTCGATCACGCAGCTTGTTCTCCTGACCGCGCGCCGTCGGCCGCTGACCGTCATGCTGGATGATCTGCAATGGGCCAGCGAAACAACTCTGCAGCTCTTTCATTATCTTTCGCGGGCCATCGGCGGCGCAAGGGTTCTGTTGTTGGGCGCCTATCGCCTTGAGGATATTCTTGCCGATCGTGAGGGGAGGGCGCATCCTCTGCGCGAGGTGTTGCGCCGCATGAGCCGCGAGCGACTGTATGAGGAGATCCCCCTCGCGCCCCTGGGAGACGAAGAGATCGAATTCCTCGTCAGCGCCGTCCTCGATACCGATACAACGGCCGTCGGCCTGGTGGAGACGTTGGGCCGTGAGTCTGAAGGGAACCCCTTTTATCTGCTGGAGACGTTGCGATTGATCCGCGACAAGGGGGACATGTCGGACCATCGGGAGGCCTATGAGGCCCCGCCCGATGGCGGTGTGCCCATCCCCGACAGCGTGCTGGACGTCGTCATGCGGCGCATCGAACGGGTGGGCATGGACGACCGTGACCTGCTGGATTGGGCGGCCGTGATGGGGCAGCGGTTCGATCCGGCGGTGTTGGCACCGGTGGTGGGGCAATCGCGGCTGGTCGTTCTTCGTCGGTTGCGGGATATCCAGCGGCGGCACGGTCTGGTGCGTGACGTTGGCGATGATGATGGTGATCGTCGAAACGATGATCACCATCATCGCTATGGTATGTACCGCTTTGAGCACTTTAAAATCTGGCAGGCGCTGTATGAAGAGTTTCCGGCTGCGCTGCGCCGGGAGTATCACGGCGTCATTGCCCACGCCTACGAGGATCTGTGTGGCGGCGATGTGGAGCCGTTCATCTATGAATTGGCGAGGCATTATAGCCGCAGCGCCGAGCGTACCCGGGGCTACCGTTACCTGGAGATGGCGGCCGACAGGGCCGAGTCGGCCTATGCGCTCGCCGAGGCGATCTCTTATCTCGACCAGATGCTGTCCATGGCCGAGGAGATCAACCTGACGGCCGAAGGACGAACGATGCTGTTGCATCGGTGCGGTCGGCTGTTGCTGACGGTGGGACGCCAGGATGAGGGGCGAGACGCGCTCGAAAGCGCGCTGGAGCTGGCCCGGCAGGGGGACGATCATCGGCGGCAGGCCGAGATCATGCTGGATCTGGCTGTGGGCCATGGTCGGGTGGCGCAATGGGATGAGGCCGTGGCGCTGGGTGATGAGAGCCGGGCGATGGGTTTTCGGGTGGGGGATTCTGCCCTGCAAGCCAATGCGTTGCTTACCACGGGCTTTTTCGCTTTCGAGCGGGGCGAATGGGATGACGCCGTACAGCGTCTGAACGAGGCGTTGGCTCTGGTCGGCGAGAACGATCTTTTAAAGGCCCGCATTTTGGGCAATCTGGGGATTTTGCATGATGCCCGAAATCAGCCTCGCCAGGCCATCGAGCTGTACGCGCAATGCATCGAGATCGCCCGGGCACACGATCAACTACGAGATCTGGGGCGGGCGTTGAACAACATGGGCTATGCGTATCAGCGCCTGAGCGAGCATGATGAGGCTTTGGAGTGCTATCGCCAGGCGCTCGAGGCGCTAGAGCGCGCCGGTGATGTGCGCGAGCAGGGCACGGCGCATCTCCATTTGGCCGAGATCGGGCTGGCGATGGGAGATATCGCCATGGCGCGGGAGCATTGCTTGCAGGCGACGCGTCGCTATACACGACTGGGATTCGAGCTGGGCGTGGCCGATGTGGACCGGGTGTATGCCGGCATCGCCCACCGAGAGGGGCGATGGCGCGTGGCCGAGCGCTACCTGCGCGATGCACTGGCGGTGTATCAGGCGCATGGCGACCGACTCAATGCCGCCGAAACCCATGAAGAGCTGGGCACCCTTCTGGCAGAGGTCGGCGAGGACGGCCGGGCGGAAGAAGAGCTGCGCCAATCGCGCACCATTTTTAACGTGTTGCGCGGCAAAGATCTGGTCGACTCGCCAGACTGAGCGGGCTATGGCTGCGTGTCGACGGGCAATCCCGGTGGATAGGGGGCGACGTCGGGCGTGGGCCCCAGATCGGCCAGATGATCGGTCATGGTGCGCCCGGTGAGGGGATGTTTGAGATCCGGGGCAATGTCCACCAGAGGCACCAGTACCGTGTTGCGCTCCACGATGCCCGGATGGGGCACCTTCAGGCGGGGCGTCTCGATGCGCCGGTCATCGTAGAGCAGAATGTCCAGATCGATGGGGCGCGGGCCGTTACGCACTGTCCGCACCCGACCCATGTCGGCCTCGATCTTTTTGAGAGTATCCAGCAGCTCCTCGGGGGAGAGGTCGGTCTCTATCGCGCAGGCGCCGTTGAGAAAGCGGGGTTGATCGGTAATGCCCCACGGTTCGGTTTCATAGAGCGGGGAAACGGCGAGGATCCGCATTCGGGCATCGGCCATACGCCGCAGAGCCTCGCGAATATTGGCCTCACGATCTCCCAGATTTGCTCCCAGACCGATATAGACTGTCGCCATAGTCAGTCAGCCCTTGTGATTGCATCGGCCATGCGTACCGCGCGGGCCACAGCGCGTACATCGTGTACGCGCATAATATCCGCGGCGCGACGCACTACACCGACAACGGCTGCCGCGAGCGTGCCTTCGACGCGCTCATCGGGCGGCAGATCCAGCGTGTAGCCGATAAACGACTTGCGCGAGGGCCCCAACAGAATGGGGAATCCCAGGACGCGCAATTCGTCAGCATGGTTGAGCAGAGCCAGGTTCTGATCCACCGTCTTGCCGAACCCGATCCCCGGATCGATGATGATGCGCTCGGGCGCGATGCCGGCCGCGAGGGCGTTATCGACCAATTGCCGCAGATCCCGAACGATATCGGCCATGAGATCGTCATAGCGCACGCCCACATAGCGTCCACCGAGCCGTTCGCGCTGTTCGGCATCGTGAGGTTTGGAGCGATTGTGCATCAACACAACGGGCACGTTGCGCTCTACGGCCAGCGGCATCATTTCGGGATCCATCTGCATCGCCCACACATCGTTGATCATATTGGCGCCGGCATCCAGCGCGGCGCGGGCGACCGGGGCTTTGTAGGTGTCCACCGAGATGGGCGCATCGGTCTCTTGCCGCAACGCCCGGATGATGGGGACCACACGCGCGATCTCGGTCTCGGCATCCACCGTGCCGGCTCCCGGGCGGGTCGACTCTCCGCCGATATCGATGATATCGGCGCCCTCCTCCAGAAAGACCATGGCCTGAGCGACGGCTCGCTTTACCATCACCTCAGGGGAGTCGGTGTCGGCAGCCAGACCGTCGCCGGAGAAGGAATCAGGCGTAACGTTGAGGATACCCATGATGTAGGTGCGGCGCCCCCAAACGAATTCGTGACCGCCGATACAGCAGGAGGCCGCCACCGGACGGACCTCGTTGCGCAGGGCTTGTTGTAGCTCCTCGGCGAGATCATGAAGACTGGGCAGCGGCTGACGGCGAAGCACCCGGATCACGCGCCCCAGCGTACGCCGGCTCCCCATGATCAGCACATCGGTGGTATGCTCTCCTCCATGATAGACTTTGCCCGAAAGAGCGGCGTCGCCCCCCTTGGAGAGTAGCTCCTGCTTGAGGATGCTGGCGGCGGACAGCTTGAGTCCTTCGGCCCGGATGAGACAAAGGCGAGCTTTGGGCGCCATGATGCCGATTCCCTGGGGATCGGCGCCGATTGACTGCATCTCGCGCACCAGGGCAGCCGTCGAATCACACCGCAACAAGCGCACGTTATAGCGGCTCATTGCTCCTCCTCGATCTGCCGGATCATCTCCCCGGCATACTGACGCCATTCGGCATCGTCACTCAGCTCGATATACCGGTTCAGTGCCTCGATGGCCTCGTCGGGCATCTCTTGCGCCGCATATACGCTTCCCAGGCCGAGGTAGGGCTCGGGCAGTGTGGGGTCCAGTTCGACGGCCTGGAAGAAGGCGGATTGCGCGCCATCGATATCTGACATGGCCAGCAATACGCCTCCCAGGTTGTAGTGCAGTTCGGCATCGTCGGGTTGTTTCGAGAGGGCGGTGCGGAGGGTCTCTTCAGCCTCGTCCATGCGGCCCATCCGATAGTACACAACACCCAGATTGGCCCATGCGTCGGCATGGTCAGGGTCCAGCCTCAGCACCTCGGTCAAACTTGCCTCGGCCTCGATCAGCATTCCCTGCTGCACATAGCTGGTGGCCAGCATAAAGTGGGCGGTGACGGACTCGGGGTCAGCCTCTAGCGCCTGGCGGAGCGCCTGAGACGCGCCGGCATAGTCGTCGATCTCGATGGCAGCACGGGCCTGTTCGATGAACGGTTCCGGATCACGGCGCTCTTCTGGGGTCGGTGGTATGACGTCATCCGGGTCGGCGGGCGCCGCGCATCCCGAGAGGACGACAAGGATGCCGATCATCACAACGGGGACGAGGGCAGAGACCGTGCGCAACGCGCGGCGTACGGCATCGCTCACGGTTTAACCTCGTTCCGAGTGGCCGATGAGAGACATGAACTCGGCTCGTGTTTCGGTGCGGGTGCGAAAGATGCCGCGGCTGGCCGAGGTTACGACGACGCTGCCCGGCTTGCGAATGCCGCGCATGGTCATGCAGAGATGCTCTGCCTCGACCACGATGCCCACGCCCCAGGGCTTGACATGCTCCATTATGGCATCGGCGATCTGGCTGGTCAGTCGCTCCTGAAGCTGTGGGCGACGGGCGTAGGTTTCGACGACCCGGGCGATTTTACTGATGCC
>JBMNOI010000028.1:0-34296 GCA_050942995.1 Anaerolineae bacterium
GGCCTCTTTGATCTTGCGTTCGAGGGTGCGATCGGGCGAAAGATAGACATTCTTCACCAGCTGCTGGGTAATAGTGCTCCCGCCCTGGGTGAACTCGCCACTGCGCAGGTCGCGATACAACGCTCGGGCGATGGCGATCGGATTCACCCCCGGGTTGGCGAAAAAGGTCGCATCCTCCGTCGCCACAACGGCCTGGATCATCACCTGAGGGATATCTCCATAGCGCACCACCACGCGCCGCCCGCCAAAGGGGTCCATGATCTCGAAAAGTAGCTGCCCGTTCCGATCATAGATGCGGGTGCTCTTGAAGGCGAGGCTGCGTTCGTACAGTTCCTCAGGAGAGGGCAGGCTGCGGGCGTAATAGGCGTATATCCCCAACCCGCCGGCCAGCCCCAACACAGCCAGAAGTAGAGTCGCCAGCAACCCGAGAGTCACCCCCCGCACGATCACCTCTTTGGCCCTGGGCCGCAATGTATCGCGATGGCGGGGGCCGTCGGGCACCGGCTCCCACGGAGACATTACACTGTCATCTTTCATCAGTCGTTCCAGCGCTCCTTCTCGCAAACTCGGTTCAATGACAATAAGACGCGCTTACGATGCCGGTCGTTCCGGCGCCGCGGTATCCCGCCCGCGACGCATGTCCTCGAGATCCACATAAGGGCGCACCGTCTTGTCTTCCACAGACCAGATGCCGGTGGCAAATCTTTCGATAAAGTATCGGTCGTGGACGACGGCAAGGATCGTGCCCTCGTACGCTTCGAGGGCGGCTTCGAAACTCTCGCGCGAAGGGATATCCAGGTGGTTGATGGGCTCGTCCAGCAAAAGCAGATTGCAGCCCTGCAACACCAGAACCCCCAGGGCCAGGCGGGCGCGCTCCCCATAGCTCAGCCGCCCCATAGGAACGAATACCTCATCTCCTGAAAACATAAAATAATGTAAAAAGTTACGCGCATCGGTCTCGCTCAGGGACGCATTGCGGCGGACCGTCTCCAGTGGCGAAAGGTCGGGATTCAGACTCTCCTGCTCCTGAGTAAAATAGCCCACACGCACGCCGGCCCCCAGCCGGACCGTGCCCGAAGAGGGCTCGCTCTCTCCCACAACGATGCGCAGAAGCGTCGTCTTGCCCGAACCGTTGGGCCCCACCAGCGCAATGCGTTCGCCCCGTCGCAGCGTCAGGTTGACATCCTCGAACAGATGGCGTTCACCAAAGCGCTTGCCCACTCCCTCAAAAATCAGCACGTCCTGTCCGCTGGGCGGCGTATCGACGAATTCGAGCTTCATGCGCCAGCCTTGCTTGGGCTTGTCCAGGCGATCCTCCGATTCAAGCAACCGCTCCAGCCGACGCTGACGAACAACGGCCTGACGGGCGACCTTTTTGGCGATCTTGCGATAGTGATAGTGGATGGTTTCGCCTTCGATCTTGCTGGCGTGCCCCTTCCAGTGGCGAACGGCGCCTTCCAGGCGGGCGATCTTTTCTTGCTGATCCTGATAGGCCTGCCATTCCTTCTCGCGTTCGCTCTCTTTGGCCAGGGCGTATTCGCTATAGTTGCCGGCATATTCCCGCACGGCGCGGCGGACCGGGTCCATCTCCAGAATACGGGTCACGGTGCGATCCAGAAAGGTGCGATCATGTGAGACCAGCAGAATAGCCCCGGCATAGGTCGAGAGATAACCCTCCAGCCACTCCAGCGCCGTGATGTCCAGATGGTTGGTCGGCTCATCCAGCACCAGAAGGACCGGCTCTTGCAGCAGAATGCGGGCCAGGCTCAGGCGTGTCTTTTGCCCACCACTGAGGATAGCGACGGGGGTATCGGGGGGCACATCGTCCAGGTCCAGGCCGGCCAGCACC
Organism: Anaerolineae bacterium; assembly: GCA_050942995.1. Taxonomy (GTDB): domain Bacteria; phylum Chloroflexota; class Anaerolineae; order UBA1429; family UBA1429; genus JBMNOI01. The sequence continues at coordinate 1,850 of JBMNOI010000028.1, forward strand.
TGTGCGACCAGATGCTCGGGCAGGATCGTGGCGGCGTGACTCAGTCTCTCCAGCGCCTGGGCATACTCGGCCTCCAGGTTGGGATCATCATCTCCGCCGGCCATTCGTTCGGCCAGATCTTCGATGCGGGCTGCCCAGTAATCGGCGTCGAGATCGGGCGCCACCTTGAGCGCATCGCGAACGGTCATGTCCGCATCATACTGCAACGCCTGAGGCAGATATCCTATCTGCCAGCGAGGCACATCATAACGAACGCTTCCGCTATCGGCGGGCTCTATACCCAGTAAAATACGAAGTAACGTTGTCTTGCCGCAGCCGTTGGGCCCTACCAGCCCCAATCGCTCACCGCGATTGACGACAAAATTCACTTGCTCAAAGAGCGTCACGTCACCGTAATGTTTGCTCAGGTTGGATACGTGTAGCATGGCTGCCCATCCTTCGCCCGAGCATACAGTGCCGGGCGAGATCAGTGGGGCGGCACCGGGTCATCGCCGTCATGTTCTCGGGGCGGGGCCACGGCGTCTTGCTTGCCGTTACTTCCGTTCCCATCGTCAGATTCAGATATCGACCCACGATCTCCGTGGTTCAAATAGACGGCGAGCTGACGTTCCAGCTCGTTACCGTGGACGAACCAGATGACATGCATCCCTGCGGATGCAGCGGCGGCGATATTCTCTGCGCGATCATCGATAAAGACGATCTCGCCGGGTTCCAGTTCCAGGCGACGAAGAGTCTCCTGGTAAATCGCCTCCTCAGGCTTGGCAATACCCAGGCGCGCCGAATTGATGATTGTCTCAAAGCGATCTGCTACGCGATAACGATTCGCGAGCATCTCCTCCAAAGCGTCGGTGGCGTTGCTGAGCATGGCAATGCGATAGCGAGCGCACAATCGGTCGATCAGGGCGAGCACCTGCTCATCAACCCGCCAGGTACTCCATAGATCTCGCCGCATGGTGTCGATCTGTTCCGGCTCTTGCAGGCCCAACTTTTGGCCCACATGTGTCCAGAATTCGTCCTCGGTCAATCGGCCACGTTCGGCCAACGACCAAGGCTCACCATCCCACAGGTGCAGGGCAAGCTCTCCCCGCTCCAACCCCAGACGATCCTCCCAACGCTGATACGGGGTCAGATCGCCGTTCCGCAGCACAACGCCTCCACAATCGAAAACAAACGCCTTGATGCCCATGAGGTGTGCCGTCTCCCAGACTGGTGTCACAGAAAACGCCGTGGGCAGCCCCACGGCGCACGATGATGATTCGTCAAATAGCTGCAAAAAAGCCATGGTGCCCGGCGCCCACGGCCCATAGAGAAAATTCTATACTGATCTGGGGGATGGGCGCACCGTCATGAGCGAAACAGATCGGTCACGTAGGTCGTCATCCCGGTTCCTCCACTGCAAGATATGGCGAATTATAACGTCAAGTGGCCGGCGTGTCAAAATATGGTGGAACAGCGGCAAATCCATCGAGCGCGATGGCACGACACAAGCGCTTCCCCAAGCCGATCGGTCGCGGCGATCTCGCATCTGGCCGGTTTGACAGGACCATCGGGCGGCCATCCAACCAGTCGGCAGAGACCTCTGGAAGGGGATACCGCGAGACGGGCGCATTTGCCCACAGCACAGGTGAAAATAGGTTGTGAGGCAGGGAAAGGGATGCTATAATGGGAAGCAAGATCGCCCGCGTGATTCGGTTTGCAAAGGAGCCCATGAAGGACGGCACCCGCTTTATTTTCTGGCTTGACCTGAGCATCCTGTTGATCGTAGCGGGATTGGTGCTGGCCAGACAATGGGATTTCGTTCTGGCCCTGTTCATCGGCCTCATAATACTCAACTATTTCGACCGCTGGCGTAGCCGTCGTCACCCGGGACGGTGATGAATGATGCGCCAACGTTCCGGCCGTTATTTTATGGACAAATCGTTACATCATCGATACCTGCTGAACGCGCTCTTTGGCTGGCTCCCCCTCATTCTGTGGATGGCGATGATCTTTTGGCTGTCTCACCAGCCGGATCTGCCCAAGTTGAATCGGCTGATCGGCCTGTCCGATCTCCTTTTCGAGATCTCTGCCCATGCGTCGGTATTTGCCGTATTGACCGTGCTGGCCTGGTGGGCGATGGTTACATGGCCGGCCGACTCTCCTGCGCTCTTTTGGCGCAAGCCAATTCGCACCGCCGGAGGGCTTGCCGCCGTCTATGGCATAAGTGACGAGCTCCATCAGTTTTTTGTCCCCGGACGGCATGCCTCCGTCCTGGATTGGATCGTCGATCTGGCCGGCATCGCCGTGGCCATGGTCTTTTTGCGCGCCGTTCAGCGCCGATGGGCCGACCACAGGGAACGATCCCGAGCCGCGAACTGACGGGCGGCTCAGCGTGAAGAGCGTCTCCGGCGCCCCTCGGAAGAGCGACCACCGGCCGGCCCTGCGCCCGTGTCGGCCCGATAATGGACCATATGAGCCAGAGCCTGCCACTCATCCGGCAAGAGATCGCGCCACCGGCCCGGAGCCAGATCACCCAACGTGATGGGGCCGATTGCGACGCGGATAAGACGTAGCGTAGGATAGCCCACCGCGGCGGTCATATGTCGAACCTGTCGCTTGCGTCCCTCGCGGAGGACGATGCGCAGCCAGGCGGTGGGCACATTTTTACGATAGCGGATCGGGGGATCGCGTGGCGGCACCTGGGGCTCCAGATCTCCCGATAGCAATTCGACGGTGGCCGGCCGGGTGCGCTGTCCCTTGATCTCGACGCCGTGGCGCAACGCTTGTAGCGCCGCCTCATCAGGAACGCCCTCGATCTGTACCCAGTAAGTCTTGGGATGTTCATAGCGGGGATGGGTCAGACGATGATTGAGCCAGCCGTCGTCGGTAAGCAACATCAATCCCTCGCTATCCAGATCGAGGCGCCCGGCGGCATAGACATCGGAAACGGGCACATAATCGCCCAGGCTCGGCCGCCCCTCTGGATCGGTAAAGCCGGTCATGACGCCATAGGGCTTGTGAAAGACGAGGTAGCGGCAAAAGCGCTCAAAGTGCACGGGGCGCCCGTCCACCGACACCTCATCCCGAGTGGGATCGGCCCGAACCAGCACATCTTTCACGGGGCGACCGTTCAACATGACCCGCCCGTCGGCGATGAGGCGGGGAGCCTGATTCGGCGTGACGATCCCCTCGGCGGACAGAAGGTGGGTGATCCGTTGAGCGCCGGCCACGCGGCTGATACAGCCGGTCGGTCGATCGGGTGAGCGCCCGCGCCGGGGATGTCTGGATGAAATCAAGAGTTTGCCTCCAAACGTGGTATAATAAGTTAAGGGAAATAATAGCATGAGGCGCCCCCTCATACAAGCAAGCTTCGGGACTCGGTTCGAATGTGAACGAACAAAAGAATCGGGTTATACGTAAGGATAGAGGACAAGGATGTCGGCAACGACGGATCTAGAAGTGAATGCAGCAGTCAAAGAGATCGACCGGGACGAGTTGTTGGGACGTGTGCAGGCATTGCATCCCGATGCGGTAGAGCAGGTGACACGCGCCATCGACTTTGCCGTGAACGCCCATGGTGACCAGCTGCGGGCATCGGGCGAGTCATATGCCGTTCACCCGCTGGAGGTGGCCACCATTCTGGCCGACCTGCATATGGAAGCGCCCATCATTGTCGCCGGTGTGCTACACGACGTCCTGGAGGATACTCAGGTTACGCCGGCCGAGCTGCGCGAAGAGTTTGGCGATATGGTGGCCAACCTGGTTGAAGGAGTCACCAAGCTGCGGCGCGTCAAGCGCAAGAGCAAGGTCGAGACCGTCGATCTGGACGAGGAACAGGCCGAGAACCTGCGCAAGATGTTCCTGGCCATGGTCGACGATATCCGGGTGGTGATCATCAAGCTGGCGGACCGGCTGCACAACATGCGCACCCTGCAGTATCTGCCGGAAGACAAGCAACAGCTCAAGGCGCGTGAGACGCTGGACGTATACGCTCCGCTGGCCAACCGACTCGGTATCTGGCAGCTCAAGTGGCAACTGGAGGATCTCTCCTTCCGATATCTCGACCCGGAGAGTTATCATCTCATCGCCAACCTGCTGGCCGAGCGGCGCACCGAGCGGGGCGCCTATCTGGAGCGTGTGGTCTCGATCCTCAAAAATCGCCTGCAAAAAGAGGGCATTCAAGCGCGCATTACCGGCCGCCCCAAGCACCTGTACAGCATCTACCGCAAGATGCAGGAAAAGGGGCGCGATTTCGACCAGATCTATGACGTGCACGGGGTGCGCATCATCGTGCGCGAAGTTCGCGAGTGTTACCACGTGCTGGGCATCGTCCATACCCTGTGGCGCCCCATTCCGGGCGAGTTCGACGACTATATCGCCATGCCCAAGGACAACCTCTACCAGTCGCTGCACACGGCGGTTGTGGGGCTGGACGGCAGGCCTCTGGAGGTGCAGATCCGTACCGAAGAGATGCACAAGATCGCCGAGTTCGGTATCGCCGCGCACTGGCGCTATAAAGAGGGTGTCGCGCAGCGCGACGAGGCGCTGGAATCCAAGATCAACTGGTTGCGGCAGGCGAGCGACTGGCGCGAGGATATCGAAGATGCCCGCCAGTTTATGGATTCCCTCGTCAGCGACGTCTTTGCCGAGCGGGTGTACGTGTTTACCCCTCGCGGTGACATCGTCGATCTGCCCAAAGGCGCCACTCCGGTGGACTTTGCCTACCAGATTCACAGCGAGATCGGCCACCACTGCCGCGGCGCGCGGGTGGACGGCCGGTTAGTATCATTGGATTATCAGTTGCGCAGCGGCGAGCAGGTCGAGATCATCACCGCCAAGCAGGGTGGCCCCAGCCGTGACTGGTTGAACCCGCACCTGAACTATGTGGCCACTCAGCGGGCGCGCCAAAAGATCCGCCATTGGTTCCGACAGCAGCAGCGCGAGCAGAATATCGCCACCGGCCGTGAGGTGCTGGAGCGCGAGTTGCGCCGCTTGGGATTCGATCAAGAGTCGCATTCCGAGATCGCCGCCCTCTTTAAATTCAGCAAGGTCGAGGACTTTCTCGCCGCTGTCGGATATGGCGATATCAGCCCTTCGCAAATCGCCCGCAAGATCGACGATGCAGCCACCAAGAGCGAGACGCTCAAACTCAAAGCCATTCCCGAATCGGCCGTATCCGATATCACCGTCACCGGAGTGGGCGACCTGCTCACCCGGCTGGCCGCCTGCTGCAAACCGGTACCGGGCGACCTGATCGTGGGCTATATCACGCGGGGCAAGGGCATCACCGTGCACCGCGCCGATTGCAGCAACGTGGTCAACATGCGGGATACCGAACGGCTCATCCCCGTATCCTGGGGCAAGGCACAGCAGGCCTATCCGGTCGAGGTGCACATCGAGGGCTTTGATCGGAGCGGGTTGCTGCGAGATATCGCCGCCGTCGTGGCCGATCTGGGACTGAACATGAGCTCGGCCAGCGTCACCACTCATCAAGACCACACCGCCACCATCGTGGTCACGGTGGGGGTCAAGAGCGTCAGCCAGCTCTCGACGCTTCTAAACCGCTTTCAGAGCGTTCACGACGTGCTGGAGGTACGCCGCGAGCGGATGGCCTGAGCCCCCCACAAAGCGAGCAAAAACAACGGCGCCCGATACAATCCGGGCGCCGTTCCTTTTATCCAGCCCTTACCTACCGCTCAGCAATCGTCCGATCGCTCATAGCCCGCCCCCGTATGGCTGCCCAGGACCGGAGCCTGCTCCACATACTGCCGTACGGTAAGCACCAGGGTGGAGTGACTCCAGGTGAGCGGGCTGACAGAGAGATGCTCCCCGGTGTGAGGATGAACCTGTTCGGGCAGCACACCGCTGGGCAGGGCGCGCTGCACCGTCCAATTCAAGAGATCCAGGGCAGGGTCCAGATCCTCCGACGTGCGGGCGGTGGCGATATACCACTGGGCAAGCCACAGCGTGCAGATGACCCACGGATTTCCGGGCACCTTTTCGATATCGTGGCTGATCTGATGGTAGGTATCATCCTCAAAGCGCGCAATGCCGCCCACAGAGGTCTGCACCCACAGATGTTCGCGTATGGCCTGCATGGTGGCCACGACACGCTCGTCGTCGGGCTCTAGCAGGCCAAACATCCACAACCCCACCATCGAGGCGTCGATTGTAGCATCTCGCTCCCAGCCGGCGCCGCCCTGGCGCGGCCTGACGAGCCGCAGAAAACGACCGAGATCCTCATCCCACAGGTGCTCCAGCGCGGCGGCGCGTATCTCTTTGGCCGTCTGGCGATAGCGTGCGGACAGATCTCGCTCGCCAAACACCTCGGAAAAACGAGCGGCGGCATCCAGAGCCCCCCATACGGCGCCCACCGTCCAGGCGGTGACGCCATACCGCTCCTCCCACAGGTCCCATGAGGGCAGGGGCAGGCCCGTATGTCGATCGACGTAATCGGCCATCCAGTTGGCCGCGGGAATCACAAAGTGACGGTAGTGGGGCTTGATGAACTCGACGTCGCGAAAGCTCTCGAAATGTCGCCAGAGCGCCCAGACCACCAGCGCCGTCTCATCCTCCTGAATGGGCAACCGTCTCTCTCCCTCTTCGTACCAGCCATGCCACGAAGAGGCCAGCGAGCCGTCGGGATTGTATTTGTGCAGCAGATAGCCCTCCTGGGTCTGGACTCGTTCGCAGAACTCGAAAAAGCGTTGCGTCGCCTCGGAATGGTCGGCGGCGACCAGGGCAGCGGCCACCAGCGCACCATCTCGAGGCCAGGAATAAGCATAAGTATCGCCGCCAAAGTGGGTGATGTCGTAGTCATTGGCGGCGATGATGGCGCCGTTGTTGTCGATCTGGGTGCGTAGAATCAACAGGCTGCGGCGATAGAGCCGACGCACACGATCGGGCAAGTCGGCGAAATCATCTCCCTCTTTGGTGGCCCACACATTCCAGTATCCCCGGGTGCGCTCCAGAAAATACGAGGGGCCCTGATCTCGAACGAGGCGGTTCAGCCGCGTCACATCGCCAAAGGACTCTCCCACCGCCAACCAGTACCAGCCGATGGCCCGATCTCGGGCGGGCACATCCAGGTGTATGGCGATGCACGAGTCGACGCTGCCGTGGTCGATGGGATGGCCCGAGAGCATGCCGTCCTCTGCATCGCGCCAGGTGCCCTCGCGGCCGTGTGCCGCTTTGCGGCCGGTCGCCCATTGATCCACGCCGATGGCCGGGCCGTCGGATGTCTTGCGAGAGGTATTGATCAGAAACCAGCGCCTGCCCTTGTAGTGAATCACCGCGCGCCGCTCGGGCTCGTAATAGGCCGTATCGCCCACAGTATAGCCCAGGATACTCAGATCGTGACCCAGGAACAGACGTACCTCGCGGTCGCGATCCGCCTCGTTATGCACGACGAGGCGCCGAAGGTACAGATCTTCCTCGAAATCGACCACATCCTCACATTCCAGATTCAGCGCCAGATCCTGATGACGCAATGTGACACGAGTCACCAGCGAATATCCGGCATAGTCCATCCGGATATCCCAACGGCCGTCATCCGTCCAGCTAAATTGCCCGTCGACCCATACGCCAAAGCGTGAGAGGCGACCGGCCGTATGGTTTTCCTGGCCGACGTGCGGCCAGTATATGTCGCGGAGATAGTACGACTCGTCGAAATTGACCAACAACGAGCCGTTTCCTACAGGAATGTCTCGGGGCATGGTACGCACTCCTTTTACGGGCACGCACCGGGCGAGGAGCAGACATGAGGGGATGATTTCGGCACGGCACGCACCGCCGATGACCGATCCTGATTTAGTATAGCGCCGGATGCCGGGCCTATCAAACCGCAGGGCGATCGCATTTGGCTCGAAATCGCTTGGCCGTGCCGCCAGGCCGCCCTCACCCCGCCGTTGGCGACGGCGACCCTCTCCCACACGTGTGGGAGAGGGTGGGAGTGGGCAAGAGTACCCGCCGGTGTGCTCCCGCCCGGCTCCCGGGTAAGGGCGAATATGCAGCCATACGGATGGAAAAGCTCCAAATGCAATTGCCTGCATCGATTGACAGAGGCCAGGTGCCATGTTATGTTTCTTGAGCCACCACACCTGAAAGGATGCAACATGGCCCACGAACGATTCCGCTATCGCTCTCTGGACGAACTGCTGGCTACGGCGGCCGATCTGGGAATCGACCTGCCCGTCGATACAGATACCGCCCCCCTGGCACGGCGCGTACAGATCGCCGGCCATCAGACGCCCAACGCCCTGGCCGTGCATCCTATGGAGGGCTGTGACGGCACCGCCGACGGACGTCCCGACGAGTTGACGGTGCGCCGCTACCTGCGCTTTGCCCGTGGAGGCGCCGGCCTGCTCTGGTTCGAGGCCACAGCCGTGGTGCCCGAGGCGAGAGCCAATCCACGCCAGTTGCTCCTTTCCGCCGAGACCGCCCCCGCCATCGGCAAGATGCTGGAAGATGCCCGGGCCGTCGGACGTGAGGACCACGGTTCGAGCTATGATCCGTTTACCGTCATCCAGCTCACCCATTCGGGGCGCTACAGCCGGCCGATCGAAAAGCCCGCGCCCATTCTGGCCCACCACGACGGCGTGCTGGATAAAGCTCAGGGCATATCGTCCGATCATCCGCTGATCTCGGACGACGAGCTGGATCGCCTGCAAGACGATTATGTGACCGCCGCCCGTCTGGCTTATGAGGCAGGGTTCCACGGCGTGGACATCAAGAGCTGCCACCGCTATCTGTTATCCGAGCTGCTGGGCGCCCATACCCGTCCCGGACGCTATGGCGGCTCGTTCGAGAATCGCACCCGTATGCTATTGAGCATCGTACGGCGCGTACGACAGGAGCTACCCGATCTGACCGTTACCGTACGCCTGAACGTCTACGACGGGCACCCCTATCCCTGGGGTTGGGGTGTGAGTCGGGACGATCCCGCCGTGCCGGATATGAGCGAACCGCTCCGCCTTGTCGGCATGCTCCGCGACGAAGGCGTGGCTCTCATCAACGTCACCGCCGGCAATCCCTACTTTACGCCGCATATCAACCGCCCCTTTGATCAGAACGTCGTCGATGGCTATACGCCCGACGAGCATCCGCTGATCGGCGTGCATCGGCTCATTCAACTCGCCCGTACCGTCAAAGAGAGCTATCCCGATATGGTGGTGGTGGGCACCGGCTATTCCTGGTTGCGTCAGTTCGTGGGACCGGTAGCGGCCGGCGTTCTGCGGCGTGGCTGGGCCGATATCATCGGTCTCGGTCGGGGGGCTTTTGCCTACCCCGATTTCGCCCGCGACCTGGTAAACCAGGGGGCGCTGCCCGCCCGCGGTGTATGCATCACCTGCAGCCGCTGCACCCAGATCATGCGCGACCACGGCCCCACCGGCTGTGTTCCGTTCGACCGGGAGGTGTACGGGCCGATCTATCAATCGGGCCGCCGGGGACATTGATCCCGATCGATCCTCGCCTCCCGAATCGCCCGGTCCGTTCAGGCGACTTTGCCGGCCGAAAATCTCTTTTGACATCTTTTCTGCTCGGGATTATCATGTGCATATTGTGTCATTCTGCACGAGCTGCGTGACGGGGGGCTCTCTGCGCCCACCCGTGTAGCCAGCATTTCATCACAGGAGCACGCATCTCATGAGCGCATCGGTCAGTGCACGGGACGGATTAGCCATCCGGGACGGTTTCGCCACCCGGCTGGGGGTCATCACTGCCACGCTGGGCTCAGCCGTAGGGTTGGGCAACATCTGGCGCTTTCCTTTCCTTACCGGAGTCAATGGAGGCGCCGCCTTTATCATCATCTATCTAGTCGCCACGTTGCTCGTCGGGTTGCCGGTAATGATCGCTGAACAGGCAATCGGTCGACGGGCAAGGGCCAACGCCATTACGTCGTTACGCACCCTGGCACCCCGTGCTCCCTGGTGGCTTGTGGGGGCAGCCGGAGTACTCTCGGCATTTCTCATCATGGCTTTTTACACCGAGGTGGCCGGATGGGTGTTTGCCTATGTCGCCAAGTCGGCATCAGGCGCCCTGCTCTCGACCGATCCGGCGGTTACCTCCGCCGCATTCGACAGTCTGGTAACCAACCCGACTCAGGCGCTGCTGTGGCAGTGGATCGTACTGGTCTGGGTGGCCGCCATCATCATCGCGGGAGTGTCCAAGGGCATCGAGCGCATGACGCGCACGCTCATGCCCATCCTTTTCGGGCTGCTGATCATCATCAACATCCGCAGCGTCACCCTGCCCAACGCCGCACAGGGTCTCAGCTTCCTCTTCCGCCCCGACTTTTCCGCCGTCACCTGGGAGACGGTGCTGGTCGCTATGGGCCTTGCCTTCTTCAAGCTGTCGGTGGGCATGGGCACCATGATCACCTACGGCAGTTACTTCCGACAGGACCAGGATATTCCGGGCACGGCTACACGGGTCATGCTGGCCGACCTGCTGGTGTCGATGCTGGCCGGTATCGCCATATTCCCCACGGTGTTTGCCTTTGGCTTCGAGCCGAACACCGGCCCGTCGCTGCTCTTTATCACCATCCCCGCCGTCTTTAGCGCCATGCCGCTGGGCAACATCTTTATGGTGCTGTTCTTTATTCTGACGGCGGTGGCCGCCACCGGCGCTATGCTCTCCCTGTTCGAGGTACCCGTCGCCTTCCTCGCCGAGCATCTCAAATGGTCACGGCTTCGGGCCACCCTGGTCACCTTCATCGCGCTGGCCCTCGTCGGCTCGACGGCCGCTCTTTCGAGCAGTGTCCTCGCCGACGTCTCTTTGTTCGGCCTGACGCCCTTTGACCTGTACGACTATGTCACTTCCAACATCTTGCTGCCTGTGGGTGGCCTGTTCATCTGCCTGTTTGTGGGCTGGAAGTGGAGCTATCAAGACGTCAAGCGGGCACTCACTAACGAGGGCACGTTGAATAACGAGCGTGCAGTCGCCGCGTTCTATGGCGTGGCCAAGTTCGTCTCTCCGGTGCTGGTGCTCGTTGTCCTGCTCAACGGCCTGGGGTTGTTCTAGTATCGCGATAGCGGCCCATCGCCATGGGCTGCCGCACCATCAGCTCGCAGAGAATCATTAAAAAGAAACAGGGCCGCCTCAGTTGAGGTGGCCCTGTTCTCTTTCGTATGGTGTAGAGGCGGATCAGATCGGCTGCGAGTACTGCCTGGCGGCCGCTACCGCCATGGGCTGTCGCACCAGCAGATCACAGAGAATCGCCAAAAAGAAACAGGGCCGCCTCAGTTGAGGCGGCCCTGTTCTGCCTTTCGTATGCCAAGTCGGATCAGATCGGCTGCAAGTACTGCTTGGCGGCCCACAGGGTCACGCCGTCGAATCGCACCTGCGCCCACAGGATCCCGTTCCCCCACTGCTCGGCGCCGGTGAGAGTCAGGACCGTGCCGTGGGGTACGATGCGCCGTATGGCAAAGCCGGTGCCGGCGCCGGCACGCAGGCGCAAGCCATCCGATGCCGTCACCCGCGCTCGTGCGCCGGTGGCCGGCGGGGGTTGCGTGGCAAAGGCCGCCAGGTAGTTCGAGGCGACCCAGCCGTCATGGGCCCGACCGCCGCGATGGACGCGCACAAACACCCAGGTGATTCCCTGGCTGACCGCCGTCCGGTTACTGGGGAAGACCGTCTCGCCGTTAGAGAGCGTCAGGATAACGCTTGCCGCCAGATTCGCGGCGGAGCGCATCTTGAGCCCGAGCGGTGCCACCACATGGGTGGGCGAGCCAAAGGCCGGAGGCGCTGCCGTGGGGGACTTGGTGGCCGTCGGCGCAGGCGCCGCCCCTGTCGGCACGATCTCGCCGCATCCGATGATGGGGCTGCCGATGTTCACGTCGGCATGGATGACGATAGAGCTCCCATGAGACCCTCTGAGCTTGGCCTCGGTGATGGCGGTCGTTACCGTACGGTAGCTGGCACTGCCATCGGGGAAGAACTGGATGTTGGGCAGATGGATGATCTCGTCACCGGTGCAAGAAAAGGTGGGCAGCGTGCAACGCCCCACATTGCGAATAGCCAGCCGGCGATCACCCCCTATGGGCTGGAATCCGCTTACCCGCACAACGACCTCCCATTCGGCCCCCGCGAGAGGAGTAAGTGTCGCCGTGCCCATGATCCCACCCGCCGTGCTGTAGATGGGCGCTTCAAAGACGGTATGCGCCTGAACCGGCGGGGCGATGGGGACGATGGCAAACACCAGCATAAGCGCCAGCAGGGCCATCGTTATGCGGAACGTTCTGTGTCTTGGTATGATACCGGGCATCTCATCCTCCTCATTCCTGGTCGTCCGCTGGCCCTCGATCATTTCGGGACCTCGCTTGTGCGCCCGCCCCGCACCCTGCAGGGCGATAAGCACATCGGACGCACTCATGAAGTGAGAAAGGCACTCTCCGCCCCCCGATGAGACGACAATTCACAGGGACACAAGGGCACGAGCCTTTATCACTCCGTTATAACCCATATTATGATGAAGAATATCGCCTGTCAAGAGAAAAATAAGCGCAAAAAACACTATTGGCGTTAGCTTTACTTCTGCGCCGCCGCCTTTGACGTCGGGCGTCCCCTCGGTTACCATGTACCCGACAGGCAAGTGACGAGGGGTCACCGGCCGATGATCTACCGGCCCCTCTATCCCCCGATACATTCCATTCGCAATGAGGAGCACTATGCAAGTTCGCACCGTTCTGGTCGGTTGTGGCGGCATCAGCCGCACCTGGCTCGACGCCATCCGCGAGATCCCTGAGGTCGAGATCGTGGGCGCCGTCGATATCGTCGAAGAAGCCGCCCGCGCCCGTGCCGAGGAGTACGGCCTCTCTCATGCCGTCATCGGCACCCGCCTCAAGGATGTGCTGGAGGCCACCCGCCCCGACGCAGTGTTCAACTGCACCATTCCCGAGGCGCATCTGCCGGTCACGTTGGAGGCGCTGGAATTCGGCTGCCATGTGCTGGGGGAAAAGCCGCTGGCCGATTCGATGGACAACGCCCGCCGTATGGTCGATGCCGCCCTCAAGGCAGGGCGTATCTTTGCGGTGATCCAGAACCGCCGTTACGACGGCAACATCCGCCGTTTGCGCGCCTTTGTCGAATCGGGCACGCTGGGCCCAATCACCACCGTCGATTCGGACTTTTATCTGGGCGCGCATTTCGGCGGCTTTCGCGACCGTATGAAGCACGTGTTGCTACTTGATATGGCCATCCACACCTTCGACGCCGCCCGGCTCATAACCGGCGCCGATCCGCTCTCGGTGTACTGCCACGAGTGGAACCCCTCCGGGTCCTGGTACGACCACGATGCATCGGCCATCGCCATCTTTGAGATGAGCGACGGGCTGGTGTACAGCTATCGCGGAAGCTGGTGCGCCGAGGGGCTCAACACCACCTGGGAGTGCGACTGGCGCGTGATCGGTGAGCGCGGCAGTGTGCGGTGGGACGGCGCACAGGGCTTTTGCGCCGAAGTGGTGGCACAGACGGGCGGGTTCCGCTCTGAACTGGCCGCCGTGCCGGTGCCCGAGATCGATCCCGGCACCAAAGTGGGAGCTCACGGGGGCGTCATTCGCGAATTCGTCCACGCCGTCCAGACCGGCACCGATCCAGAGACGGTGTGCACCGACAATATCAAAAGCCTGGCCATGGTATTCGGGGCCATCGAGAGCGCCGAGACCGGCCGCCGCGTCGACATCCGCATCTAGACCGGGCGCCGCACCCCCGCCACCCTACATCATCGACTGGCGTTCGTTTATATAGACGACGTCAATGGGGATAAGTAACGCGGCTCACGGCGAAATCGTGAGCCGCGTTATTGCCATCATGCCTCCCCAAACTTGCGTCTTGCGATAAAAAAGGTATACTGTATAACCGTAAATGAAAGGCGTTGACGGAGACGAGTAGATCGGCCGAGACGTCCAGAGAGCCCGGGCAAGGTGTGAGCCGGGTACGTTCTCACCGCTCGAAAATCCCTCCCGAGCCGGCACCCCAACGGTCTGCAACGCAGACTCAGTAGGCCTGCCCGCCCTCGCCCGGCGTTATCCGGGGCGCACCCATCGGGGCCGACGAAGTGCCCCTGTGGATGAATGAGTGGGCGGCTACGCCAATTAGGGTGGTACCGCGGGAGATGTGCGCATGCAGCTCTCGTCCCTTTACGGGACGAGAGCTTTTTTCGTTTTGAATTCGATGGCAGGAGGAGAGGCATGCCGTTCAAAGAAATTCCGGCCGATGTCGATTTTGTGGCCCAGGAATACGAGGTACTCAAGTTCTGGAAAGAAAGCAAGGCCTTTGAAAAACAGCGCGAGATGCGCAAGGGTGGCCCGACATGGTCGTTCATCGATGGCCCCATCACGGCCAACAACCCCATGGGCGTCCACCATGGCTGGGGCCGCGCCTACAAAGATCTCTTCCATCGCTTCTGGGTCATGCGCGGCCACGAGACCCGCTACCAGAACGGCTTCGACTGCCAAGGTCTGTGGGTCGAGGTCGAGGTCGAAAAAGAGCTGGGCTTTACCTCCAAAAAAGATATCGAGGCGTATGGCCTAGATCGCTTTGTGCTCAAGTGCAAAGAGCGCGTGCTGCGCTATGCCGCGGTACAGACCGAGCAGTCCATTCGCCTGGGTTACTGGATGGACTGGAACGACGCCGCGTGGCTGCGCTGGCTGGCCGATCGCCTCATCGAGGATCCTTCACAGATCATTACGGTGGAGGGCCCTGACGGATTGGTGACCGACACGGTGGAGCAGATCGTCAGCCGGCTGGGCCTGCCCGAGCTGGGCGGTAGCTACTTTACGTTCTCTAACGAGAACAACTATATGATCTGGACCATGCTCAAAAAGTGCTGGGAGAACGGCTGGCTCTATCGCGGAGCCGACGTGATGCCCTGGTGCCCGCGATGCTCCACCGGCATCAGCCAGCACGAGATCGTTACCGACGGCTATGCCGAGTTGACCCACGCCTCGGTGACGGTGCGCTTCCCCCTGCGCGGGCGCCAGGGAGAATCGCTGCTGGTCTGGACCACCACGCCCTGGACGCTGACCAGCAACGTGGCCGCCGCCGTAGGCCCCGACCTGACTTATGTCAAGGTGCGCAACGGCGACGAGGTGCTCTACCTCTCCAAGGGCACGCTGCACATGCTGCGTGGCGAGTACGAGATTCTGGAAGAACTCAAAGGCCGCGATATGGAGGGCTGGACCTACGATGGCCCCTTTGACGACCTGCCCGCAGCACAGATGCCCGGCGGCCGCACCGAGCTATCCGAGTTGACCCGCGGGATCGAGGCCGGCGCCGCAGAAGCGCACCGGGTGATCTTGTGGGACGAAGTCGGTGAAGAAGAGGGGACCGGTATCGTCCACATCGCCCCCGGCTGTGGTGCCGAGGACTTTCGCCTGGGTCGTGAAAATCATCTGCCCATCATCGCTCCGCTGGACGAAGAGGGCTATTTCGTCGAGGGGTTTGGCAGCCTGACGGGGCGGCACGTTTCCGAGGTGAACCCGCTGATCTTTGACAATCTGGAGGCCAAGGGGCGCCGCTATCGGGTCAAAGATTACACCCACCGCTATCCGATCTGCTGGCGCTGCAAGACCGAGCTGGTCTTTCGCCTGGTGGACGAATGGTTCATCAGCATGGACGAACTGCGCCATCGCATGATGGATGTGACGCGGCAGATCCGCTGGATTCCGGCCTTTGGCCTGGAGCGCGAGCTGGACTGGCTGCGCAATATGCACGATTGGATGATCAGCAAAAAGCGCTACTGGGGGCTGGCCCTCCCCTTCTGGGAGTGCCCTGACTGCCACCACTTTGAGGTCATCGGCGACGAGATCGAACTGGAGCAGCGGGCCATCGAGGGGTGGGATACTTTTGCCGGCCACACGCCGCACCGGCCCTATATCGACGCCGTCAAGATCCGTTGCAGCAAATGCGGCGGCACCATGAACCGTGTGGCCGATGTGGGCAACCCCTGGCTGGATGCCGGTATCGTGCCCTTTAGCACGCTCCGCTATCGCAGCGACCGCGAGTACTGGGAAAAGTGGTTCCCGGCAGACTGGATCAGCGAGTCGTTCCCCGGCCAGTTCCGCAACTGGTTCTACAGCCTGCTGGCCATGTCCACCGTGCTGGAGAACCGCCCGCCCTTCTTGCAGAACTTTGGCTACGCCACGCTGCTCGCCGAGGACGGCCGTCCCATGCACAAGAGCTGGGGCAACGCTATCGAGTTCAACGAGGCGGCAGACAAGATGGGTGTGGATGTGATGCGCTGGCTGTACTGCGCGCACAAGCCCGAGAACAACCTTCTCTTTGGCTACAACCGCGCCGACGAGGTTCGTCGCCAGTTCCTGCTGCCGTTGTGGAACGTATACAACTTTTTCGTCAGCTATGCCCGACTGGACGGATGGGAGCCCGCGAAGGATGGTTTCGATCCGGCAATGCCCGAGGGCGCCACGCCGCGCAGCGACAACCTGCTGGATCGCTGGATCATCGCCCGAATCAATCAGGTCGTGAACCGTTGCACGGACGCGCTGGAAAACTCGGATGCCTACTCGGCCACACTGGCGCTGGAATCATTCCTGGACGATCTGACTAACTGGTACGTGCGCCGCAGCCGCCGGCGATTCTGGAAGAGCGAGCATGATGCCGACAAGGATACGGCCTATGCCACGCTCTACTATGTGCTGGTGCGCATGATCAAGCTGCTGGCCCCGATGACGCCCTTTGTCACCGAGGTGATGTACCAGAATCTGGTGCGCTCCGTACAGTCCGATGCCTACGAGAGCGTCCACCATTGCGCCTGGCCTGTGGTAGATGATGCGGCGGTGGATGAGCGTCTGCTGGAGCAGATGGCGCTGGCGCGGCGCATCGCCAGCCTGGGCCTGGGCGCGCGCGGAAGTGTGAATATCAAAGTGCGTCAGCCTCTGGCCAAAGCCTATGCCTATATCAACGGTGGCCGTGACGGGCTGGATGACGAGCTGGTCGAGATCGTCGCCGACGAGCTCAACGTCAAGGGGTTAGAGTTCGTTCGGGAAGAGGGGCAGCTGGTGACCTATCGCGTTGTGGCCGACGGCCGCGCGCTGGGTCCGCGCCTGGGCGCTCGATTCCCACAGGTGCGCGCCGCTCTGGCCAAAGCCGATGCAGTCGCTATCGTCAAGCAGGTGCGGGCGGGTGAGCCCGTGACGGTGGCACTGGACGGCGAGACTGTCGAACTGGCGCCGGAGGAGATCATCATCAACACCGATCCCGGCGAGGGACTGGCCGTGGCCGCCGATCGCGGGGTGACCGTCGCCATCGACGTGACCATCACCCCCGAACTGGAGGCCGAGGGGCTGGTGCGCGATATCGTCCGCCAGATTCAGACGCTGCGCAAGGACGCCGACTATCAGCTCGACCAGCGCATCACCGTCGGGGTATTCGACGCCGACGAGGAATTGGCCGCCGCCGTGCGACGGTTCGAGGACTATTTGCGCCAGGAGACGCTGTGCCATACGCTGATGCTGGAGGACGACGGCGTAGCGTGGGATGAGCGGAAATCACTCAAGCTGAGAGGCCGCGACATTCAGGTGGCCGTGCGCCGGTAGCGCCGCGTTTGCCAAGAGATCGATACAAAGGACGGGCGGTGAATCACCGTCCGTCCTTCTTTGTACTTTGAAACGACTCGACGCCCTCATCACCTGACGGCGCGAAATCCCTTCTCCGTCACTCCCCAGAGACGCCCGCCATGGTGATCGATACAGGCCGCCGCACTGGGGCAGTCATCGCAATGTCTCGTCGCCGAACAATCGACCCGTTGCACATAGCCGGCCCGCTCCAGATCCAGTAACATCTGCTCCAACAGATCCAGGGGCACATCGGCTTCGGCGGCCAGCTCGGTCAGTATCAAGGGGCGCCCTGAGGCCAGCACACGCAGCAGGTTTTGCAGAGGATCCTCGCTCATCGTTCACCTCATAGCAGGACCAGGCCCAGATGATAAGCCACCACACCGGCGACCAGGGTCAATACCGCCAGGAACAGCATATCCAGTGCCATCCACTTCCACGAGCCGCTCTCTTGCTTGATCACCACCACAGTCGAGATGCAGGGGATGAACAGCATCTGCGCCACGAGAAAAGCCAGCCCAGATGCGGGGGTAAAGCCCATGGAGAGCAACGCCGACAGACCGGCGGCATCCTCTCCTACACCGTACAACACGCCCAGCGTGGCGATGGCGTTCTCCTTGGCCGCGAAACTGGTCAACAACGCCAGCATCGCCCGCCAGTCTAGCCCCATGAGCGAACCCACCGGCGCCAGCAGCCGACCGAACATGGCCAGGAAACTGGTCTCGATCTCGCCGTGAGGCAGAACGGCCAGCGCCCAGATGAGCACCGACATGCCCAGAATCACCGTGCCGGCCTTTTTCAAAAAGGCGACGATACGCTGTTGCACCAGCATCCCGATGGTGCGGGCGTTGGGCACATGATACAGGGGCATCTCCATGATAAAGGCGGCCTGCTCACCACGCCCAAAGATTCGATGGATGACCATGCCCGACAGGGCCAGCGTCACCAACGGCAATCCGGTCAGCGCCCAGGTCGCTAAAGTGGCGTGATTGGGGAAAAAGGCCGGCGCCAGCACCGCCAGCACCGCCAGCCGGGCCGGACAGGGCACCAGAGGCGCCAGCATCATGGTCAGCAAGCGGCTACGCCGTGACTCGATAATACGCGTGCCCATCACCGCCGGCACATTGCAGCCAAAGCCCAAAAAGAGCGGCAAAAAGCTCTTGCCGTGCAGACCCATGCTGTGCATAAAGCGATCCATCACATAGGCCGCCCGGGCCATGTAGCCCATATCCTCCAGCAGCCCCATGACGGTGAAAAAGATGAACAGGATGGGCAAAAAGGTCAGCATCAACCCCACCCCGCCGATGGCGCCGTCCACCACCAGGCCTCTCAGCCATTCGGGGCCTCCGGCCAGGACGACCTCGGCCCAATCGGCCAGGGGCAGCACCAGCCTATCCTCGATCCACTCTTGCATCGGAATGCCCACGGAATAGGTCAGACCAAAGATCAAAGCCAGCACCGCCGCCAGGGTCAACAATCCCCAGAAAGGATGGGTGGCGACGCGATCCAGGCGTTGAGTGAGGGTGATATGCCCCATATGTGGACGCCTGAAAGCGGCACGGGTCATGCGCCGGATCCATTCATAACGGCCTCCGGCCACGGCGATGATGGCGTCCTCATGCTCGCGCAACAGGGCATCGGTCTGCTCCCATCGATCGGGAGGCAGAGCCTCTCGCATCATCTCCGTCACCTGCTGGTCGCCCTCCAGCAACTTGAGGGCCACCCACTGAGGAGGATAGGGCGCCGGCACATAGTCATCCACCAGGGATTGTAACCGTTCGAGCACAGCGCGATGATCCTCTCGGATCTCGGGGCGGTTGGGCTCGCGCGCCGGGCCGTTGCGGACCACGCGAACCACCTCGTCGACAAGCTCGTGCACCCCCTGGTTGCGCGAGCTCACCATCGGCACCACCGGTACGCCCAGGGCGGCCGAGAGCACCTCCGGCTCGATATCAAAGCCCTCCTGCTGAGCCACGTCCATCATATTCAGGCCGATGACGAGGGGAGCCGGCAGAGCCAGCAATTCGGCCACAAGATAGAGGTTGCGCTCCATAGATGCGGCGTTGATGATCACGACCACCACATCGGGGCGCTCGTGGATGATATAGTCGCGACTGACGAGTTCTTCGGGGGAAGCTGCGGTAAGACAATACGTGCCGGGCAGGTCGATGATGCTGAACAATACGCCGTCATGCTCGAATTGGCCCGTGCGCTGCTCCACCGTCTTGCCCGGCCAGTTGCCCACATGCTGGTTCAACCCGGTCAGAATGTTAAACACCGTGCTCTTGCCCACATTAGGCTGGCCGGCCAGAGCAATCGCGGCGCTTTGTTTACTCATCGTTCTGTCTTTCTATATTTACGCTGTGATGGATCGGCGTCTAATATGGATAGGTCAGGAAACGGATTTGTTTGCCGCTTTGCTTACCAGCACATGCATCGCCTGGCCTCTGCCCAGAGCAATCTGAGTATCCAACAACGATACGATGAGGGCGCCGTGACCGGGGTTTCGCACCACTCTCACGGTCGTACCGGGGGTAAATCCCAGAGCGGCCATTCGGCCCACGAATCCGTTTCCTCCGTGGAGTTGAATGACGGTGCCCTCTTCTCCCGCGCCCAGCTCTGATAATGAGATGATATTAGATTGCATGGCGATACCTCCATAATCGGAGCGATGATGATTCCGTTGTACCGGATCATATGGAGCGAACCGCCTTAATTCATCGGTTCGTCGAGTACAAATTAGTACATACTAATTTACGGGGAGTATAATGCAGGTTCGGAAAAGATGCAAGCGTCAGAACAACGAGGAACGTCGACAGGCCGCCCGTCAGAGTGAGGTCTGCCCCGCCTCTGGAGCTTTCACAGGCGCCCGAGGGGTAATCAGCCAGGCCAGGACAAAAGCCGTCCATAGGGCCAGCTCGGTAACGAAATAAAAGCTATCCACCAAACCATGGGCAACAGCGCCGATCAGAGCCACCACCAGCCCCAGATAGAGCGCATCGGTTCGACAGCGAGGGGGCCGACGCAGCGCGACCACCGCATGCCGGGCGAGGGACGCCCCTATCAAAGCCAGCACCATCAGCCCACCGATTCCCAATCGCAGCCAAAAGTCCAGCACCAGGTTGTGTGGGTGAGAGAGCCAGGGGTCGACCTCTGCGCCGGGCCGGATATAGCTGCCATAGTGATACAGGAAATTGTCAGGCCCCACCCCCAACCAGGGATGTTGAAGGGCCATATCCCATGAGGCCTCCCACAGGCTGATACGCAAAAAAGTCGTGCCGCGCGAGGGATCCAGCAACGAGGTAAATCGCTCGGCATTGCCCAGCAAAAAGAGTCCGGCGATCCCCACCACCACCAGAGCGGCCACGCCGAGAAGCGCCCGCCGCTTCCACACCCAGGTCAGGGTGAGCAGGATGGCCGGCAGCCCCAGCAACCATGCCCCTCGAGAGTAGGTCAACAGGAGAGCGGCCGCCACGGCCACACTGCCGGCCACATAAAGCCGACGAGCCCACGGGCGAAGCCATGCTCCTCCCCACAACGCCATGGCCAGCCCCAGCGGCAACGTTCTTCCCATCACCAACGCCAGATTGTTGGGTGAACCATAAAAAGCCCGCGCCCGACGCACTCCCTCGGCCTCGATCACCCCATCGGCCAGGGGGTACACCGCCAGGGCAAAGAGGGCCACCCCCACGCCGGCCAGCCACAAGATCTCGGCCAGGCGGGGCAATTGCCGCCGGTCGGGCCATGTGCAGATGAGGACATAGAGAATGGCCGGCTCGATAATCATCAGGCGCGCCTCGCGCAGGGCCACATGGCGATAGTGGGCGGCCAGCGTCGCCACCACACCGACCACCACCAGCCCGGCCATCGCCACATCCTCGGGCTCGGGGCGAAGATGCACCAGGCGGCGCCATAGAGGCGGCCGCTCCGCCACGTCATCCTGATGCGCGCGCGGCATTACGAGAGCATCCCATATACGGGCGCCTGTCGCCGTCAACAGGGTGATCTCGGCCAGCGAAAAAGACCCGGGCCCCAATCGAGCGTGTAACGGCGCCAGAGGGATGACGCCCACCGCCATAAGCAGCGCCAGATCGGGACGAAACAGCGCACCCAGGCCGTAGAGCGCCGCCGCGCCCAACCGGGCCCATGCCGCGGGCGCCAGCGCCAGCGCCAGCAACGTACCCACCATCCAAGCTCCCTGCACGGCCTGGGGCAAACGACGCCATAGACCGGCGGGCACCGTCCATACGCTCCGCCAGGGAATGCGCCGCCCCGTATGCACCATCACAACTCCCAACTGCGTCAACACCAGCAGCCCGGCGCACATCTCCAACCAAAAGCCGGCATGAATCGGGTGATAGCCCACCTGGATTCCTCGCACCGCGCCTATCCCGGCATCCAGGGCCTGTACGCGCACGCGATAAATCCCCACCGGCAGGCCACGAGTCAGCCGCACACGCTCGACCGTGGGCTCTGCAGAATAGAGATCGATCACCACATCCTGTCCCGGGTCCTCATCGATACCGATGATCAGCCGGCCGCCGGCCGGCCCTTTGGCCACATGGAGTGACAGATCGGTGCCCCAATAATGCAGGTCGGCAACGTGCGTATCGACCTGCGATGTAAGGTAGCCGCCCACATCATGCGTCAATCCGGGATAAAGGATGCTCTCATAGTCGATGGCTTCATGAAGGATGGCGAACCCCGGCCTCGGCTCGCCATCAGGGCCGATCAGCGCATACCCCCAAATCGGGTCATCGTTCGCCGCCCGGGGTTGGAGGTGCAACACACATTGCAGGCCGAGCCAGGGCCATTCCTGGCGCGTACGCCGGATGGCGCGGGTCAACCGTTCAGCCTGAATGAACGCCTCGTCAGAGCCGTGAGGCGAAGGGCGACCGGCCCATCCTTCCGGCAACGCGCACCACCCCGATTCCAGAGCCCAGATCGATTTGTGCGCATCGCCGTGACGCACCATCTCACGACGCAACAGAATCAACCGTGAATAATTGAGCACCTCGGGCGAAACGCGGCGATCTTCAGGCCCCGACCAAAAGCCGTAGGCCTTGGCGCCCAGCACATCAAAGCTACCGGCAGCCCCCAGACGGTACATCTCGCTCAAATAGGCGACATCGCTTTTGTTCATCCCGCCGGGCTCGAGATTGGGCGCCAGTCCCCCCGCGATAATGACGGCATCGGGGTCGGCGCTGCGAATGGCCTCGGCCGCCAGTTGCAGCAACTGCACATAGCCGGCGGGATCTGCCGGACGCGCCCCCCAGTGAGGGGCAATGTTGGGCTCATCCCACACCTGATATGCGGTGATATACCGCCCGTAGCGGGCGGCGAAGGCATGCACGAACCGTGCGTAATCGTCAAAAGAGGCCGGTGGCGCCCAGGGATTATCGGCGTCCACCTCGGCCCGCGCCCAATCGGGCGAGGTATCCAGCACGGCGATCACGTCGAGGCCGTAGGCATGGACCAACGGCAGGATGCGATCCCATTCCTGCCAGCGATAGGCGCCGGGAAGGGGTTCTAGCTCGGCCCAGGAAAAGCGCTGTCGCACCGTACCAAAGCTCAAAGCATTCACCGTCTCGAGGGCGGTCAGCAGGGCATCGTCATCGGCATACTGCTCCAGCGCCACATTGGTTCCCAAACGGGGCGCCACCAGCGGAGGCTGCTCCTCGGCCAGCCCCGATTCGATGCCACGGGCCAGCGTCATATGGCAGCGGGCATCCACCAAGAGCAGCGCCAGCAGGCCGACAGACAGAATCAGACAGAGCAGGAAGAGAGAGAGGGGCCTGATCCATCTCCATCGATGAGGGCGTTGGGGACCTGACGACACGGCCAAGTGTTACCTCCCTGAAAAGGTGACAGGTGCGAGGGAGCCGGCAGCCGACACGCGCCGTGCATTACCCTCGAATCACTGTTGATACTCTGTTGCGCCTTGCGCGCAGCCTCTGCCGTTCTCCACGATTCCCCCAAAGCGACCGGGGGTTGCCGCGGACTATACCACAGCAAGACACAAAGCGACAAGAACGAGGCGGCAAACACCACCGATAGGAGAGGGAATTCTTTTTATCGGCCTCGACCAGACCGGTTTATTTTGTGCCGGGGAGCGTTATTTACCCTCTGGTTTGATAAGGTGTGCTCGCCTGCCCCACCGTAGAAAAGTCGTGTCCTGTTTATTCACACCCGATCGGGCTGTGGGGAAAACCGTTTTGCATTCGTGGAATCTGTGGTATAATGGCGCAAGTAAAGCACGCTACTGACTTGCTCAGAGGAAGGATATACTCTGTGTTCAAACCGTTCAAGTCTCTTCTGGGTATCTTTTCTCGCGATATCGGCGTCGATCTGGGAACGGCTACCACCCTCGTCTCCGTCCACGGTCAAGGCATCGTCATCAACGAGCCCTCTGTGGTTGCCATAGACAAGTATTCGAAAAAGGTGCTCGCCATCGGGGCGGAAGCCAAAGAGATGGTGGGCAGAACCCCCGCCTCTATCGTCGCCATTCGCCCCCTGCGCGATGGTGTCATCTCGGACTTTGATATCACCGAGAAAATGCTGCATTACTTTATCCATCGGGTGCATGAGCGAAATCGCCTGCTCAGCCCCAGCCCGCGCGTAGCCGTCGGCATCCCCAGCGGCGTGACCGAGGTCGAAAAGCGCGCCGTGGAGGAGGCTACCCTCAGCGCAGGCGCGCGCGAAGCCTATCTGGTCGAAGAGCCCATCGCCGCCGCCATCGGCGCCGGGTTACCCGTGGCCGATTCGGTGGGCAGCATGATCATCGATATCGGCGGCGGTACCACCGAGGTCGCCGTGATCTCGCTGGGCGGCATCGTCGCCAGCCGCTCGATCCGGGTGGCCGGGGATGAGATGGATCAGGAGATCATCCAATACGCCCGTCAAAAGTACAACCTGTTGATCGGCGAGCGCATGGCCGAGCGCACCAAGATTGCCATCGGCTCGGCTTATCCCCTGGCGGAAGAACAGACGATCACCATTCGCGGACGCAACCTCATCACCGGGCTGCCCGAGGCCATCGAAGTGAGCAGCGTAGAGATCCGCGAGGCGCTGGGAGGGCCCATCGGCATCATTATCGAGGCCGTTCGCGCCACGCTGGATGAAACGCCTCCCGAGCTGGTCTCTGACCTGATGGAGCAGGGCATTGCCCTGGCCGGCGGCGGCTCGTTGCTACAGGGCCTGCCCGAGCGACTCTCCGAAGAGACCCGCATGCATGTGTATCGCGCCGAGGAACCGCATAGCTGCGTCGCCCATGGCGCCGGTACGATCGTAGATAATCTGGATCGTTATTACGAAGTCCTGGCCAACAAGAAGAGAGGCCCACAGGCCAGAGGCCGTCGTTAGGATCCCATGATCTCAACCCTGGAGGCACCCGGCAGGTGAGCGCATCACGTTACCGGGCGCTGGCCCTGATTCTGGTGTTGCTATTGATCCTGAGCTGGCAGGTGCTCGACCAGACCGGGCAGAACCCGCTTCGGGATGCATTCTCACGAGTGCTTTCCCCGGTGCAGTTTGCCGTGCAGCAGGTCATGCGCCCCTTTCTGGGCATCATAGACAACATCACCCGCATGGCCCACATGGTCGACGAAAACCGGATGCTGCGGCAAGAGAATCAGGCGTTACGCCACCAGATCATTTTGCTGGAAGAAGCCCGCATCGAGAACGAGACGTTGCGGCGCCAGCTCGATTTCAAGAGCACGGTGCCCAACTTTCAGTTGCTCGTTGCCGAGGTGATCGGGCATGACCCCAGCAATATGGTGCAATACATCATCATCGATCGCGGATCGAGCGATGGAGTTCGACGCGGCATGCCTGTGCTGGCAGGGCAGACGCTGGTGGGGCGTATCGTTGAGGTGAGCGTCAACTCGTCCAAGGTGATGCTCATCACCGATTCGTCCAGTTCGGTGGGCGCCATGTTGCAGCAAACCCGGACCACCGGCATGGTACAGGGCTAC
Organism: Anaerolineae bacterium; assembly: GCA_050942995.1. Lineage (GTDB taxonomy): Bacteria > Chloroflexota > Anaerolineae > UBA1429 > UBA1429 > JBMNOI01. Next base: position 27,375 of record JBMNOI010000028.1, read on the forward strand.
CCCGGTGGCGGCCTGGTGATGCGCTATATCTCACCGGATGATGAAATCGAGCTTGGAGACGTGGTCTTGACCTCCGGTCTGGGCGGCAATTTTCCCAAACGCCTGGTCATCGGCCAGGTGGCCGCCGTGCGTCACACCGATGTCGAGATGTTCCAGGAGGCCGACATCGTCCCGGCGGTGAATCTGCGCGACCTGGAGATGGTGATGGTACTCCTGAACTTTGAGCCGTCTGACCTGGCTCAGGAGCATGCTGAGGAATAGGTCGTACCGCCATCGCGCGTGCGCCTGGGGAGGAAAGCGCCATCAGTCTCTATTTTGCCATACCTCTGGTCATACTTTGCGCGCTGGTTCAGTCTGCCATTCAGGGACGACTGTCTATATTTGGGGTCACGCCCGATCTGGTGCTGATCTTTACCGTGTCATATGTGTTGCTGCGTGATCGTGACCGGGGGGTGCTGGTGGGGCTAACGGGCGGTATCGTGCTGGATGCCCTCTCTGGCGCACCGTTCGGTCTGCGCATCGTCGCCCTGGCGGTGGCGGCATGGCTGGCCGGCATTGGAGAGAACAACGTGTTCCGTTGGGCCGGCTTTTTGCCCTACGCAATGGTGGCAGCGGCCACCATCGTATACCACGGCCTGTTCCTGTTCATGCTACAGATCGCCGGGCGCCCGGTTATGTGGGGACCGGCTCTGTGGCGCACGGTGCTGCCGGGCGTGGTCGTGAACATTGTCTGTATTACGGCCGTGCGCACTCTGATGGAAGGATTCAGTCGACGAAAAGCCTGGTCGGTGGAATAGCAATGATCGACGAACGGCGCAGTCAGCTTCGGTTCCTCATCTTTCGTATCGTTACGGTACTGGCCTTCGCCGCCATCACCTTCAGGCTGTGGGATCTCCAGGTGGTCTCGTCCGACCAGTATCAGGAAGCCGCCGACCGCAACCGCTTTCGCCTGGTGCCTATCGATGCTCCGCGAGGCATCATCTACGATCGATTCGGGCGTATGCTGGTGCGTAACGTGCCCAGCTTTACGGTGAACATTATCCCCGCCGCCCTGCCCGATGATGAGGACGAGCGCCGCGCCGTCCTGGAGCGAGTCGCCGAGTTGCTCGAAATGCCCGTCGATGACGATGACGAGTCAGAGCCCGTTCTGGATGCCACCGAGGAGGGTGGCGCCGAAGAGGATATCACTGAGGAGAATGGTAGCGAGGAGGATGCCTCGACGGCACCCGGTGATGAGCAGACGGATGCCGAATCGGATGCCGGGGAGGCGCTCCCTCAACAGCCCAGCATCGAACGTATTCTGCGAGAGCGAACCGTCAATGCCCATACGCCCGTCCGTATCGCCAGCAACGTGGATCGCGAAGTGGCGTTCATCATCGAGGAGGAACAGATCGAGCTCCCCGGTGTCATCGTCGAGGCCCAGCCGCTGCGCGAATATATCGACGGCCCGTTAACGGCTCATCTGCTGGGCTATGTTGGGGCCATCCCCAGTGAACAACTGCCAAACTACACCGAGCGCGGCTATCTGCCCAACGACATGGTCGGGCTTATGGGGCTGGAGCGAACACAGGACGAGATACTGCGCGGCGTCAAAGGGCAAAAGCATATCGAGGTCGATGCCTTTGAGCGCGAAGTAGCCGTCATCGCCTCGCAACCGCCGGTACAGGGTCACAGCCTGATTCTGACCATCGACCTGGAGCTGCAACGGGTGACCGAATCGGCGTTGCGCAAAGGGATGGAGCGCTCTGGGGCAAAAGTAGGCGTGGCCATCGCCATGGATCCGCGCACCGGTGAGGTGCTGTCCATCGTATCGCTGCCCAATTATGACAACAACCTGTTCTCCGGGGGGATCGATTATGAGGACTATGCCCGGCTGATCCAGGATCCCAACCGTCCCATGGTCAACCACGCCATCAGCAGCCTGTTCCCGCCCGGCTCGACATTCAAAGTCATTCCGGCCGTCGCCGGCCTGCAAGAGGGCGTGATCAACCGGTCTACGACCTTTACCTGCCGGGGAACCTATCTGCTGCCCAATCGCTACTATCCTGACGACCTATCCCAGGCCCAGCCGTTCTACTGCTGGAACCGTGGGGGGCACGGCACGCTCAACGTCACGGCCGCCATCGCCCAGTCGTGCAACATCTTTTTCAATCAGATGGTGGGCGGCGTGGACAATTTCCGTGGCCTGGGTATGGAGCGGCTGGCCGATTATATGCACCTCTTTGGGTTCGGCGCGCTCACCGGCATCGAGCTTCCCGGTGAGACGCCCGGCCTGGTTCCCGACGATCGCTGGAAGCGGCAGACCTATGGCGAGAGCTGGCTCACCGGTGACTCTTATAACGCCGCGATCGGCCAGGGCTATGTACTATCGACGCCGCTTCAGTTGCTCAATGCCACGGCGGCCATCGCCAACGGCGGGACGCTCAACCGCCCGCAAATCGTCTATCAGGTGATCGACGCAGAGGGGAATCCCGTCCGCGTGATGACCCCCGACCCTATTCGTCAGTTGCCCGTATCGCCGGAAGTGATCGAGATCGTGCGCCAGGGCATGCGCGATACGGTCGCCCGAGGGACGGCGCGTCACGCCGCCATCCCCGGGATCGAAGTGGCCGGCAAGACCGGTACGGCCGAGTATCCCGGCGTGGATGAATCGGGGCGGTTGATGCTCGACCGGTACGGCAATCTGCCCACTCATGCCTGGTTCACGGCCTTTGCGCCGTTTGATGATCCCGAGATCGCCGTAGTCGTCTTTTTGCAGGGCGGCGGCGAAGGCTCGCGGATGTCTGTGCCCGTGGCCAATGAGATCATGCGCCACTATTTCGCCGTTCCCGAGCCCGAGCCTCAACCGGTGCAATCGGCCCCTGCTGAGGCAACGCCTCCTGCCGAAGAATCTGCGACAGAAGAGTCCCCGGACGAGTCGGCGCCTGAACCCGAGGGAGAAGAGGCGCCCCAGCCCGAGGCTCTGGAGATAGAAATCGATACGGTTCGGCGCAGCGTCGCCAGTGTACTCGTGCCGCCACGTCGTGCGACATCTTACCATGCGGCGAATGGTTGAGAGGGATCGATCCGATGGCGGCAGTCGGGCCGACGGCCCGGAAACTGTCTCGCTGTGTAAAAAGGGAAAGAGGCGATGACGAACTCGATCTCAATCAAAGGAACACGCGAAGGGCTGACCATCACCATGGGAGCCGGTGACCTCACCGCGCTGATGGGCGATCTGGCCCAGCACCTGCAAAGCCAGGGGGCGTTCTTTCGCGGGGGGCGGGTCGCGCTGGAGCTGGGCGATCGGATGATGGAATCCGACGAACTGGCGCAGATTGATGATCTATTACAGCAGCACGACATGATTCTACGCACTGTGGTCACCACCCACCCGACGACACAGCGGGCCTCCCAAAAGCTGGGCTTGCGCCTGGTTGCGCCGGAGCATGAGGCCGCCCTGGCGCCGGCCGCCGAGAGCGGCGCTTCGCCGAGCGCCCGCGCCACACCCGTGGCAGAGGGCCGGACGGTTTTACGGCCCCAACCATCCCCCGGCCCGCATCCGCTGGACGGCAGCAAAGGGGTGCTGGTACGCCATGTGGTCCGGTCGGGGCAAGTTGTGCGACACACGGGGCATGTGGTCATTATCGGTGACGTGAATACGGGGGCAGAGGTGATCGCCGGCGCCGATATCCTGGTGTGGGGACGCCTGCAGGGCACCGCTCACGCCGGCGCCATGGGAAACGATTCGGCCGTGGTGTGCGCACTGGAACTGAACCCGATGTTACTGCGCATCGCCGATGTTGTCGCCCGCCCGGAAGATAACGCCCGAAAAGGGTCATATCCCGAAGTGGCCTATGTGCGCGACCGTATGATCGTCGTCGCTCCATGGGATGGGACACCGAGAGGAGTGTAATCCAGATGCCGACACGAGTCATCACCATCACGTCGGGTAAGGGAGGCGTCGGCAAGACAACGACGACGGCCAACATGGGCGTCGCTCTGGCCCGCTTGGGCAATCGTGTCGTCGTAATCGACACTGATATCGGCCTGCGCAACCTCGACGTGGTCATGGGGCTCCAGAACCGCATCATCTATGACATCGTCGATCTGGTCGAGGGACGCTGCCGCCTGCGCCAGTGCCTCATTCGCGACAAAGTGCTGCCCGAGTTGTATCTGCTGCCGGCCGCGCAAACCCGTGACAAGTCGGCCGTCAGCCCGGCCGATATGGTTCGCGTATGCGATCAGCTTCGCGGCCAGTGCGATTTCATCCTGATCGATTCGCCTGCCGGCATCGAACTGGGCTTCCGCAATGCCGTAGCCGCCGCCGACGAGTTTGTGCTGGTCACCACACCCGATGTATCGGCCGTGCAGGATGTGGACCGCGTACTGGGCATTCTGGAGGCAGAGGGGCGCACCCCGCCACGCTTGGTCATCAATCGCATCCACCCCGATCTGGTCAAGCGTCGCGAGATGATGAGCCCCACCCAGATCATCAATGTCCTGTCCATTGATGTCCTGGGCATCGTACCCGAGGCCGAGGCGGTACTGGTCGCTAACAGCAAGGGCATGCCCATCGCCCACGAGGAGCGCTCGCTGGCCGGACGGGCCTATCAGAACATGGCCCGGCGCCTGCAAGGGGACGATGTGCCTCTGATTCCGGTGCTGGAGGGGCGGCGGGGAATTCTGGAGCGTCTGGGGCTGCGAGATCCGCGCTAGGCCGTTCAGAGACCGGCCCCCCGTGGCGGCACGATCGCCGTAGAATGAGCCGCTCTGCCCCGAGACCATCCCGGGGATGTGACATCATCTGATCGAGCAGACAAGGTGTACGCCGGCAAAGGCAGGTGGCGTCTCTTGAGTCGGCGACTCTTGAGTCGCCGTTCTCGCCGGTAATGGGAATGTAATACAACCCGTACCCACCGCGTTTTATTCATCGATCCATTATTGTCTGATGGGTACAGGGGCGTTGGCCCCGAGTAGATATCGAGCCACTATGACTCTTCGACGTTTTGACTGGTCCTTCTTTCTTGCCACCCTTGCCCTGATTCTGGTGGGCGTGGTCATGATCTATAGCGCCTATGAGGCCTCGCTGCCGCCGATGGACAGGCATTGGACCGACAACGCCGTCTTTCGACAGCTGCTGTTTGCCGGCGTCGGATTGATCGCCTACTTTTTTGTCGCCGCCATCGATTATCGGCATCTATCCGCCTTCCATCGCTGGACGTTCGGGTTGGTGGTGCTCGCGCTGGGGGCCACGATGGTCATCGGAAATGTTGCCTTTGGCGGTCAGCGCTGGATCCGGTTCGAGACCTTTGGCATCCAGCCGTCCGAGTTGAGCAAGGTACTGATGATCACCGTACTGGCCCGGTACCTCAGCGGTGAAGAGGGCAGCCTGGACAGTCCGCTGCCATTTCTGGCCTCGATGGTGCTGGCCATCGTGCCTGCCATCCTCATCTATCGGCAGCCCAATTTCGGCACGGCTTTGATCGTCGTCGTCACCTGGGTGGGCATGTCCTTTCTGGCCGGTGTACGCTGGCAGCATATCGCCCTGCTGGTCTGCCTCGGCCTTGTGGCGATACCGGTTGTCTGGTTCCAGATGGAAGACTATATGCGAGATCGCATTCTGCTCTTCCTTTTTCCCGATCCGGATCCCTCCGGAAGCAGCTACAACATCAATCAAGCCCTTATCAGTATCGGCTCGGGGGGGCTGTGGGGCAAAGGGTTCTTGCAGGGCACACAGAGCCAACTTCACTTTTTGCGTGTTCGCCACACAGACTTTATATTCTCTGTATTAGGTGAAGAGTTCGGTTTTGCCGGCTCGGTCATCCTCATAGGACTGTTCGCCTTTCTTATTCTGCGGCTGGTGCGTATCGCAATGCTGGCCCGCGACACCTACGGCCGCCTCATTGCGGGTGGGGTGGCCACCATGCTTCTGGCGCAAACGGTGATCAACCTGGGGATGAACGCCAATATACTGCCCGTGACCGGACTGCCGCTCCCACTGGTGAGCGCTGGCGGTAGTTCGCTCACGGCCACGTTGTTGGCTTTGGGCCTGGCCCAGAGTGTTTACACACACCATCGAGGATTCGAGCCTCGCAGTAAATCATAGAGCAGAGCGAGGATCTACCCGTCTCGCACAAGGGGGAGATGATGACGTCCGATACCGTTCGGGTACGTTTTGCGCCCAGTCCCACGGGCTATATGCACGTGGGTTCGGCGCGCACGGCGCTTTTCAACTGGCTCTTTGCCCGCCATCACGGCGGCGCCTTTATCCTGCGCATCGAAGATACCGATCGCACCCGCTACCAGCCCGATTCGTTGACCGATCTGTTGGAAGGGCTGCGCTGGTTGGGTCTGTGCTGGGATGAGGGCCCCGAAGTAGGCGGCGCCTACGGGCCTTACTTTCAGTCCGATCGCGCCGAGATCTATCAACAGTATGCTCAGCAGTTGGTGGATCAAGGGCGGGCCTACCCCTGCTATTGCAGCCCCCAGCGATTGGCCGCCGTGCGTAAACAGCAACGTGCCGAGGGTATTCCCCCGGGATACGACCGCCATTGCCGCTGCCTCACCCGCGAGCAGCGTGCCGAGTACGAGGCGCAGGGCATTCGTCCGGTGATCCGGCTGGCCATTCCCACAGAGGGAACCACCGAGTTCGACGATCACCTGCGTGGACATATCCAGGTGGACAATCAGCAGCTCGCCGATCTGGTGTTGCTCAAGTCGGATGGGTTCCCCACCTATCATCTGGCCAACGTCATCGACGACCATATGATGGGGATCACCCATATCATTCGAGGTGATGAGTGGCTCTCGACGGTGCCCGAGCATGTATTGCTTTACGATGCCTTTGGGTGGGAGATGCCGGTGCAGGCACACCTGCCGCTCATCCTCGACCCGTCGGGGAAGGGCAAACTCAGCACGCGAAAGAAAAAGCGCCCCGACG
>JBMNOI010000163.1:0-6822 GCA_050942995.1 Anaerolineae bacterium
ATCTGATACGCCGACGATCAGGCTGAGGAGACGCTCTGCCAGATACGCTGTATCATGCCGTAATCGATCAGCACGATCCTTTCCTGCCGAATGACGTCATGCGCCTGTGCAGAGACCAGAAAATCGAAATCCGCCCGGCGTCTTGGCCACCCTTCGGGGTCCGTCGCCTGCGATTCGGCGCCACCGACGCTCGGGTGCACCGCCCACTCGCTCAGCCCCACGGGTAGCCCGCGCAACATCTAGATGTAGCGTGCCGTTTTATTCTCGGTCGGCAGGTGATAGCTATCCAGCATTCCGTAATCAGGAGTCGGCAGACCCATGGCCTGAACTTTGCGGATGGCAGGTGGTGAGGCGACACGGAGCGCCAGCCCATATTCCCTTACCAGAGCGAACATGAGATCAAAAATATCGGCCCGACCGCCATCCGGCAGAGTGCCAATCCAGATGGGTCGGCTTGAGGCCGGCGCCCAGCGCCGCCTCGATCTGTGCTCTGAATTCCAGTTCCAGCTCGTCCCGTTTCGCTCTGGCCAGCATCTCGGGCCACCGCTCACGATCACTAGAAATACCCGTCCTGATCCAGCAGAGACGAAACCCTATCCTGGAGCGCCACCGGCTTCCAATCGTCATGCGCATAATCTCGCACGATGGTCAGGTGCACCCCGACACAGACATCCGGGTTCTCCCCGATCCACTGCATGGCTCGTGATGCGCCCGGACAGGGAACCATCAGGCTCGTCGACCGAACAAGCCCTGCCTCGAATGCAAGTGCAACGGCTTGATTGATATCCTGATGCATGCCCAGATCGTCGGCATTGATCAGCAATAGCCGCGCGTCATCAGGATATCCCAATAATCTGTTTGTCTTACGTTTCGAACGACTCATCACTTGCATTCCTTCATCTCGGAAATCGATCGGCAGTTTATCTGTGCCCACCATAGCACGAACAAAGATCCTGAACAAACGTGCGTTCTGCAACAGCCTGTATGGCGCAATTCCCTCGCGGCCTCTCGATCCGCACATGAGGCGAGAAAACGACGGAACGACGCTATCCGCGCGTCTTTACGCACGAATTGACTTGACGCTGCTTTACATATATCTTTGATGATAGGTCCGATCGCACTGCACACGTTTACATCATTCTCTCGAATTATCGATGAACGCCCGGCAAGTTCGCCATCCGCAGACCAGTCGTTATTACTGAGCATGGCATCATGCACTCAACGCACAGCCTGTCCGGCAAAAGATTCGTAGTTGTATTGATTGTCGTCATCGTCATCGGTGGATTATTCACCACCTGGGCGGCGCGCAGAGCAGATCGACAGCTACGACAGAATATCCTCTTGCAGGCCCGACAGATCGCCGAGGGCATCCCTCCGGAGACGATCGAGGCGCTCAGCGGCACCAGCGCCGACCTGGTCGCCCCTCAATATCTACACCTCAAAGAACAGTTCATCCAGACGCAACAGCTCTTTCCTACGTATCGATTCCTCTACCTCATAGGTCAGAGATCCAACGGCACGATTTTTATCCATATCGATTCAGAGCCCCCCCGGATCTAAGGACGAGTCGCTCCCGGGCGATCTCTACAAAGAGGCCCCCGCCGGATTTTACCAGGCGCTCTCTACAGGACAGGCGACGACCCATGGCCCGTTAACCGACCGCTGGGGGACCTGGATCAGCGCGCTGGTTCCCATCGTCTCGCCGAATACCGGTCAGGTTATCGCCGTGTTCGGCGTCGATATCGATGTGGCCAGCTGGCGATTATCGGTGCTGCGCGAGATCGCTGTTCCCGTCGCCCTCGGCGATCGCCGTTCTGGTCATCATCGCCGTCGCGACCCTCACCCACCGGGTCGGACAGGGCACAGGGCGGCCATGGATCGAATGGCTCCGGCGGCATATTAGCGCCATCGTCACCGCTGCCGTCGGCCTGGCGCTCACCGGAATGCTGGCGAACTTTTTTACCGTTCGTGAGAGTGCCGCCATCAACGAGACGTTTCACAGTCTGGCCATCACCCGAAGTGCTGCATTTGCAGATGCTCTGCACAATATCCATGCAATCTACCTGGAGGGACTGGCCCGCTTCTTCGAGAGCAGCGAATATGTGGATCGGGAAGAGTTTCGCACCTACGTCGACCTCATGGATAATCCGGCCGTCCGGGCATGGGGCTGGATTCCCATTACCCCCGCAGACGCTCTCACCGGGCCCGAACAGAGCATACCCGGTACCGATCTGGAGGGCACCCCCTGTGGGAGTGGGATGCGCAAACCGGACAACGGGTAACCATCTCCCCGCGCGATGCATACTATTCCATCATCTATATCGAACCGGCAGAGCCTCTTGGAGAGCTCGTCGGTTACGATCTGGGCTCTGATGAGGCGCATCGAGCGGCCATGATGCTGGCCGAACGAGCCCCCCGGATCGATCAAGGCGACAGTCCCGATTCAGAATATGAATGATGAGGCCGATCGACCGGGGATCACCCTGTACCGTGTAGTATCCGGCCAGAGCGAGACCCAACAGGGGTACGTCATGGCCATGCTACACTTGCAGACGTTGCTTTCCAACGCCACTCTTTCCAACATGAACGAGCAGGCGATCGTCGTCTTTGACCTCTACCAGTTAGAGGGACGCCCCGCCCCTTCTTCTGGCGTGCACCGCGCCACAACACGCCGAGGAGCCGGAAGAAGAGCATCTGCTCCGACATCTGGCCGATATCGATCATTCGGTCATCACGCCGCTCTTTTTGTTCGGGCGGGTCTATGTGTTGATGGCCCATCCCGGGCCCGGCTTTGCCGCAATGCACACGACTCAGGACGGCCTGCTGGTCGCCGCGCTGGGGGTGGTGCTGACGGTCGCGCTGTCTCTGTTCATCGACCAGTCTGCCAACCGGCGCATTGCGCTGGAGAAGCAGGTTCGGCAGCGTACGGCCGAGTTGCGCGAAAGCGAACAGCACTTCCGCACCCTGGCCGATTCGGGACAGGCGTTGATCTGGACATCCGGCATTGACGGCATGTGCGATTACTTTAACCGACCGTGGCTTGAATTCACCGGCCGCACCATGGAACAGGAGATAGGGGAGGGTGGGCGGAGGGCGTCCATCCCAATGACCTGGCCCAATGCCTCGATATCTATACCGGGGCATTCAGCCGACGGGAACGGTTCAGCATGGTCTATCGGCTGCGTCGGTATGATGGGGAGTATCGTTGGGTGCAGGATGACGGCAGCCCGCGATACGATAGCACCGGCCGATTTATCGGCTATATCGGCCATTGCCTGGATATCACCGAGTGCGTAAAGGCAGAGCGGGAGAGAGAGCTGCTTCAGGAACAGCTATTACAGGCGCAAAAGATGGAGGCGGTGGGACGCCTGGCCGGAGGCGTGGCCCATGACTTTAACAATATGTTGAGCGTGATCCTCGGTCAGGCCGAGTTGATCTCTATGGACACAGATCCGTCACACCCCGCATACGAGGACGCTCAAGAGATCATCACCGCCGCTCAGCACGCGGCCGATCTCACCCGCCAGCTTCTCGCCTTTGCCCGCAAGCAGACGGTAAACCCTCAGGTGATGGATCTCAACGATGCGGTCTCGGGTATGCTCAGGATGCTCGAGCGCCTCATCGGTGAGGATATCGATCTGGCCTGGATGCCGGGGGACGATCTATGGCCGGTGTTCATCGATCCCAGCCAGATCGACCAGATCATGATCAATCTGCTGGTCAACGCCCGAGATGCCATCACCGGAGTGGGCAAGATCACCATCGAGACAGATAACGTCATCTTTGACGATGACTACTGCGCTCGACATGCCGAGTGCACACCCGGCGAATATGCTCTGCTGGCCGTAAGCGATACCGGCCACGGCATGGATCGCAAGGCATTGGCGCACATCTTTGAGCCCTTTTTTACAACCAAAGAGCCCGGACGGGGCACCGGTCTGGGGCTGGCGATGGTGTACGGCATCGTGAAGCAGAACGGTGGGTTCATCAATGTATACAGCGAACCTGCACAGGGAACCACCTTCAAGATCTATCTCCCCAGGCACACCGAACAGGATCGAGCGCCCCGGGTGATTATGAATTCGCCGGCGTCCACCGGCCAGGAGGTGATCCTGCTCGTTGAGGACGAGCCCCAGGTGTTGAGTTTGACTCAAAAGATGCTGGAGCGACAGGGGTATACCATTATCCCGGCGACAGAGCCTGAAGAGGCGATCCGGATCTGCGAGGCGTATGAGGGGACGATCGATCTATTGATCACCGATGTCGTCATGCCGACGATGAACGGCAAAGAGCTGGGGCAGCGCATTTTGGCGTTGCAGCCCCGGACGAAAATCCTCTACATGTCCGGCTATACGGCCAACGTCATCGCCCATCGGGGCGTTCTCGATGAGGGCATCGCCTTTATCCAAAAGCCCTTCTCCGTCGACGCGCTGGGGCGCGCCGTGCGGATCTTGCTGGATCGGTAGATTCCCCCCCCTCTACCACAGAGCTTGAGTCGTAACCAATGACGCTGCCCTGCCTCTATCGTCAAAGGCACAACTTTTGCCCGACGATTGCGTAATCCCCATCAGTTGCCGCTTGCGACAGTTCATACTATCATATTGCGAGAGACGATTATCCTGTCACCCGCCTGTCAGGAGCAAACGATGGACACAGTCATTGCTACAAAGGGGTTGACGCGGAGCTTTGGCGACAACCTCGCCGTAGATCACCTCGATCTAACGGTAGAACGCGGCGAAGTATTCGGCTTTCTGGGCCCAAACGGCGCAGGGAAAACCACCACCGTCCGCCTGCTCAACGCCCTGCTCAAACCCAGCGAGGGCAGCGCCCAGGTGCTGGGTCTGGATATCACCACCCAGGGCGAGGAGATTCGCCGGCAGACGGGTGTACTCACCGAGACGCCCAGCGTCTACGAAGCGCTTACCGCCCGGGAGAACCTTCTCTTTTTCGGTGACCTCTATGGTGTGCCCGAAGACGAGCTGCCCGGACGGGTGAACGACCTGCTGGAAGAGCTAGGGCTGGGTGACCGCGCCGATGACCGCGTAGGCACCTACAGCAAGGGCATGCGCCAGCGGCTGGTCATCTCTCGCGCCCTGCTACACCGGCCGGCGCTGGTATTTCTGGACGAGCCCACCGCCGGGCTGGACCCCGCCGCCGCGCGCATGGTGAACGAGATGATCCAGAATCTCAGCCATACCGAGGGACGCACCGTCTTTCTCTGCACCCACAACCTGGCAGAGGCCCAGCGCCTCTGTGATCGAGTGGCGGTCATCGATCGAGGGGCGTTGCGCGCCGTCGGCACGCCGGAGCAGCTGGCCCGCGAGCTGTGGTTGGGCTCGTCCGTAGAGATCGACCTTCGGGGCGAGCCCCCGGCCGAGGTATTGCAGGCGCTGGACCGTCTGCCCGTGGCGTCCCTGCGCGAGGTGCGCAATGGGCGATTGGTCGTTGAACTCGACGACGAGAAGAACATCCCCGATGTGGTGACGGCCATTGTCATCGCCGGAGGGCGCATCCATGCCGTCATGCCACAACAGCACACTCTGGAGGATATCTACTTCCGCATCCAGGGTGAGGAACCGGTCGACGAGATGAGGGGGGACGCATGAACTGGAACTGGCGGGCTATCAAGGCCATCATGCGTAAGGATCTGCAGCAGGTGCTGCAAAATCGAATGGTGTGGCTGCCCATGATCATCGTGCCGGCTTTGATCCAGGTGCTCGTCCCGCTCGGGCTGGTGCTCATGCCCCGGTTTATGCCCGAATCCGATCTCGGCGTGCAGGATCTGACCGGGCTCCTCGGGGTGATGCCCGATGGATTGCGGACCATGATGGAGGGGATGACCGCCGGGCAGATGTGGATCATGCTCTCGGCGAACTATATGTTCGCCCCCATGTTCCTCATCGTCCCGCTCATGGTGTCCAGCATTCTGGCGGCTGATAGCTTTGTGGGCGAGAAGGAACGCGGCACGATGGAGGGGTTGCTCTATACCCCCATCAGCGATCGTGATCTGTTCATGGCCAAGGTGCTCACAGCGTTCCTGCCGGCCCTCGTCATCAGCCTGGGCTCTTTTCTCGCCTACGGCATCGTGGTGAACGCGGGAGGCTATGCCACCATGGGGCGCATCTTTTTCCCCACGGCGCCCTGGTGGCCGCTGGTGTTCTGGTTGGGTCCGGCAGTATCCGTCGCCGGGCTGGGGGTGACGGTATTGATCTCGTCTCGCGCCAAGACGTTCATGCAGGCGCAGCAGACCAGTGGCATTCTGGTGCTGCCCATCGTCTTTTTGATGATCGCCCAACTCAGCGGCCTGTTCTTTCTCGGGATCGGGTTGATCCTCTTTATCGGCGCCCTGGTATGGGCGGTCGGCATCTGGCTCGTCTGGATGGGCGCCCGCATCTTTTCTCGCGGAGACATGATCACCCGCGTATAGAGGAACGTGCCGCCCCCGGTGAAAAGACCGGATACCGGAGCGGCGCCGCGACACCGGCGATTTTTTTCTGAGTGTATGGAGGTAATGTGGCGACACCGTTGACATCCTATCCGCGAGAGCGCTTTTTAGATAACCTTTGCCGGGATTATGAGCTGAAATATCCGTTATCTGCCGCGGCGCAGGCCCGGGCTAACAGCGTGCTGGTGAACGGTGTGAGCCATGGTGTGCGCTACTTCAAGCCCTATCCCTTTCGCGTAACGGCGGCGCGGGGCGCCCATGTCGTGGACGTCGACGGCAACGAGATCGTCGATTTCTGGCAGGGCCACTATGCGAATATCCTGGGACACAACCCGGAGGTGATTCGCTGCGCCCTCATCGACGAACTGGAGCATGGC
>JBMNOI010000029.1:0-33635 GCA_050942995.1 Anaerolineae bacterium
GACCTGACGGGATAGCGGCCTAGAATGAGGGGCATGACACGATCTACCGCGCACCATGACGCTCCACAGACCGTATCGCCCGTCGGAACCCATCGGCCCTCACACTGGGCGGCGCTTGCTCTGGGTATCGCCGCGGTATCCACCGCCTCGGTGCTCATTCGCCTGGCCGATGCGCCGGCGCCGGTGGTGGGCGCGTGGCGTTTGTTGCTGGCCACGGCTCTGTTCGCCCCCTGGGGATGGCCGAGTCTGCGCCGCGAGGGGCGCAGACTATCGCGGCGGCAGGTCGTTTCCCTGGCGCTGGCCGGCGCGGCGCTGGCCGTGCATTTTGCGGCGTGGATCTCGTCGCTCTCGTATACCACCGTGTCCAGCTCGGTGATCCTGGTATCCACCAATCCGATCTTTGTCGGGCTGGCATCGCGTTATCTGCTACGTGAACGGGTGACGTTCCGGCAGGTGGCTGCCATTCTGGTGGCGGTTCTGGGTAGCGTCGTGGTGGGGTATGGCGATCTGGGCCTGTCGGCGCGGGCCATGTGGGGCAACGGTCTGGCTCTGGTGGGCGCGCTGGCGGCCTCGGCCTATATCCTGCTGGGGCGTGAGGTGCGCCGCACCCTCTCGACGTCGGCCTACATCTGGCCCTGCTACGGCATCGCCGGGGTGCTTTTGCTGCTATTCTGCCTGCTGACCGGCCAGCCCCTGATGGGTTATGGCGGACGCACCTATTTGATCTTTGCCCTGCTGGCGCTGGGCCCTCAATTGCTGGGGCATTCCATGTTCAACTGGGCGCTGGCCCACTATTCGCCCATTCTGGTTACGGTGGCCATTTTGGGTGAGCCGGTAGGGGCGACGTTGCTGGCCTATTTTGCACTGGGCGAGGCGCCGGGCCTGTTGACGGTGATCGGGGGCATGCTCATTCTCACCGGCATTGCCCTGGCCGTCGCCGATGAGCGCGGGGCGTCATCGACCGATTAAGACATCACTCACGGCGGTAGACGCCGTTATCAATGCGGAAGGAGATCGGAACAGATGAGCGTCAAATGGGATGCGCTATATGCCCGGCGCCTGAACTGGATGACCACGTCGGTGATCCGTGATATACTCAAGGTGGCCCAATCGCCGGATATTATCTCTCTGGCCGGGGGATGGCCCGAGGCCGACCTGTTCCCTGTGGGACAATTCGAAGAGATCTGCAGCGATGTGCTGAACGAGTCGCCGCGTGAATCGCTCCAGTATGGCCTGACCGACGGCCTGCCCGCGCTGCGGCAACAGATCGCCGACTTGATGAGCGAGCAGGGCATGTCCGCCGATATGGAGAATATCGTTATCACCAGCGGCTCGCAGCAGGCGCTGGACCTGATGGGGCGGATCTTTTTGAACGAAGGCGACACGGTGCTGGTCGAAAGCCCCACCTTTTTGGGTGCGCTGCAATCGTTCAACGCCTATGGCGCGTGCTATGCGACCGTGCCGCTGGATGAAGAGGGCGCCCGGGTCGATCTGCTGGAGGAGATCATCGCCCGCACCCGCCCCAAGTTCATGTATCTGCTGCCCACTTTTCAGAATCCCACCGGCGTGACCATGAGCCTGGAACGGCGCAAAAAGGTGGTCGAGATCGCCGCCGAGATGGGCGTGCCGATTCTGGAGGATGACCCTTACGGCGCGCTGCGATTTGCCGGCGATTCGCTGCCTACGCTGGCGTCGGTGGATATGGCCAACTATCCGGAGAACGCCGCTCAGGGGCGGTACGCTGTGGGCAACGTGGTGTACCTGAGCACCTTTTCCAAGACGCTGGCGCCCGGCCTGCGCATCGCCTGGGCCGTGGCCCCGAAGGAGATCATCGAGCAGTTCGTCATGGCCAAACAGGGGGCCGACCTGCACTCGAACGCCCTGTCTCAGGCGATGGCTTGCGAGTTTATGCGGCGTGGGCTGCTGCCCGCCCAGGTGCAGCGCATTCGTGACACTTATCTGGAGCGGCGCAACGCCATGTGCGAAGCCATCGCCGAGTTTTTCCCGCCCGACGTGCGTTACACGCAGCCTGACGGCGGCCTCTTCCTGTGGGTGACCCTGCCCGAGAAACTGGACGGCATCGAGCTGCTCAAAGAGGCGACACGGCACAAGGTGGCCTTTGTGCCCGGCGCTCCTTTCTTTGTGGACGGTGCCGGGCACAATACCATGCGGCTCTCTTTTGCCTGTGTGCCTCCGGAGACGATCCGTGAGGGGATCCGTCGGTTGGGCGAGGTCATTGCCGCGCAACTCGGCTGAATGAAGACAGGTGGGGCCGACTGCCCGATAGGGGGTCGGCTTCACGATACAGGACGATTCTCATCTTGATTTGCCGCGGACCATCTAAGTGGTAACGATGACATACATCGCCGCGTCATCAGGAGGTAAAACAATGACCGGGCCATGGGTCGAAAAGTATGAAGCGCATGTGCCAGCACGTATCGACATCCCCGATACGCCGTTGCCGGACTGTTTGCGGCGCAACGCGCGGCGCTATCCCAAGCACCCTGCACTGATCTTTTTCGACGCGCGCATGACCTTTTCCGAATTGAACGATGCCGTCGATCGCTTTGCCGCCGGCCTGCAAAAGCTGGGGGTCGCGCGGGGTGACCGCGTGGCGCTCTACATGCCCAACTGTCCGCAATATGCCATCGCCTATTACGGGGTGTTGCGCGTGGGGGCGGTGGTGGTGCCCTGTAACCCGCTGTATGTGGCTCGGGAGATTCGGCAGCAGCTCGTGGATGCCGGCGCCACAGTGGCGGTGGTATTGAGCAGCTTTTATAACACGCTGAAAGAGATACGCGCCGAGACGTCCCTCGAGACCGTTATCGTCGCCAACATCAAAGAGTATTTTCCTCGACCGCTCAAGATAGCGTTCACTCTGCTAAAAGAGAAAAAAGAGGGGCACTATCTGGACCTGTCCGACGAAGAAGAAGACACGGTCTGGTTTCATGATTTCCTGAAACAGGCGCCGGCCGTTCCGGCGCCGGTGCGCATTGGGCTGGACGATACCGCCTGCCTGCTCTATACCGGTGGCACCACCGGCACGCCCAAAGGCGCCGAGTTGACGCACCGTAACCTGCTGGTCAACGCCATGCAATGCCAGGTATGGCTCAAAACCCGGCCGGCGGGGGAGGTGGTGCTGGCGGCGCTGCCGTTCAGCCACAGCTATGGGATGACCACCTGCCTGAACCACGGCATCTATGCCGCCAGCACGCTGATCCTGATCCCCAACCCCCGCGATCTGGCCTTTGTGCTGTCGAATATTCAGAAACACAAGCCCACCCTGTTTCCGGGCGTGCCGACCATCTATGTGGCCATCAACAACTATCGCGATATCGACAAGTACGATCTGCGTTCGATTCGGGCATGCATCAGCGGAGGCGCCGGTCTGCCCAAAGAGGTGCAGGTACGCTTTCAGGAACTTACCGGCGGAAGACTTGTCGAGGGGTATGGGCTGACCGAGGCTTCGCCGGTGACCCACGCCAACCCCGTCAACGATAACTGTCGCATCGGCACCATCGGCCTGCCCTGGCCCAATACCGAGTGCCGGTTGGTGAGCCTGGAGGACGGAAAGACTCCGGTGGCGCCGGGGGAAGTGGGCGAGTTGTGCATTCGTGGCCCCCAGGTGATGAAGGGCTACTGGAACAGGCCCGAGGAAACCGCCGAAGCGCTGCGCGATGGGTGGCTCCATACCGGGGATATCGCCGTGATGGACGAGGATGGATACTTTCGTATCGTGGATCGCAAGAAGGATATGATCATCGCCGGCGGCTACAACATCTATCCGCGAGATATCGAAGAGGTGTTGTACGAACATCCCAAGGTCAAAGAGGCGGTGGCCGTGGGTGTGCCGCACTCTTACCGCGGAGAGACGGTCAAGGTATACGTTGTGCTGAAGGACGGCGAATCGGCGACCGAAGACGAGATCTTGCGCTGGTGTCGTACGCATCTGGCCAAGTACAAGGTGCCGACCGCCGTCGAATTCCGCGCCGAACTGCCCAAGACGATGGTGGGCAAGATCCTGCGCCGGGCGCTCCGCGAGGAAGAGATTGCCCGTATGCGGGCCGAACAGGCCTAGAGGGGTGGCCGGAATACCATCCGGACATGAGCGTGGGATGAGCCGGGCGGATCGACGGTAGCTTGCGTATGGTTGATGACACGAGACAGAGACGATGGATGATGGGTCTCTGTCTCGTTTTTCTCTTGACATGACCCCGTAAAAGACGCATAATCACCTCTGAAGCATCTACAGGCGTTAAAATCCCGCTGCATGACAACCAATGGATCGAAGGAGCTACAGACCCAAACAGTCCATCAGCCGGTCGAACGCCCGCCCCAGGGTATCCCAGATCCCGCCTTGCCGGGTATCCTGGAATGGTGGGAACAGGGGGGCGCAGAACATGCCCTCCGGCTTGATGGGTACGCCGGCGCGTTCCAGCAGATACTGGGCCCAGCGCGCCTGTGCCCGACGCACGGTGAACATGATGTCGCCCATCACCACCATCTTGCCCCACACGCGGATGCCGTGTGAGGTAAGAATGTTCGAGATCGCCCATCCGCTCCAGCCGCTATTCGCATCGACGAAAAAGGTGTGCGAGGGGCCGTTCACCAGATCCAGCAGATCGGCCGTCAGTGGACTGATTACGTCAGATAACAATTGAGTGATTCCGTCTGTGGTACGCATAGCACCTCTTTTCCATACTATACGTCGTCACCGAATCTGGCCGTCGTTCATGTTCTATCCATCCTGTCCGAAGCCAGAAAAGAGACAGTGCATGCCGATCGACATACTCACGCCCAATTTCGCTGCGGGATTTGTTTCGGGAGCTGCATTCGTTTGCCTGATCGCGTTCTGGCGTTGGTGCCGTAAGCAACTGGGGGCGTTCGTTCAACCCCAGACGGTGCGCGTGCCGACCAAAGAGTCTCCACTCCAGGTCATGATGGGAAGCATCGGCGCCTTTTTGTCTCTCGTGGTCATTGTTGCGCTGGCGCTGATCATCGTCGTTCATCAGATGCCGTTTCTGCCGTAAAGGCGGGCTGTTCTGACGAGTCGCTTCTACCCTCTTGACAGAACGCCATAGAATGGCGCATAATCAGGGCGAATTCGCAAACACCCATGGATTTTCATCACCCCGGGATCGATCGCGTTAACGGGATCATCGCCTGTCATCACCAGGCGCAGCCTGCCATCGTCAGGCGCACCGGGATACACCCACGCCGTGTAATTGGCCAACCCATGTGCCCGCGCGGGCCACTCTGCCCCTCCCTCCCATGCCCGACGCCCCATGTGCCCGATTCCACACAACGTCTGCTTTCACACTGCTTCACCCATTGTCTGCTGCGAACGATGCCACCTGGCGGTGATGTCGGAGCATCATCAGATCACGCCCCACAAATGAATAGAACATTCGTTCTGATCGTAGACAGAATGCTCCGGCGCGTCAATGCGGACGGGAATTCGTCCCGGGGAGGAGCAAGCGAAAGTCGGTTGCATGCAGATCATCCGGTTCGGGCTGGACTTTTGGTTCGGCTTTGTAGTGGGGTTTGGTGCGTTTGGCGTGGTGCAGCTATGGCGCTGGTCGCGCCGCAAGATGCTTGCGCTGACCCGTCCGCAGACGGTGCGCGTACCGACAAAAGAGAGCCCTCTGCAGGTGTTCCTGGTTGGGTCGGTCGGTTGCCTGGCGGTCGTGGCGGTGCTGATATTGCTGGCCTTGATCGTGCGCCAGTTTCCCTGGGGGCCGTGAGTCGATCGGGGCTCTGGAACTGTTCAAATCTCTATAAATCATTATAATATCTCTGGCAATGCAACATAACGCGTAGAAGGGATCCATTAATGCTTTCACTCCGACGTATCATCCTGTTCACCGCGGCCATGTTGCTCTTCACCGGTATTTTGTGGCAGGGCGGCATCGTCTCGGGCGCTTCGACACACAGTGGCCCCGACATCTATCTCCCCCTGGTCGTGCGGGCTCCAAGCCCACCACCCTCCGTTCCGACGTTCGAGGATCGCGTAATCCAACTGACCAATCAGGAGCGCGCCAAAGCCGGCCTCGCGCCTCTGACCCGGTCGGCCGAATTGAGCCGTGCGGCTCAAGAGCACAGTGTGGATATGGCCACCGGCAATTTCGTGAGCCATATCGGCTCGGACGGTTCAAATCCCGGCGATCGCATCACGCGGGCCGGATACGCATGGTACACGTTTGGCGAGAATGTCGCCGCAGGATACACCACCCCCGAGAGTGTGGTGGAGGGCTGGATGCAGAGCGAGGGCCATCGCCAAAACATTCTGAACCCCGATTTCAAGCATATCGGCGTAGGCCATGCGCACAATGCGTCATCCGACTATAAGCACTATTGGACGCAGGTGTTCGGCGCCCGGTAGGGGGACGATCCTGAAAAAGAAAAGGGGCACGGTCCGAGCCGTGCCCCTTTTCTTTCAGAGCCGCTGATGCAGCACATAGTAACCCAGACCGAGCACGATCACGACCGCCACACCCAACACCGTCTGTATGGGCAGGGAGAGGGCCACGAACAGGGTGGCCACAAGGCCGAGAACGGGCACCAGGGGGGGGTAGAGACGATGCTGCGCCGGAAGTCGCAGCGCCGAATAGTTCATCACCCCGTAGTAGATGAGCAGGCCCAGGCTGCTCGTCTCCAGCGCCGGGCGCAGATCGGCCAGTGAGATGAGCAACAGAAGCAACAAGCCGGCGCCCAGCACGGCGTTGCGAGGCACCCGTTCCGGTCCGGTGAGCCGGGCAAAGATCGTGGGCAGGTCTCCGTTGCGGGCCATGGCAAAGGTCAGGCGCGAGAGCCCCCATATCTCGGTGATGAGGACGGTGGAGGTGGCGACCAGGGCGCCCAACGAGATCAGCGTTGCCCCGAGAGGGCTGCCGGCGGCCTCCATGGCCGCTCGTAATGGGGCGTCGGTCTCTCCCATCCCCTCCGGTCCCAGCGTGCCCAGCCCGGCCAGGGCGACAAGCAGATAAAGGATGGTGGTTAACCCCAAAGCGAGCACAACCGCCCGGGGTAGATTGGCCGAGGGGTTTCGCACCTCCTCGGCAATGGTGACGGGGCGGGCATAACCGCTATAGGCAAAGAAGAGCAGCGCTGTGGCCTGTAATATCCCTCCGATGCCGCCGATGATAAAAGGCCGCAGCCCGATGCGCAGGTTCAGTGCCGGGAGCGCCAGCAGCACAAAGAGCACCAGAGCGGCGAGCTTGATAAAGACCAGAGCCGTATTGGCCCGCGCGGCGAGTTGCACGCCGCGCACATTGAACACCAGGGCAAGTAACACCAAAACGATGCCCACGACGCGCGGAGGTATCCCGGGGATCAACGGCTGCAGATAGGCGGAAAAGGTCAGGACATAGGTGGCTCCGGCGGTCAGGGCGGCCAGCAGGAACAACCAACCGGCCATAAATCCCACTACCGGTGATACCAGGCGGCGGCCGAATTGATAAGCGCCGCCGGCCCGCGGGTCATAGACCCCTAACTGGGCCGAGCTGAGCCCGTTGAGGGTGGCCAACCCGGCCCCCAGCAGAATGGCGATCAGAAGTGAGCCGCCGGTCGTGCCGGCGGCCTCTCCCATAGAGATATAAACACCGGCGCCAATCATGGCGCCCAGGGCCACCATAAGCGTCGGTATGAATCCTAGTTGTCGGGTGAGTTGTGAAGGTTTTCGCTCCATCAATCTTCCCCCTGTCGTGCCCTTGCTTTTAATTCTTATTTCACTATAAACAATGTAATAAATAGTCGCAAGGCTTTTTCAGGACCCTTCGGAGGCTCCTCCTTCCAAAGGTATCCGGAAGGGGGTTGTTTCAAAGGCCTCTGCCGGTGGACCATCCTGAGCAAGAGGGCGGCGAGCTTGCATTTTCGTCGCGCGTCCTGTAGAATGTAGGCATAGGGGGGTAGGGTATATTGTAGGGAGTGCCCGCCGCCCATCGTCTATTCTTTCTCGCCATCGGGCAGGGCAACTATGACAGATGCGAGGGAACCATGGGAGATACGGGAGATCTCGTCGAACCGCAGGCAGGGCAGACGGGCAATGGCCTCAGCGAATGTGATGTCATCATCATCGGCGGAGGGCCGGCCGGAACGTCGGCGGCACTCTATACGGCGCGTTCGGCGCTCAAGACGATCGTTATCGACAAAGGGCAAACGAGCGGCGCGCTGGCCATGACCGGGCATATTGCCAACTATCCGGGAGTGGAGGGCCCCATCAGCGGGGCCGAACTGCTGGAGCGGATGCGCCGACAGGCCGAGTCCTTTGGGGCGATCTATGTTCAGGAGCGCGTGGTCAGCGCCATGCTGGACGGGCCCAAGAAGGATGTGCTGGCAGGGCAGGGGATGTACCGCGGGCGGGCCGTCATCATCGCCACCGGCGCCATGGGGCGAACCCAAACGGTCCCCGGCGAAGAAGCGCTGGTGGGACGGGGTGTATCTTATTGCGCCACATGCGATGCCGCATTCTTCCAGGATGAGGATGTGGCGGTTGTGGGCAACAACGATGAGGCTCTGGAGGAGATGCTGTTCCTTACTCGGTTTGCCCGGCGCGTTCATCTGCTGGTGCCCACCCCTGATTTCCGCGCGTCGCCGGATCTGGTAGAAGAGGTGCAGGCGCACCCCAAGGTGCAGATCTATGCCGCCACCCGCCTGACTGAGGTGCTCGGCTCGGACGGAGTCGAAGGAGTGCGCATCAAGCCGCGCGATGGCGATGAGCAAGAGCTGGATGTGACGGGGGTTTTTATCTATCTGCAGGGGAACAAACCGATCACCGATTTCCTGCACGGCCAATTGCCCACCACGTCGAGTGGCTGCCTGGAGGTCGATGACATGATGCAGACGTCCATTCCGGGCGTATTCGCCATTGGGGATGTGCTCTGCAATCATCTGAAGCAGGCGGTTGTTTCGGCGGCGGAGGGAGCCATTGCGGGCATGGCGGTGGGGCGCTATCTTTCCGGCCGGGAGAATCTGCGTCCCGACTGGCACTAGGGTAGGTTTGAAATCGGAACGCTGCACGGGCCTGATGTGGCGCCGGATATCACGAGTCCGAAATAGGGCGTTTCAGATCGGGGTGGAGGCCACGTTTTCACCCCGATAGATACGGGCCATTTTTATACTCCGGATATGTTGAAGGCCGGAATGCTTCGATCGGCGGGCCGCCGACCGGTGCTTTGACGCTGCGGCGCGATTGGAGTACCATTAGGGTGTGGTTGAGGCGCGGCCGGGCGATGTGGTCATCTATGAGCATAAACCCGCGTCCATCGCCTTTTCTGCTATCGGCGGGATGACCGGATACTTTCAGACCCATCGAGTTCATCATCCACAGGAGGTGGAAGGGTATGCCCCTGTATGAATACGTTTGCCCGCATTGCGACATCAAATTCGAGCAGTTGAGGCCTTTTTCCAAGGCCGATGCCCCTGCGCGTTGTCCCGAATGTGGCGGAGAAGATACCAGGCGAGCTTTGTCGCGCTTTGCCTCGTTCAGCCGGGGTAGCGATGGCTCGGTGTCGTCCGTCGGAGGCGGAGGATGTGCCGGCTGTGCGGGAGGGTCATGCGGGAGCTGCCACCACTGATCGCTCGCATACGCCACGAACGAGCTTGAGACGGCTGCGGGTTCATAGATCCCGCAGCTTTTTTTATCGATCTATCTTCAAAGACAAGTTACCCCATTGCGGGATGATTATGGTATAATGCGCCCCATGTTGAGAGAAGAGAACCATCCATCATCACCTGACAGACCCGATGCGCCTGTTCGATTCCGGCTATTGACTCGCGATCAGGACTCGCGAGGGCGCGTGGGCATGTTGCATACGCCGCATGGCGATGTGCCCACGCCGATCTTTTGCCCGGTGGGTACTCAGGCGACCGTCAAGACCCTCTCTCCCAGAGAACTGGTCGAGCTGGACGCGCCCATGATCCTGGGGAACACATATCACCTGTTTCTGCGCCCCGGTGCCGACCTTATCGCCCGCATGGGCGGGTTGCACCGGTTCATGGGTTGGGATCGAGCCATCCTCACCGATAGCGGTGGGTTTCAGGTATTCAGCTTACAAGAGATGCGTCGTGTGGACGACAACGGAGTGACCTTTCGTTCGCACCTGGACGGCGCCGAGCATCGCTTTACGCCCGAACGCGTGATCGAGATCCAGGAACAGTTGGGATCGGATATCGCCATGGTGCTGGACGAGTGCGCCGAACCGCACGATTACGAGTACAATGTACGGGCCATCCGGCGAACCCATCTGTGGGCCGAACGCTGCCTCAAGGCGCACACCCGGCCCGATCAGGCGGTGTTTGGCATCGTTCAGGGGGGGATCTTTGACGATCTGCGCGCCGAGAGCGCGCGGGTGCTCACCGGAATGGATTTCCCCGGCTATGCCATCGGCGGATTGAGCGTGGGCGAATCGAAAGAGGATATGCTGCGGGTGCTGGACGGCGTGGTGCCCCTGCTGCCGGAGGACAAGCCCCGCTACCTGATGGGCGTGGGCGCTCCGGAGGACCTGGTCGAAGGGGTGGCCCGGGGGATCGATATATTCGATTGTGTATTGCCCACCCGTCTGGCCCGCAACGGCGCCGTATTCACGCCCGACGGACGCATGAACCTGCGCAACGCGGCATGGAAAGAGGATCCACGGCCCATTCAGGAGGGCTGTGGCTGCTATACCTGCCGCCATTTTACCCGCGCCTATCTGCGGCACCTGCTGATGAGTGGAGAGGTGTTGGGGTTGAGGCTGAACACCATCCACAACATCCACTTTATCCTCGATTTGATGCGCGGTATTCGTCGCGCGATAGAGGATGGACGGTTTGCCGAATTCAGACAGAGCTTTTGGAGTCGTTACCGGGTGGCCGATGCCCGTGCCCGTCAGAGAAATCGCGAGGCCTGGAACAAGCGTCGCCGCGCCGAGGATCCCTCATCCTGCCGTTAGAGGCAGGCAACAACTATCTCGAATTGGAGCGAGACGCTGATGACGATATTCCAGGCGATCATTCTGGGGTTATTGCAGGGTGCAACCGAGTTCATCCCGGTAAGCAGTTCCGGGCATCTGGTGGTGGTGCCCTGGTTGCTCGGCTGGGGCACCCCCGGCCTGACGTATAGCGCCGTGGTGCATTTGGCGACACTGCTGGCCGTGCTGGTCTATTTCTGGAACGATCTGTGGCGATTGTTTCTGGGCTGGCTGCGCAGCGTGCGGCTGAGACGGATCGACACGACCGAAGGGCGCATCGCCTGGCTTATCCTGCTGAGCGTGATCCCCGGTGCATCGCTGGGCTTTTTCCTCGAAGACTTTTTCGAGACTATGTTCGGCGCGCCGCGTATCGTGGCGATATTGCTCCTGCTGACCGGGATGTGGCTGGTGCTGGGCGAGCGGCTGGGGCGGCGCATGCGTTCGACGGCTCGCCTCGGCTGGCAGGATGCCGTCATCATCGGTGTCGCTCAGGGGCTTGCCATCGCCCCGGGCATCTCTCGTTCCGGCGCGACCATCTCGACCGGGCTGTTGCGCGGGCTCACTCGTGAGGAAGCCGCTCGCTTTTCCTTCCTGATGGTTGTGCCCATCATTGTGGGCGTGGGCGTGCTGGAGATATATAAAGCCTATTCGGTGGGCATCGATGGGGGGCAGGCGCTGACACTGGTTGCGGGATTTGTCGCCGCCGCCGCGGCGGGATATATGGCTATCCGTTTCCTGTTGCGCCACCTGCAAAAGGGCAGTTTGAGACCCTTCGCCGTCTATTGCTGGGGCATCGGAATCCTGACGCTTGTTATGACCTTTATTCGCGGTTGACATTATCGACCAAAGACGGGGCACTCTATGATTCTTTCCGGCAAACATAATCGCTGGATCCTGGCTATGGTAGCGCTGTCGATGGCCCTTGTGCTCTCGGCCTGCCACGAGGTGCTGGTGCCACTACATCAGCAAGCGCCCGCCACGGAAGAGACTGAAGAAGAGGCTCCGGCGTTGATGCGTGTAGCCGCCTGCTGGGCGGCATTGCCCATGGTGGAGGATCTGGCCGCGGCCTATGCGGTTCGCGATCCCTATCTGACCATCGACGTGGTGCCGGCGAACTCGATGACGGCGCGGAGCATGTTGGAGGCGGGGCAGGTGGATGTGGCCATTGTGGCGGAGGATCCCGATGCCCGCGCGGCGCGCCCACGACAGGGCTTTACCTCACGGGTGCTGGCACTCGATGCGGTGACGGTGGTCGTAAACCGGCGCTCGCCTCTTACCGGCCTTTCGACGGCACAGCTCATGGGACTTTACACCGGTGACTATTATGACTGGAGCCAGCTCGGCGCGGGTGAGGGCCGTCCCGAGGTGGTGGTGCGCGACGAAGGGTCGATGTTGCGCGGCGTCTTTGAGGCTGCCGTCATGGAGCAACGACAACCCGCCTCAACGGCGGTGGTCATGCCGCACGATCGCGGGGTGATCGAGTATGTGGCCGGCCATCCCAACGCCATCGGCTATGTATCCCGGGCCTATGTGGGGCAGGGCGTCAAGTCCATCGCCGTGGACGGCGTGGCGCCCACACCTCAGGCCCTTCAGCGTCAGGGGTATATGATGTGGTACACACTGGAGGCGCTGGCTCCGTCGAATGCCACCCTTCATGCGACGCGATTCCTGGCCTTTGCCCAGAGCAGTCGCGGGCGCAACGTGATCGAACAGCGCTATGTGCTGCCGCGCTGAGCGACGGCAAAGAAATCGGCATATAAAAACAGCGGGAGCCCGGCTCCCGCTGTTTTTGTTCAGCCCGTAGCTGTTCCAGAATCTATACCGGCCACTCGGCATTTACCCCGACCCAAGGGTTGTTCTGCCGCTCGTAGCCGATGGTGGTGCGAGAGCCGTGCCCGGGATAGACAAATGTCTCGTCGGGCAGGGCAAAGAGCTTGTCTCGCACGGTATAGAACAGCGTTTTATAGTCGCTACCCGGCAGATCGGTGCGGCCTACACCGCTGCGGAAAAGCACATCGCCCGAGAACACCGCGCCCTCGTTGGGAATCCACAAAGAGAGGCTGCCCGGCGAATGCCCCGGCGTATGCAACACTTCGAAATCCAGTTCCCCAATTTGAACATGGACGCCCTCGTCGAGCAGCATATCGGGCGAGATACCCTGTGATGCCTCGGGCGAAAAGGTGCGGAATATTTCGGGCGGTTCCTCAAGGTAGGGAACTTCGGCGCGATGCACGGCCAGCCGCGCGTCGGTGGCTGTGCGAACATCCTCGGCGGCCAGGGTATGGTCAAAGTGAAAGTGGGTGAGCACGATGCGGCGAACTTTGACATCCATCTCCTGGACGGCCTGGATGATCTTTTCCGCGTCTCCTCCTGGGTCAATGATCATCGCCTCTCGTGTCCGTTCACAGGCCATAATGTAGCAGTTGGTCTTGATCACGCCCACGATCAGAGTCCGCAGGATCATCGTGCATACCTCCTCTGAATGAGACCCGGCCATGGCATCGCTCGACGGATTGAGACCGGGATGCCACCGATGTCGAGCGCCAAATGCCGGAAATAGCCCCGGCGAGTTTACCAACGGATAATATGAATGCACATGAGGGATGTCAAATTGCCCGGAGCCCCTCAAGGTCGTATACTCTCTGTATTCGAGCCAGAATCAGGGGGGTATGATGCGTTTTTCTCAGCTTTTCGGACGTACTTTACGCGAGGATCCCGCAGATGCCGAGATGATCAGCCATCGACTTTTGCTGAGAGCCGGGCTGATTCGGCCGCTAGCCTCGGGTATTTACAGTTATCTGCCGCTGGGATGGCGTGCTCTGCAAAAGATCGAGTCGATCGTGCGTGAGGAGATGGACGCCATCGGCGGGCAAGAGATGCTGATGCCGGTGGTGCATCCGGCAGAGATCTGGCGGGCGACAGGGCGATACGATAGCCCGGCCCCCGGCCCGGCGCTGGTGCGCTTTCAGGATCGCACCGGACATGACATGGTGCTGGCCATGACGCACGAAGAAACGGCGGCCTATCTGGCGCGAGAAGAGATTCACTCCTACCGGCAGCTACCCGCGCTGATATACCAGGTGCAGACCAAGTTTCGTGACGAGCCGCGTTCTCGCGGCGGGCTGGTGCGGGTACGCGAGTTTATGATGAAGGATGCCTACAGCTTTGATGCCGACGCCGATGGGCTCGCCGAGCAGTATGAGCGGGTATATGGCGCGTACGAGGCCATCTTTCGGCGGTGTGGCCTGGAGACGGTTGCGGTAGAGGCCTATACCGGCATCATGGGCGGACAACGCTCGCACGAGTTCATGGCGCTCAACGAAAGCGGCGAGGACACGTTGATTCTGTGTCCGGGTTGCCGTTATGCCGCCAATGCCGAGGCGGCGCGGATCGACAAGGGGGTAGTTGAGACCGCCGAGCCGTTGCCGGTAGAGCGGGTGGCCACGCCCGGAACCCAGACGATCGAGGCGCTGGCGGCGTTGCTGGACGTTGAACGACGGCAGACGCTCAAGGCCGTGTTTTACACCACCCCGTCAGATGAGATCATCTTTGCCGCCATTCGGGGCGACCTGGACGTCAACGAGAGCAAGTTGAGCGCCCTGTTGGGCGGTGTCGAGTTGCAGCCGGCCCGCGTCGAGGCGCTGACCGCCGCCGGTATTGTTGCGGGATATGCATCGCCCGTCGGAGTATCAAGGGGGCGCGTGGTGGTGGACGACTCTGTGCCCCAGGGGAACAATTATGTGGCCGGGGCCAACGAGCCGGGATATCACCTTCTGAATGTGAACTATGGGCGTGATTTTACCGCCGACATCGTGGGCGATATCGCTCTGGCGCGAGAGGGCGATACCTGTCCGCACTGCGGCCACCGCCTGACGGTCGAGCGGGGGATCGAGCTGGGGCATGTATTCCAGCTTGGCACGCGCTACAGCGAGGCGTTGGGGGCGACCTATCTGGATCGCGACGGCGTGGCCCATCCGCTGGTCATGGGCAGCTATGGTATCGGGCTGGGGCGATTGCTGGCCTGCATCATCGAGCAACACCACGATGAGAAGGGGATTGTATGGCCGGTGAGTGTGGCGCCGTTCGACGTCTATATCGTCGTGCTGGGAGGGCGAGACCCGGCGGTGGCCGAGGCTGCCGAGGGACTCTATACGCGGTTACGGACCTCTGGCTATGAGGTGATCCTCGACGACCGCGCCGAGAGCGCCGGGGTCAAGTTCAACGACGCCGACCTGCTGGGCATTCCGGTGCGGCTGACGTTGAGCGGCCGTACCCTGCGCGAGCGTTCCGTCGAGATCAAGGCGCGTTGGGATTCCGAGGCGCAGTTGATCCCCCAGTACGAAGTCGATGGGGCGATTCGCGCCGTACTGGCGCAGACCTGAAAGGGCGCTATTCACCCATCACAATCTTCGGAGGGCGGCCCATATGAGGCGCGTCCGCAATTCGCGAATCGTTAGCGTTTTGCCAGAGACCTTCGAGACATAGTTCTGATAATGGCGCCGGACTTGTTTCCAGACGGCCGTCTATTTGCATCTGTGTAAAAGACATGATATACTCCGTCAAGAATGTTTCGAAAAAGTGGGCGCTTTTCCCACTTTTCTTGTTGTAGCGGGCTTGGCCGCTACAGGAGGTCTTGCGAGGGGTATGAAAAGCGAGTTTGAGATTGCAATAACTCAACTCAGTTCAGATCGCAATCTGGCCCCAGAGGTCATCCTGGAGGCGATTGAGGCGGCGCTAGTTTCCGCGTACAAGCGCAACTATGGTGCCAGCCAGAACGTGAGTGTGACCATCCATCCGCGCACCGGACAGGCGCGGGTCTTTGTGACCAAAGAGGTGGTCGAACGCGTCGAAGAAGAACACGACCAGATATCTCTGGCAGAGGCGCGCACCTATAAAGAAGATGCGCAGATTGGCGATCTGATCGAGATCGAAGTCAAGCCCCGCAATTTTGGGCGTATTGCCGCCCAAACGGCCAAGCAGGTGATCACACAACGGATTCGCGAAGCCGAGCGCGATTCGGTATACCTGGAGTATGTTGATCGAGTTGGCGAGTTGTTGAACGGCGTGGTGCGAAACGTAGACTCGCGTATGCACGACGTAACCGTGAATATGGGCAAGGCCGAGGCCTTGCTCCCGCGCGGCGAGCAGATTCCGGGGGAGCACTATCGCTTTGGCCAGCGTCTGCGGGTCTATGTTGTCGAGATCGAGCGCACCGGCCACGGGCCCCAGATCACCGTGTCGCGCACTCATCGGGACCTGCTTCGTCGGTTGATGGAGCTGGAGGTGCCCGAGATATTCAACGGCACAGTCGAGATCAAGGCCATCGCCCGCGAACCGGGCTCTCGTTCCAAGGTGGCCGTGGCGGCGCTGCAACCCGGTGTGGATCCGGTGGGATCCTGCGTGGGCATGCGTGGCGTGCGTATTCAGAATATCGTGAACGAGCTGAACGGCGAAAAGATCGATGTGGTGGCGTGGTCGCCCGATGTCGAGGTATTTATCGCCAACTCGCTCAGTCCGGCCAAAGTCGTTACAGTGGATCTGAACGAGAGAGAAAAGACGGCGCGGGTGATCGTGCCAGATCGTTCGCTTTCGTTGGCCATCGGCAAGGAGGGGCAGAATGCCCGCCTGGCCGCCAAGCTGACCGGCTGGCGCATCGATATCAAGAGCGAGACCGAGGCCGCCGAAGAGGCCGAGCGCATCATTCGGGAGCGCGAAGAGGCCGCGCGGCGCGCTGAGGAACTCGAACAGGCTCGCAAGGCGGCGGCCGAGTTGCTGGCAGCGGCCGAGGCGGGGCTGGATGACGAGGATGTGGCTCTGGAGGAAGAGTCGCTCTCGCCGGAATATGATGATGAACTGGTAGGTGCTTTTGGCGCTGTTGAGGATCTCGAAGAGGGCGACGTTGAAGAGCCCGAGGTGACCGCTGAGGCCGATATCCCGATCGATCTCGGGCCCGAGGTCGAGGATGAGGCGCCTGTGGTCGAAAAGGAAGAGGTCGAAGAGGCAGATGAGCCGGTGGCTGCCGAGCCAGAGGCTGAGGAGCCGATGGCGACCGAACCGGTGATGGATGAGGCGACCATGGATGACGAGGTCAGCCTGGATCTGGAACCAGAGGCCGAAACAGAGCCCGAATACGCCGAGGGTGTCGAAGAAATGGAAGACGAGGACATCGAGCTTCTTGATGACTCTGAGGGCGAGGATGAGGATTACGACTCGGGGCGCAAAGGACGCAAGCGTCGGCGGCGGGATCGGCGTCTCGAGTACGATGAGCGACTCGGCCGGGTGGTCTCACGCAAGCGACACAAGAACAGAGCGCGGAACTGGATGGATGCGCTCGATGAAGATAGTTGGGACGAGGATTTCTAGTCAGAGAGTGTGGCTGTGACCGCCAAGCGTGTAAAGAGGCAGCCTCAACGAACGTGCATCGGTTGCCGTCGGGTGCGCTCCAAACGAGAGTTGGTGCGGCTGGTGCGCACGCCTGCGGGCGAGCTGGTCATCGACTCTACAGGCAAAGTCGCGGGGCGGGGAGCATATCTCTGCCCCGAACGGCGTTGCTGGTCCATCGCACTGGAGCGGCGGCGTATCGGGCAGGCGCTCAAGATTGAGTTGTCCGAAGAAGAGCGCGCTCAGATTCAGACTCATGCCGAAAGGTTTCCCGAGGCAAACGTCGAATCGACAGGGGCCGAGAACGTAAACGATGGTGATGAGATTCGTATTGCAGAGTCTGATAGGAAGTAGGATGGAAAGGTCCAGGGCGAACAGCAATAGTATCAGGGGAGAAAGAGTGATGATGGTTGCGAGTTGAACCGTCAGGTGTTTTGGTCTCGCAGGTAGCCTCTTTTCCCCCTCTCAGACCTTCGCGTAGTATCCTACTCTTTGCGCCCTTGTTTTTGGTATTGGTAAAGGTCCGCGGTCAAACCCCCCGTATTGGGTGTGACCGTATTGTGTTGCGCAGCAAGTTCAATGCCGCGGTGATTTATGGTTGACGCCGCCAACGAGCTTGCCGCAAGCGCAGAAGAGGAAGGAGACGATATGACTCCAGCACAGAAATCAAAAAAGCCCCAGCAAGCAAGATCACGCGGTGGTTCCAGGTCGGATAATGGTCGTTCGGGAGGCAGGCCCTCGGGGCGCTCCCAGGGGGGGAACAGGTCGCGTGGGCCGCAGCGGTCGGCAGATCGGAATGATCGCCCGCAGCGTGCGGCGGCGGCTCCTACAGAGCCACAGATCAAAGAAATCGAGCTACCGGAGCAGATCACTCTTCGTGAATTGGCCGATCTCTTGAATTGTAGCCCCATCGAGTTGATCAAGCAGTTGATGAATGCCGGCGTAATGGCCAATATCAATCAACAGCTCGACTATGATACGGCGGCCATTGTCGCTGAAGATATGGGCTTTACGGTCAAGGAGCAAGAGATCGCCGAGCCCGAACCCACAGAAGAAGAAGATGTTTCTGCGCCGCAGAAGGTTCAGCGCCGGGTTTATTCAGAAGAAGAGCAAAAGTATCTACGAACGCGTCCGCCGGTGGTTACCATTCTCGGGCACGTGGACCATGGCAAGACGTCGCTGCTGGATGTGATTCGACGAACCAACGTGCAGGCCGGCGAGGCCGGTGGCATTACCCAGCACATCGGCGCCTATCAGGTGACGGTGCAGGATGACAAGGCGATCACTTTTCTGGATACGCCGGGGCACGAAGCCTTTACCGCCATGCGTGCTCGTGGGGCCGGTGTAACCGATATCGCCGTGCTGGTGGTAGCGGCCGATGATGGGGTACAGCCCCAGACGCGTGAGGCCATAAGCCATGCCCGCGCGGCACAGGTGCCCATCATTGTGGCGATCAACAAGATCGACCTGCCCACGGCCAACCCCGAGTTTGCCCTTCAGCAGCTCTCGGAATTGGGGTTGGTGCCGGAGGAATGGGGAGGCGACACCATCTGCGTGCCGGTTTCGGCCAAGACGCAGGAGAATATCGATACGCTGCTGGATATGATTTTGCTGGTGGCCGAGATGGCCGATCTCAAGGCCAACCCGCGAGCCGACGCCGAAGGTGTGGTGATCGAGGGGCGCATGGATCGGTCGCGTGGCGCCACGGCCACCTTGCTGGTGCAGGAGGGCACGCTCAAGGTGGGCGATGCTCTGGTGATCGGCAATACCTACGGCAAGATTCGGGCCATGTCCGACTATCAAGGCAAGACGCTCAAGCGCGCGACTCCCTCGACGCCGGCGGTTGTGATCGGTCTGCGGGATGTGCCCGCCGCAGGAGACACTTTCCAGGTGGTCGAGAACGAGCGGGAGGCCAGAGAGCGGGCAGAGATACGGGCAGAAGCGAGCGCCGTGACCGAGACCCGGTCTGTGGCCATGAGTCTGGACGATATCTATGCGCAGGTGGCTCGTGGCGATGTGCAAGAGCTGAACCTCATCCTCAAAGTCGACGTGCAGGGCAGCATCGAGCCTATCAAGAATTCGCTCGAAAAGCTCGACATCGGCGACATCAAAGTGCGCTTTATTCACCAGGGCGTGGGGAATGTGGCCGAGTCGGATGTGATGCTGGCGGTGGCTTCGGGCGCCGTGGTGGTGGGCTTTTCCGTGGGTGTCGATGCGGCGGCCCAGCGGTTGGCCGAGACCGAGGGCATCGAGGTGCGCACCTACGATATCATCTACCGTCTTATCGAGGATGTTCAGCGCGCCCTGACCGGTATGCTCGAGCCCGAGTATCAGGAGGTCGAGCGCGGGCAGGCGGTGGTGCGCCAGGTATTCAGCCTACCGCGCCGTGGTAATGTGGCCGGCGTGCAGGTCATAGAGGGCAAGGCGCTGCGTAACGCCATGGTGCGGGTCAAACGCGGCGACAAGGTCCTGTGGCAGGGACGTGTCAGCTCGCTCAAGCGCTATACCGAGGACGTTCGCGAGGTGAACACCGGTATGGAATGCGGCGTTGGGCTGGACGGGTTCAACGATTTCGAGCCGGATGATATATTCGAGTTCTATACCCGTGAAGTGGTCCAGCGATCGGCGGCCTAGGACTGTTCGAGAATAATCCGGAGCGCATGTCGGCGCGTTTGAAAATACCTTTTCAGAGTTGCGCCAGGGGGGCTGTCTCTAAGCGATGAGGCACCCTTCATATAGAGGTCCTGGAGGAGCCTGCGCCACGGAGAGCATCTTGTGCCGTGGCGCATCCGGGCGCAGCGTGGATATTGAGGATGATGTCCTGTATTGCCGGGGCTGTACTTGTCATAATAGGGCGACGCATCATCCGGCAGACTTTTCTGTTCGCGTTGGGGGCTGTGACGCCTTCTATCCGGGATCATGACCGGTAACGGGGCGATAGCTCTACTCTGCGAACTCGGAATAGGAATGGAATCATGGCCACATATCGTCGGGAAAGAGCGAATAGCTTTATCAAAGAGCAGATCACGCTGTTGATGCAGAACGTCGTGCGTGATCCGCGGGTGAACGCGCTTACCGTGACGGAGGTGGATCTAACGCTTGATCGGCGTATTGCACGCATCTATGTGACTTCATACTCGGGTGAAGATGTGTTGCGGGACGGACTGGAGGGGCTTGAGAGTGCCAAAGGTGTGCTGCGTAAGCAACTGAGCCAGCTATTGCACTGGCGGTTTACGCCCTATCTAGAGTTTCATCCCGACCGCTCCTGGGAGTATGGGGCCCATATGGATGCGTTGTTCGAGCAGATCGCCGCGGAAGAAAACGAGCGAGGCGGCAGCCAGGATGAAGACACAGCCGACGACCGAGATGACCAATTCGGCTGACGAGGTGCGGCGAATCGTACGGCGGGCCGAAAAAGCCCTGATCATAGCACATATTGCGCCTGACGGTGATACGGTAGGATCGGCTCTGGGGCTGGCCTGGGCGTTGCGCGGATGGGGGCTGGATGTGAGACTATCATGTGCCGATCCCATTCCGAATGAGCTGCGCTTTCTGCCGGGTAGCGCCGAGTTTGCGCCGCGACCGCCGATGGATGAGGATGTGATCTTTGTGATCGATGCCAGCGATATCGAGCGCATCGGCTCGCTATATGATGCCGACGCGTTTGGTCGTGTGCCGGTGATCAATATCGATCACCATGTGACCAACATTCGCTACGGCGATCTGAATCTGGTGGTGGACAAGGCGGCGACCGCCGAGATCATCTTTGATCTTCTCAAAGCCTGGGATGTCGAGGTGGATGAGCGCATCGGCACCTGCCTGCTGACCGGCATCGTCACCGATACCCAGGGTTTTCGCACCAGCAATACGACGCCCGACCTCATGCGCACCAGCGTGCAGCTCATGGAGGCGGGCGCGCCGCTGTCGCAGATTATGGATCTGGCGTTCAACCGGCGCTCGACCAGCGTATTGCGGTTGTGGGGCGCGGCATTGACCAACGCGCAGATCGCCGACGGGATCGTCTGGTCCGAGATCACCCAGGCGCTGTTGCGCAGCACCGGCGTCACCGACGCCGCAGGCAAGGGGCTGGTTAACTTTTTGAGCACCCTGGACGGTCCGCTGGTGGCGGTGCTGTTTCGGGAGGCCGCTGACGGCCGCATCGATGTGAGTTTTCGATCGGTTCCGGGCGTGGATATCTCGGGGGTTGCCTTTTCCTTCGGCGGCGGAGGGCATCCACAGGCTGCCGGATGCGTTATCTCTGGCCCTCTGCCCGAGGTGCGTGAGCGGGTGCTGAACGCAGTGCGGGAGGCCATCGCGATGCAGCGCGGAAACCACGCTCCGGATCGGAATGCTCCGGCGACCGCTGCGGGGGTGCCGTTGTCGTGACGGGCAAGCGGCGCCATACAGAGTCGGTGGCCGGCGTGCTCAACATCGGCAAGCCCGCCGGTTGGACCTCGCACGATGTGGTGGCCCGGCTGCGGCGTATCACCGGTGTACGACGGGTGGGCCATGCGGGCACACTGGACCCAATGGCTACCGGTGTGTTGGTGGTCTGTGTGGGCAGGGCGACTCGCGTGGTCGAGTATCTGGCCGAGGAGACCAAAGACTATCGCGCGACGATACGCTTCGGACAGATCACCGATACATGGGATGCCGAAGGGCAGGTCGTGGCAGAGCGCGACGCATCGGGGTTGACTCGGGACGCCGTTGAAGGGGCGCTGGAGTCATTTCGCGGGACCATCCAGCAGGTGCCCCCGATGTATTCGGCCCTCAAGCGCGCTGGGCGTCCGCTGTACCGCCTGGCGCGCGAAGGGATCACCGTCGAGCGCCCACCCCGCCAGGTCACCATCCATCATCTCCATCTGGCCGAGTGGCACCCGGCGGAGCAAGACGGTACGCCCGTCGCGGTTCTGGAGGTGCGCTGCTCCAAAGGGACCTATATTCGCTCTCTGGCGCATGATCTGGGGCAGGCCCTGGGGCCGGGGGGGCATTTGACGGGGCTGGTGCGTACGGCCGTGGGCTCTCTGACAGTACGTGACGCCGTGAGCCTGGACAGGCTGGCCGAAGGCGATTGGCGGGAGCACCTGCTGCCGCTGAAGCAGGCGCTGGCCCACATGCCGGACGTGACACTGAATGACGATCAGGTACGGCGCGTTGTCTGCGGGCAGGCGCTGGATATCGCCGAGCTGGACGCCGTAGCGGACAAGCCGCAAGGGGCCGAGATCTGTGCCTATGACGGGGTTGACCGGCTGATCGCCGTTTTACGACGCGACAGGAACTATTGGAGGCCGCACAAAGTGCTGGCCGATTCGATCTGAGAGCCGCGCAGTTGTTATCCCTGTACGGCTAGCTACCATCATATTGGAACGCTATGAGGATAATCCACAGTCTGGAAACGGCTCGTCCTGAACGGGATGTAGTTCTGACCATCGGCACCTTTGACGGCGTTCATCGGGGGCATCAACTCTTGCTGGGGCAGGTCGTTCGACGCGCGCGAGAGACCGGCCGTCTGAGCGGCGTACTGTCGTTTCACCCCCATCCTCGCACCGTTCTGCATCCCGATATCTCCATGACCTATCTGAGCACTCCGCAGGAGCGGGCGGACCTGATGGAGCGGCTAGGGTTGGACCTCTTTGTGCTGTTGCCCTTTACCCTCGAATTCGCCGCCACGCCGGCCGAGCCGCTGGTGCGCTCGCTGGTGCAGCAGTTGCGCATGCGCGAGCTCTGGGTCGGCACCGATTTTGCCATGGCGCACCAGCGTGAGGCGAATGTCGAGCGGTTGCGTGAGCTGGGGGGCATGCTGGGCTATGATCTGCACACTATCGAACCCCTGACCGATGCCGACCGGGCCATCAGCAGCACACGCATTCGCGCCCTGCTGGCCGAGGGGCGGGTGGAGCAGGCGGCGTTTCTTTTGGGGCGCTATTACAGCGTACCCGGCCGGGTCGTTCATGGAGCGGGGCGCGGGCGCAGCCTGGGCTTTCGCACGGCCAACGTCGCCCCGCCTGCCGACCGACTCATGCCGGCTAACGGGATCTATGCCGTATGGATGCTCATCGACGGCGCGCGGTATGCCGGCGCGGCCAATGTGGGCGTGCGCCCCAGCTTTGATAATGGCGAACGATTGCTCGAAGTGCATCTGCTGGATTATGAGGGCGACCTGTATGATCGCCAGGTGAGCACCGAGTTCGTGCAATATATTCGCGAGGAACGACGCTACGATAACGTCGAGGCTCTGCGCCGCCAGGTTGCCCGGGATGTCGAAGAGATACGCGCATTATTGGGCGTGACCCGGATACCGGAGGGAGCCGATGGATCAGGCCGGTTTTCAACCGTTTGAGGAACTGGAGCATCCCGCCGACATCAGTCTGCGGGTATATGGTGATGATCTGGCCGCATTGTTTCGACACGCCGCACAGGGCATGTTTCATCTGTTGCGTTGCCGGGCGGACGATGATCCGGATTCGTCCGAGCCGGTGACGGAAGAGATCGTCCTGCAGGCCCATGACGTGGAGACGTTGCTGGTCGACTGGCTCACCGAATTGCTTTATCTGAGTGAGACTCGACAAGCCTGCTTTGACACCTTCGATCTGACCCACATAGACCCCACGCATCTAAAAGCCGTCGTGCGCGGCGTGTCGCCTGCAAGGGCGGAAAAGGACATCAAGGCCGTTACCTACGCCGACATGTCCATCACCCGCAATGATGACGACCACTATACCACCACGATCACATTCGACGTATAGAGATCGAGACCATTTTCCGGATCGTTAGCGCCTTTTCCGGCCAGAGGGAGTACCCTTTGCGCCGAAGGGGCGACAGAACAAGGAGATGACGGGATGGTGAATAAGCAAGATTTTGTCCGAGTCAGCCCGTACATATTCGAGATCCCCAAAGACATGCGCGCCGATATGCGTGTGCCGGCGCGGATCTATGCCGACGATCGCTTGCTGGATGCCGTTCTACAGGATCGTTCGATAGAGCAGCTTATCAACACGGCGACGCTTCCGGGCGTGGTCAAATATGCGCTGGCCATGCCCGATGTGCACCAGGGCTATGGTTTTCCCATCGGCGGGGTGGCGGCCACGGCGTTGCCCGACGGCATCATCTCGCCCGGTGGGGTGGGCTATGACATCAACTGTGGGGTGCGCGTGCTGACCACCTCGATTCAGGTGGACGAACTGCGGCCCCATCTGGATTCGCTCATGACGGCGCTGTTTCGCAACATCGGTACCGGCGTGGGCGCTTCAGGACAGCTCCGCCTGAGCGTGAGCGAGATGCATGAGCTGCTGGAGGGCGGCTCAGAGTGGGTGATCAAGCGGGGCTATGGCCGACGTGAGGATCTGGCATATACAGAGGACGGCGGGCGCATGCCCGATGCCCGCGCCGAGGCGGTGAGCCCGAGAGCCATCGAACGCGGTCAGAATCAGGTGGGCACGCTGGGCTCGGGCAACCACTTTTTAGAGCTGGATGAAGTGGTCGAGATATTTGATCACGAGGCGGCGCAAGCCTTTGGCCTGATCGAGGGCACGGTCACGGTGTGGATTCACTGTGGCTCCCGCGGGCTGGGGCATCAGGTGTGTACCGATGCCGTGCGCGAGATGCAGCAGAGCGTGCGCAAGTATGGCATCGAGATTCCCGACCGTGAGCTGGTATGCTCGCCTTTTAGCTCGCCCGAGGGACAGCGCTACTTCCAGGCCATGAGCGCGGCGGCCAACTATGCCTGGGCCAATCGGCAGGTGATTACCCATCATGTACGGCAGACCTTTGAGGAGGTATTGGCCGGCAAGCTGCCGCGCCCCGACCTGCGGCTGCTGTACGATGTGTGTCACAATATCGCCAAGGTGGAGCGACACAAGATCAACGGCGAGGAACGCGAGGTGTGCGTCCACCGTAAGGGGGCCACGCGGACCTTTGGTCCCGGGCTGCCCCAGGTGCCGGAGGATTACCGGCAGATCGGTCAGCCGGTGCTGATTCCGGGGAGCATGGGCGTGGGCTCGTACATCCTGGTGGGCACCGAAGGAGCCATGGAGCAGACCTTTGGCAGTAGCTGCCACGGCGCCGGGCGCATGTGGAGTCGCTCCAAAGCACTCAGAGAGGTGCAGGGCAGCAAGCTGCGCGCCGAACTGGAGAAAGAAAACATTCTGGTGCGTGCGGGCAGCATGCGGGGTCTGGCCGAAGAGGCGCCGGATGCCTACAAGGATGTGGACGCGGTGGTGGATGTGGTGCACAATACCGGCATCGCCCGGCGGGTGGCCCGGACGCGGCCCATCGGTGTGATCAAAGGGTAGGACGTGCTTGAGGGACGAGACGCTGCCCATGGGTCCGGCGGCGCCGGACATGGTAAGCGAGCTCGAAAATCGATCACCCATCCCCGGACACGTCCCGGCCAAATCGGTCGTCAGGACGTTCACAGATAGAGACGAGGGGGGGCCGCCCCCCCTCGTCTCTATGTTCTGCGGCATTTGAGGGTGGAGCGGAGATTGACGTATAATGGCCCCTGACAGGGCTGCGGCGGTCTGGAAGCGACCTCGTGGCATCTATGGGCATTATGAGGAGGAAGCATTCGGAATGGATATTTGCGTGATCGGGACCGGTTATGTGGGACTTGTCACGGGGGCATGCTTTGCCGACCTGGGTAACCGGGTTGTTTGCCTGGACATCAACGAGGCCAAGATCGAAGGGCTCAAGCGGGGCGAGCTGCCCATTTACGAACCGGGGTTGGACGAGGTGGTGGCGCGCAACGTGCGTGCCGGTCGACTCTCGTTTACGACCTCGTACCCTGAAGGGCTGCAGGATGCAGAGGTGGTCTTTATCGCCGTGGGCACCCCCTCGGGGGTGGACGGCGAGGCCGACCTGCGCTATGTATGCGCCGCCGCCGAGTCGGTGGCCGACACAATGGATCACCCGATGATCATCATCAACAAGAGCACGGTGCCGGTGGGCACGGGCGACTGGGTGGCGAACATTATTCGCAAGCGGCGGGGCAACGGGCACGAGTTCGCCGTGGTGTCCAATCCCGAGTTTCTGCGCGAGGGCTCGGCGGTGGCCGATTTTATGCATCCGGATCGTGTGATTCTGGGATCGGAGGATCGAGTGGCCGCCGAGCGGGTGGCGCACCTCTATTTGCCGCTGCGCTGCACCATCATGCTCACCGATCTGCGCACGGCCGAGATGATCAAGTACGCTTCGAACGCCTTTTTGGCCACGCGCATTTCTTTCATCAACGAGATCGCCTGCATCTGTGATGAGCTGGGCGTGGACGTCAAAGAGGTATCCTTTGGCATGGGCTGCGACAAGCGCATCGGCCCGCAATTTCTGCAGGCCGGGCTGGGTTGGGGCGGCAGTTGCTTTCCCAAGGACGTCAAGGCGCTGGCGCATATGGCCGATCTGCACGGCACCCATCCGCAGCTCTTGCGGGCGGTGATCGACATCAACATGGCCCAGCGTCGGCGGGTGGTGCGCTGGCTGCGCCAGGCGCTACGCGGTCTGGACGATCGCACCGTGGGCGTGCTGGGGCTGGCGTTCAAGCCGAACACCAACGATGTACGCGAATCGCCAGCCATCGACGTGATCCGCCTGCTGCAACACGAGGGCGCCCAGATCCGTGCCTACGATCCCAAGGCGATGGAGATGGCCCGCAGCGAACTGCGCGATGTCGAGCTGTGCCGCAACGCCTACGAGGTGGCCGAGGGGTGCGATGCCCTGGTGCTGGCGACCGAATGGGAAGAGTTCCGCTATCTGGATTGGCCGCGGGTGCGTAACGCCATGCGTGGGGATATTTTCATCGACGGGCGCAATTTTTACGATTGTGAGACCATGCTTCAGGCAGGCTTTCGCTATCGGGCCATGGGACGGGGAGTCATTCCCCAGTAGGGGCGATACCCGGCCCGAGTGGGTGGGCCTTCCCGGCGTATTCAGGGCCATTAGCGATGCGGCGAGGTGGGCGAGACAAAGAGCGAGGGGGCGCTTCAACGCGGAGCGCCCCCTCGTATTGTCTGCGCGGGCGTTCTACACGGTAAAGTGCTTGAACGTGGGCAGATAATCCTTGTTCTGGGCAAACATCTCGTTGACCATCTGCTTGATCTCGGCCAGCGAGAGCATCGATGCCGTGAGCGGATCGTAGGCGATGGCGTGGTAGACCATGGTGGGGTCACCGGTGAGGCAGCCCTCCACCGCCATCTCTTCGATTGCCACGCTGATGTTGTTCAGCGGTGCGACCTGGGGCGGCAGCGCGCCCACGTGAATGGGGTTGAATCCGCGCTCGTCGGCGTATACCGGTACCTCTACACAGGCACCCTCGGGCAGGTTGGTGATGAGGCCGGTGTTGGGCACGTTGCCGTTGAACTTGAACGGCTCGCCGCCCATGTAGGCGTTGATGATATAGGCGGCGTACTCGTGGCCGCGAGAGAGATCCAGCGGCTCGGGGTTATCCAGCCACTCCTGAATAGAATCCTTCCAGTCATCCTCGCGGGCCAGATACTCTTTGAGGATGTAGGCGTATTCGCCCGGATTCCAGCCGGTGCCGTGGGTGCAGTACTTTTCGATGAGATCGGGGCGCTTGCGGAACCACCAGTTGTACTCGGAATTGTGCCCCGACGACTCGGTGACGTAATAGCCGAGATGCAGGAACATCTCGTTGCGAACGATCTCTTCGTTATAGATCTCGGGATCGTTCATGGCCTCGCGGATGAGGGGATAGGCGTC
The DNA here is from genome assembly GCA_050942995.1 of Anaerolineae bacterium. Classification (GTDB taxonomy): domain Bacteria; phylum Chloroflexota; class Anaerolineae; order UBA1429; family UBA1429; genus JBMNOI01. The sequence goes on from JBMNOI010000029.1 coordinate 28,038, forward strand.
CTTACCGTTCCACTCGAACCGGGTGTACCAGGCCATGTGGTTGATACCGGCACAAACATAGCTGATCTCGTCGATGGGGGCGCCGATCCAGCGGGCCAGCATATGAGCGGTGCCCTGCACGCTGTGGCACAGGCCGGTGACCTTGATGGACGACTCGCGCTGCATGGCGCGGCAGAGCATGGCCATGGGGTTGGTGTAGTTGAGCAGGATGGCGTCGGGACAATACCGCTCCATGTCGCGGCAGATATCGAGCATCACCGGGATGGTGCGCAGCGCCCGGAAGATGCCCGAGGGGCCGCGGGTATCGCCCACGTTGGTATCGATGCCGAACTTTTTCGGGATCTCGATATCGTGGCGCCACACCTGCACGCCGCCGGCCAGAATGGTGCAGATGACGGCGTCGGCGCCCTTGAGGGCCTCGGCGCGGTCCATGGTGGCCTCGACCCTGGCGGGGTAACCGCCCTCGGACACAATGCGGTCCACGGCGCGTTTGATGTAATCCAGACGCTCGGGATCGATGTCCATCAGCGAGATGGTGGCATCCTCAAGAAGGGGAAAGGTGAGGATGTCGCTGACCAGCTTGCGGGTGAAACCAAAACTACCTGCCCCGATGAAGGCGATTTTCGTCATCAAAGTTGCTCCTTGAATGATGTGTGCCGTCGATAGACCCCATGTCGAGCGGCGACCGATCCAGGAGCAGGATACCACAGAAGCAGGAAACGCGCCACCGGAGGGCGTTTCTTTGACAGGGGCGGCCCGGGCGTTATAATTCGGGGTGCACGCCCCAATAGCTCAGTGGATAGAGCAACTGCCTTCTAAGCAGTGGGTCGGGGGTTCGAGTCCCTCTTGGGGCGCTGTTTATATGATATGTAAAAAATACTGGTCACAATCCCGGTTTTGTGCTATAATAGCAGTGAATCCCCCTAACCCCTTCGGGGGTAGGGTCTGAAGCCGCCCGGCCCGCTAGGCGGCTTCTGCTTTATACGGAAATATTCGCCCATCGATGAGAACAAACATCTATGTCGACGGATTCAATCTCTACTACTGCGCTCTCAAAGGCACTCCGTATAAGTGGCTGAATATCAAAGCCTTGGTGGAATATATCTTTCCTAGGAATGCGGTTAATCGCATTCGGTACTTTACAGCACTAGTAAAACCTCCACCCTGGGATCCCCAAAAACCTCAACGACAACAGGTGTATATTCGCGCTTTGAAGACATTGCCCAATCTTTCGGTGCACCTTGGGCAATTTCGATCACATTCCCGAGAGATGCCTCTTGCAGGGTCACAACATGTCCATCCTCAAATGGTGCAGGTTCTCTATACCGAAGAGAAGGGATCGGATGTGAACCTCGCCACATATCTCCTCCTGGACGGTTTTCGAAGAGACTTTGATGCGGCGATTGTTATCTCTAATGACTCGGATTTGGTTGAGCCTATCAAGGTGGTTCGATGTGAACTTGGATTGCCTATGGGAGTTCTATGCCCGCAAGCAAATACGCAACAAATTGCGCGGGCTCTTCGTCAGGTGGCATCTTTTTACCGGCCGGTTACCCGATCTGCTTTGAGAGCCGGCCAGTTCCCGCAGACACTTACAGACTGTCATGGAACGTTTCATCGGCCCAATACCTGGTGAGCGGTGAGGTTTTACAACCATTCCGCGGATTTGGCTTCCCCCCACCTGACCAGTCCCCACCCTCTCCATCTGGCGGTCGACCGTCGGGCCCCATTCGGCGATACTGTCTCTGTTTGCTATACCCTGTCCGCATAAAGGACCTGTCCCATGAGAACCAACCACCGACGCTACTCCGAAGAGGCCGGCGATTTCGCCCGACTCGGCCGCTTTTTTATTCGACATAACGACCATATCCGCGCCCATTCGACCTGGTGTATCGGTCGTATCGCCGACTGGAAGCACGGACTGTACGGTAACAAGATGGATATCGGCGATTTTACCGGCCACAACGCCCGCCTCTGGTTCGATGCGTTCGATGAACTAGTGGGGTTTGTGGTCTCGGAGAACGGCGACGCCGGCATTACCATCATCACCCTGCCGGGCTATCGGTTTCTGTTCGAAGAGATGCTCTGCTGGGCGATGACGAACTGGGGCGATCGGGAGCCGCGTATGGCCATCGAGATTACCGACCGACAGGATGTCGAAGCCGCTGTGTTGACGCGATACGGGTTCAGTTGCGATTCGACCTTTTATACGCGGTGCTTTGATCTGACTCGCGAGCCGGGGGTCCATTTCCCGTTGGAGGAGGGGTTCTCCATCGTCGATATGCAGGCGCATCCCGATTATCGCGCACAGTTGATCCTGCGTCGTGAGGCGTTCGGCGGTGTGAGTGACATGGGCGAGGACGAGATCGCCCGGGGCCTCAGGCTCGCCGAGTATGGCCGCCAGAGCCCCATCTACTATCCGCGCACCGACCTGTGTGTGATGGCGTCCGACGGGCGGTTCGTCTCCTGCTGCGAGGCCCTTATCGATGCCCACAACCTTACCGCCGATATCGAGCGCATCTGTACCCACAGCGCTTTTCGGCGGCGCGGCTTTGCCCGGGCGGTGATTCAAGAGTGCTTGCGACGCCTGCATCACATGGGCATCCACACGGCCTATATCACCGGCTACAGCCCCGAGGCTATCGCCCTCTATGGCTCTATGGGGGCCGTGGGCGAATTGAAAGCGTATGTGTACAAGACGGCGGAGAAATAGCCCCGATATTCACTTGACAGAATATATCGGGCATCGATACTGGATGCGTGCAACGTGCACCGCGTCGCAGGATCCCTGTTGGACCGGGGGGAGGGGGTAGGATGAAGGCACTGGTCGTATACGATTCCTTTTTCGGCAATACTGAGCGAGTTGCCCGCGCCGTCGCCGATGCGCTGGGGGGCGAGGCGCTGCGGGTGGGGCAAGTGACGCCCGATCGACTGGCCGGACTGGACCTGCTGGTGGTGGGCTCGCCCACGCGGGCGTTCAGGCCTTCGCCCGACATCAAGAACTGGCTGGCGTCTCTGCCGGCCGACAGTCTGGCGGGGATCAATGTCGCGGCCTTTGATACGCGCATCTCGGTCGAGGAGACCCGTTCGGCGGTGCTGAGCTTTTTCGTCAAGCTGTTCGGCTATGCCGCCAAGCCCATGGCCGATATGCTGGCGAAGAAAGGTGGACGGCCGGCGGCGGCCCCCGAGGGCTTTTACGTGCAGGATAAGGAGGGGCCGCTCAAGGATGGCGAGCTGGAGCGGGCCGCAGAGTGGGCCGGGAGGCTGGCAGGCGCCTGATCCGCTCGCGATGCCCTATCGGGTGATCCCTAAAATTCTCGGCTCGCCGGTTCGCTGACGGCGGCACGTCCGCATAAAGGAGCCCATGACGCGAATTCACCTCGATACCGATTTGGGGGGCGATATCGACGATCTCTGCGCTCTGGCCATGGTGCGAACTGGCCGAGGGCGGAGTTGCTGGGGGTGACCACCAACTCGGACGACGGCGGCAGGCGGGCCGGGTATGCGCGGTACGCCCTGCGGCTTGCGGGGCGGGAGGATATCCCCGTGGTCGCGGGGGCCGATGCTGCCCGGGGCTACTATCGCGTCTGGCCCGGTCTGCCGGATGAAGCCGCTTACTGGCCCGAACCGGTGGCGCCTTTGCCCACACCTCAGGATGAGGCGCTGGTGTTGCTGGAGCGTAGCATCGAAGCGGATGCCGTCATCGTCGCCGTCGGCGCCTACACCAACCTCGCCCTGCTGGAAAGGCGCTCCCCCGGCATATTGCGCCGCGCCAGACTCTACCTCATGGGGGGCTATGTCTATCCACCGCGCGAGGGGTTCCCCGCCTGGGGGCATGAGATGGACTGGAATATTCAGGTGGATGTCGAGTCGGCATTGCACGTTATCCGCCGCTCGGACCCTGTGTTCGTGCCCCTTTCGGTGACCGTCGAGACCTGGCTGCGGCGGGCCGATCTGCCGCGTCTGGACGAGGCGGGGCCGCTGGCGCGGCTCATCGCCCGACAGGCCAGGGCCTTTGCCCGGGATGAGGGCATCGAAGAGCGGTACGGCCGGACGTGTGCGGGCCTGCCCGATGATACCATCAATTTCCTGCACGATCCCCTGGCCTGTGCCGTGGCGCTGGGCCGGACCGACAGAATCCGTATCGAGCAGATTCCTCTGGTGACCGGGGTGGAGGATGGGTGGCTACGCCAGTGCGTACACGCGGACGGCCGGCCCACACGGGTGGTGACGGGGGTGGACGGTGGCCGGTTCAGCGAGTTCTGGCTGGACAGGGTGACATCTGCATAAGGTAATGCGCTGTGATGGAGGGCCGAGCCCCGGATGGGCCCGGCTCTTTTTTGTTTCAGGATGCCGCTCCAGAAGCCTTGCCGCCGCCGCATTTCTGCGCCTATAATGCGCCCATAATCCCATCCTCAACGGTGGAGGCGCGCAATGGAGCTGAGCGTGCTGGGCGCGGCAGAGTATGGTGCGCGGGTGGCCGATTACATGGCAGCGGTGGATCCTTCGTGGGAGGAGGACGCCTGGCGGGGTCAGCAGGCATCTGAGAGGGAACGATTGCCGCTGTGGTCGGCGAGGGCGGTGGTCGCGCTGCACTGGACGTGGGCTGTGGCACCGGTCGCCAATCGATCCCTCTGGCACTGCTGGGCTGGCGGGTGACGGCCGTCGATATAAACGACGGGCATCTGGAACGCATACGCGCCCGCGCGGAACGCCAGAAGGTGCCCCTCGATGTGGAGCGCTGCGATATGCGCGCGCTGGCCGTGCGCTATCACGGCGTGTACGATCTGGTAGTGTGCTGCCTGACGCTGGATCATCTGCTCACCGACGGCGAGATCGGCCGGGCGCTGCACGGCATGTGGACGGCGCTACGGCCCGGCGGGCAATGCTACCTTCGTTTGGACGATCTCGAGCATCTGCTGCGCAGCAGGCCGCGCTATGCTTTTCGTGAGGAACGGCGTGTGCCCCACGGCCGGGTGATTCGCTTGGAGGATTGGGAATATCAGGGCGAGAATCACGTCGTATGCCGCACCGTGTTTCTGCACGAAGATGACCGCCGCCCCGGCAACCGCTGGCACACCGACGTGTTCAGCTATCGGCGACGGGCGCTGCGCAGGGCCGATCTGTGCGAATTGCTGGGCGCGGCGGGGTTCGAGGAGATCGAGCTACTGCCCCAGGATATTCCCGGAGGATATTACGAGGTGCTGGCCCGGCGTCCGGAGCCGCCAGAGTCGACGGGCTGAGCGCGGGTGCGCTGGATGTTCTTCTGCTACTCTGTGTATAATAGAGCCGTCTGTTGTCTGCTGTCTGCTGCCGCAATGAGGCGGGAGCGCGACGCGTCCCCGCCCACACGCACACGCTGGAGGGATCATGGAGACCAACGACAGACTGCGGATTCTGGTTGTAGGGGCGCACCCCGATGATGCCGATGCGACCGCGGGTGGTGTCGCGGCGCTCTATGCACGGCACGGACACATCGTCAAGATGCTTTCGCTGACCAACGGCGACGCCGGCCATCACGAGATCGGTGGGGCGCCTCTGGCCTGGCGTCGCAGAAAAGAGGCCGAGGCCGCCGGCCGGGCGGTGGGCGCCGAGTAT
>JBMNOI010000164.1:0-6718 GCA_050942995.1 Anaerolineae bacterium
TATCGGTATCCTCGTCGGCCAGCACAGGGCGCGGCAGGCCGGCCGCCGCAAAGGGGTCGTCCTCCAGTCGGATGCCAGCCCATGTGGGATAGACCGCCACGTGATACACCGGCTCAAAGCCCAACGCACCCGTCATCAGCAGCGCATAATACTCGGACGTGAGCGGGTAGCGCTCTGCCATTCGCGGGATAGAGCCGTAAAGCCTCCGGGATGAGAGGATGATATAGTCGCTCTCCTCCAACGCCTGCAAAAGATGATCCAGCTTGGCGGTGTCATCCCGATCATAGGCACGAAATAGATTGTATTGATAGTTCCGATGGCAGCGCAGATCCCCCCGGCCGTGCCAGATGGGCAGCGGATCATCCCAGTGTTCGATCATGACGCGGCTCCCCTGCGGCAGGTTCCGGCATATCCAGCGCGACGCCTGCAACCAGGGATGCTCCTGTCTGTAGATATTCATAAAGGCCAGGGCATAGAACGCCGCCCCGCCGATCACAAGCCCCGTCGAAGCCATGCCCAGAACGGACCACGCCCCTCGCGCGCGCAACAGCACGACCAATCCCCGCGCCGCCCAAAGACAGAGGAACGGGATCACGGGCAGCATATAGCGGGTAAAACGGGTGTGAGCCCCTCCTACGACGGCGAAATAAGCCACCACCCAGATCAGCGGCACCAGCAACTCGGTCCCACGCCGTCGCCAACCGGCCGCCGCCATGCGCACCGCGTACGCCAGACCGGCCGGCAACGCCAACAGAGCGGCCATACCCAGCATGGGGCCCATCCCCCACACAGCCATCTGGCGCAGCGGATACAGATAGGGCGTCGTGCCGTGAAACTGAAGGGTATATGGCACCTCGTCCAGACCGCCGGCTATGCGCAGTTCGGTGGCGATATCCGTCAGGAATCGCATCGGATCGATCACGGTATACGGCTGGAACAGGATCAGAGAGCCGCCTGCGATCAGCATGGTCAACGCGCATCGCCACGCCGCGTGCCATATCCATCTCCCTGTCGAGGGCGCCCGAGCCCATTCCCCCAGCAGCCAAGCCGCCGCCACCGGAAACGCCAGGAGCACGGCGCTGAACTTGGTCGCCAGCGCCATCCCCCAGGCCAATCCTATTCCCCAGGCGCGACCGGCCACCGGCTCTTTCGCCACTTCCACCGCCTGAGAGACGACAAGGACCGCGAAAAACACGAGCATTGTGTCGGTAGTGTAAAAGTGAGCGAGCTGGATGTGCAGCACCGTCAGCGCCACCAGCCCCGCGGCCAGCAGGGCCTCGGCCACGCCGAACAGCCGTCGCCCCAACCGAAAGATGAGCCAGATCGTGCCGACATCGAACAGCGCCGAGAGCGCCCGCCCCACCAGGTAGCCGGAGTGCAGTGTGCCGTAATCGTATACCAGACGGCCGGCCAGGTCGGCGCACAGGCGAAAGAGATAGATGGGCAACGAGCCGTAGGCGAAAAAGCGCGGATTCCAGGGACTGTCGGGCGTGAGAAGCAGAGGCAGGTCGGGAGGCCGGGCCAGAGAGATGCGATCTGCGACGATGAGGAGCTGACGTTCATCCGGATGAAAATAGTAGCCGTCGTCCCACGACAGGCCATAGAGCCGCAGCGCCAGGCCGACAATCAGCACAAGCCAGATCAGCCGCGGAGAGAGTATGTTCCGAGAGACGCCGTTTTCCGTCGTCGCTGCCATGGATCATCGTCGGGCTTTGGAATCACATCGAATAAAAGGCGCGCCTGCCGGTTATCTCATTATCGGCTACTCATCGGTCAACTTGAGCACGGCCATAAAGGCCTCTTGCGGAATTTCGACTTTGCCCACCATCTTGAGGCGCCGACGCCCCTCTTTTTGTCGCTCCAGCAACTTGCGTTTGCGCGTCACGTCGCCACCGTAGCACTTGGCCAGCACATCTTTGCGCTGCGCCTTGACGGTCGAGCGGGCGATCACCCGGCTCCCTACGGCAGCCTGGATGGCCACCGGGAAGAGCTGTGAAGGGATGACCTCTTTCAGGCGACGGGTCAAAGCACTGCCCTTCTCGTACGCCTGGCTCGAATGCACGATGAGCGACAGGGCATCCACCGGCATGCTGTTGATCAACACATCCATCTTGATCAGATCACCGGGTCGGTACCCGTGGAAGGAATAGTCCATAGAGGCGTATCCACGCGACCTGGACTTGAGTTGATCGTGAAAGTCCACCAGGATCTCTGAAAGCGGGATCAGGAAATTGAGCACCACGCGCCGCTCATCCAGATACTCCATCTTTTGGAACTCACCCCGGCGGCCGGTAGCCAATTCCATCAGCGGCCCAATATATTCTTTGGGCGTAAAGAGACTGATCTGCATCCACGGCTCGTGAATCTCTTCGATCTCGGCCGCAAGGGGCAGATCGGCCGGGTTGTCCACCTCGATGATCTCGCCATCGGTGCGCAACACCTGATACTCGACGCTGGGCGCCGTCACCAACAGGTCCAGACCGTACTCGCGCTCCAGCCGCTCCTGTACGATCTCCATATGCAGCAGGCCCAAAAAGCCCACCCGAAAGCCAAGGTTCAGCGCCACCGAAGACTCGGGCTGAAACACCAGTGAGGCATCGTTGAGCTGCAGTTTTTCCAGCGCCTCGCGCAGATCGCCATAATCCTCATTATTCACCGGATACAACCCGGCAAACACCATCGGCTTGGGCGGCCGATAGCCCGGGATCGGCTCGCTCGCCGGACGATCGCGCTCGGTAAGCGTATCGCCCACGTGGCAGTCACGCACATCCTTCAGGCCCGTCGCCACATAGCCCACCTCGCCGGCCTGCAGTTGCGTCACCGGTACCATGCGCGGAGTGAATATGCCCACCTCCAGCGGCTCGAAATTCACCCCGGTCGACATGAGCCGCGAGGGATGGTCGACCTGAATGCTGCCGTCGAGCACGCGGACATAGGCGATGACCCCTTTGTAGGCATCATAGTGCGAATCAAAGATCAACGCCCGCAGCGGCCCCTCGGGCGAGCCCTGTGGCGGACGAATACGCTGCACTATAGCCTCCAGCACAGCATCGGTGCCGATCCCCTCCTTGGCCGAGACCTGCAGCACATCTTCAGCCGGCACATCCAGCAGGGCCTCCAGCTCCTGGGCAACCTCATCGGGCATGGCCGCGGGCAGATCGATCTTGTTGATCACCGGCACAATATCCAGATCATGCTCAAGGGCCATATAGAGGTTAGCCAGGGTCTGAGCCTCGACCCCCTGAGTCGCATCGACCACCAGAACGGCACCCTCACAGGCCGACAGCGCATGCGATACCTCGTACGAGAAATCCACGTGCCCCGGAGTATCCAGCAGGTTCAGCTCATAGCGTCGGCCATCGGGCGCATCATAATCCATACGCACAGCCTTGGATTTGATGGTGATGCCTTTCTCCCGCTCCAGATCCATCTGGTCAAGCACCTGCGCAGACATCTCGCGCGCCGATATGGTGCCCGTTCGCTCCAGGAGCCTGTCGGACAGGGTGGACTTGCCGTGGTCGATATGGGCGATGATACAGAAATTGCGGACTAGACTCTGATCTCGGTTCAACGTGTTCACTCTATCTCGGTATAAGCTAACAGGTCAATCGACGCAAAATCACGCCGATGGGCGCCGTTCGCCATGATACATTCTGCAGACAACAATACCGCCGGACAAAAAACAAGGAGAACCAGCCGGGGGTTGTGCTCCCGTGAGTCCTCCATGAGCCGGGCGACACCTGTTCAATCCGGCACTCGCCGTATAACAAGTATACAACAGGTGGGCCAAAACGAAAAATGTCCCCCCGATGTCCCGAGCGAGCGGAGATTCGGAAACGGGAACGGCCTCACCGGCTCCTCGAGCCGGGCCTGTCGTCAAAGAATGCTGCGAGCCCGCAGAATCTCCAGGGCCATTTGAGGGGTGGCCCCCCGCTCCGTCGTACGCAGGTAGAGATAGCGGAACACGTCTCGCGCCACGGCGGCCACGGGAACGACAAAGAACATACCCCACAAACCGGCCACCTCGCTCCCCACCAGGACGAGTACCATCACCACTGCCGGATGAAAACGCACGGCGCTTCCGGCGATTCGTGGGGAAAGAAAGATGCTCTCAATCTGCTGGATGATAAAATAGGCCAGCGCCACCCACAGCGCGCTCCCCGGGTTCCCCAGCAGCGCCACAAGCATCGCCGGGATGGCCCCCAGATAGGGGCCGAGGATGGGGATGAACTCGAACATGCCGGCAAAGGTGGCCAGAAGCAACGCGAGATCCACACCGATGATCAACAGAGCGATGAGGCACATCACCCCCACCAGCAGGCTCACCAAAAGCTTTCCGCGAATATAGGCGCTCAACAGGTCATCGACGATCGAGGCGATACAGCGCACATCCTCACGGGCCTTTTCCGGAATCAGTCCGTAGAACGAGCGGATGGCCTTGGCTTCATCATTCAATACATAGAACATCCAAAATGGCACGATGACGACACCCAGCACAAAGCTTACCGTCTGAGGTATGGTGCGCACCGTCTGGCCCAGGCCACGCTGAAGGGCATCGGTTAACCCGAGCACTAACTGATCGACGCTCCCCTCCACCGCCGAGCGAATCTCAACCGGCACACGATCCAGGAACTCGGATAGATCGTGGCGCAGCAACGTATCCAGCCGATCCAGATAATCGGGCACGGCGCGTCCGAATTCCGTTGACTGCGACACCACAGCAGGGATGAAATACGAGAGCAGGCCAGAGATCAAACCAAAGAGAAAGATATACGCCAGCAAGATGGCCAGCGGGCGAGATACCCCCGCGCGGCGCATAAAGCGTGGCGCATGTCGGTCGATGAAATTGACAAAGGGGGACAGGATATAGGCAATCACCAGGCCGATCATGAAGGGAACCAGAGCCGCCCATGCCGAAGAGAGAATCAGCAGGGCCAGCACCAGCCCGGCAATCAGCAGAAGCACACGATAACGTTGTGTAGGAGAAGACCACCATGAAGGCATCATGATCTACGAGCCTCCGCTATGTCGCTACTTTTATGCCAGCGCCTGTTCGATCGCCTGTTCAATCGCCACACCGGATTCGGCAGGGTCGACACTCAGCCAGACCAAAAACTCGATATTCCCTTTGGGCCCCTTGATCGGCGATCGGATCAATCCACGAACCAGCCATTCGGCATCCACCGCCCATGTTAAAACACTTTGGAGCACCTGTCGATGCGTGCGCGCGCTTCTTACCACGCCCCCCTTCTCAACTTGATCACGGCCGGCCTCGAACTGGGGCTTGATCAGTGCAATGACCTGCCCCCCCGGCGCCAGCCAACCACGTACGGCCGGAAGCAAGAGGCGTAGCGAGATGAACGAAGCGTCGATGGTCACCAGATCCACCATCTCCGGAAGGCGCTCCAGATAACGGGCGTTGGTGCGCTCCATCACCACCACCCGCGGATCCTGCCGCAGGGTCCAATCGAGTTGGCCATAGCCCACATCGATGGCATACACCCGTTGCGCGCCGCGCTGCAGCAGACAATCGGTAAACCCGCCGGTCGAGGCGCCCACATCGGCGGCCACCTTCCCCTGAGGATACACGTCAAAGGCATCCAGCGCGGCGGCCAGCTTGAATCCCCCCCGGCTGACATAGGGCAGCCCCTCGCGCACCTCGATCTCGGCGTCCTCCGCCACGCGCGTCGCGACCTTGTCGACCCGCTGCCCCGCCACAAACACCTGCCCCGCCAGAATCAGCGCCCTGGCCTTCTCTCGGCTTTCTGCCAGCTCTCGCCGGTATAACAACACATCCAGCCGTTCCTGCCCCATAGCCTCTATCCGGCTCCTCCCCACTCTGCAGTCGTTTTCGGTGTAGCAATTCGTTTGACGGGATACCCATCCCTGCTAAAATAAACTCACTCTATCTACGAACGGAGACCATCCGGTGTTGCGTACTCTGAAGGGCATAATCCGCTCGCGGTGGATGGACAACACCTTTTTCGCCCTGGTCAAAACCATGCGTCCCAAGCAATGGACAAAGAACGCCTTTGTCTTTGCCGGGATCTTTTTCGACGGCCGGATACTGGATGCAAACCGGCTGGCGAGAAGCGTGGCGGCTTTTGTGGTGTTCTGCCTCATCTCGGGCGCCATCTACCTGATCAACGATCTGGTCGATATCGAAAAGGACCGTGCCCACCCCCTGAAACGAAATCGCCCGTTAGCTGCGGGGAAACTGAGCCCCTGGGTGGCAGGCATCGCCGCCGCCGTCATTTTGTTGACCACCATTCCCGCAGCCTTTTGGCTGAACACGCGTTTTGGCCTGGTGACGGTGTTCTATTCCCTGATCATGGTGCTTTACAGCTTTGTGCTCAAGCAGATCGTCATCATCGACGTGATGACCATTGCCGCGGGCTTTGTTCTGCGCGTCTTCGCCGGCACCACGGTGGTGGTGGTTACGCGCTTTTCGCCCTGGCTCTATGTGTGCACCACACTGCTGGCACTGTTTATCGCCCTGAACAAACGACGCCATGAGCTGGTGCTCCTGGATGATCGGGCGAACGACCATCGTTCCATCCTGCAGGAATACACCCTGTCCTTCCTGGACGGCATGACGTCACTGGTTACGGCGACGGCGCTGGCCGCCTACTCATTCTATACCTTTTCGGCGCCCAATGTGCCGGCCGATCATTCGATGATGCTCACCATCCCCTTTGTCATGTACGGGCTCTTTCGC
>JBMNOI010000030.1:0-33434 GCA_050942995.1 Anaerolineae bacterium
TCTTTTCAGGAGATTAGTTGGGGGGGGCGCCCTCGCATCTTGTGGGCGCCGCCGGTTATAGCTCTCTTATCACGTGCTCACCCGAGCACGCGTCAGGGCGCGTCGGGCAGCGGCCTGACGGGCTCTGGTGCGCATACCAAAGAGGAAGCGAAGCACATCGATGCGCCGGATGACCAGCTCGTAGAGACCGATGGTGCCGACCAGCGAGGTGGCGGCCAGCAGGGCGAACTTGGCCGGTAAGGGAATGGGCCAGGAGCGCATGGCATAACCCAGGACCACAATCACCGGATGATGCAGTATGTAAAAGGGCAACACCGCCTCGTTGGCATAGCTCAATACGGGGTGTGAAAACCGCAAGTGGGCGCGACCGTACCCCAGAATGGCGACGATCCAAAACCAGGCGTTGACGCTGCGCAGGAAAACCGCCAGCCCACGAACGGTGCGTGTGCTACCATCCTGATTCCAGTACAGCCACACTCCCGTCAGGGTGATTAGCGCCAGCAAGAGGGCGATACGACGGTGATCCTGAATGGCGCGCCGAATGCGAGCATCGGTCGCCATCAAGAACCCCAGCAAGAACAGGCAGAAATAGGTCAGCAGGAACCAGCTCGTTTCGCGCCAGAGGATGCCCATTCGCCCGCTGACCGCCTCGGCCCAGAAGAGGATCATGCCCGGCAGCAAAATTGCCCCCGGTAGACCGACCAGATCGGTCAATATGGATGCGATATGTTTGCCCCGCAGCAGGAACAGCACCAGGAACGGCAGCGCTACCAGGGTAAAGGCCATGAGCCAGAACAGATACCACAGGTGGATGCCGGTCAGGGCAAAGTTGCCGCCCATGCCATAGATACCCCGGAAATAGTCGGTCATCCAGAATTGCCCGAGTGTGCCGGTGTATTCGCCTCGCGTCAATCGTTCGATATACACCTGGGGCGGTCCCAGTACCAGCGCCCCCACCAGCAGCGGCACCATCAACCGTAGCGCGCGGTCGCGTGCAAATGTCGTTCCGGTGTGTGACATCAGCGCACGACAGGTACTGAACCCCGAGAGCACAAAGAGCAGCGGCATCATCCATTGCATGGTGAACAATACAAACAAAAAGATCGTCTGATCGGTCTGCTCGTTCTTGGCAAGCCACACAACCGGGTCAAAGAAGCGGGCGCAATGAAAGAGAAACATTCCCCCCATCGCCAATACTCGCAACCAATCGATCTCGTGTTCTCGCCTTGCCGCTCCTTCCGGCCATATCCCCTCAGCCTGTGTCATCTCGCTTCCTCCCGAACCTCTGAACCTCTTCGCTCATCGATTCGAGAACCTCGAACGTTCAGCGCACCGTGGGAAAAAAGACGACAGAGACCGCATTCCGGGCATATCCCGGCTGCGTTCTCTGCCGCCCCGTGTCGATCGTTATATTGTGACGATGGGCTAGATCAGCTGCATCATAGCCTTTACGTAGCCGATCGTCCAGGCAGTGGCAATGTCCTCTTTATTCTGCCACTCGAGCCTGGGCAGATGCTCAGGCGTCAGGTCACCCTGATAGTTGATGTCGCGCAGCGCCTTCATGATCTGCGCGAAATCGGGAGCCAGCGGATCGTCGAGGAAGAACTCTTTTTCACCGTGGCCGCGGCGGGTGGCGCGCACGTGTACCAGCGCAATTCGATCACCCAGCTTGCGGATCTGGTCATAGATATCGTCGCCGGCGGAGAGCCACAGGTTCCCGATGCAGATGCAGATGGCATTGGACGGGCTGGGCACCGCTTCTACGAGCTTGTTGAACGTGTCAAAGTCGTGCACCAGGGCATGGCCTTTGCGCGTCTCGTGCTCGGCCACCGGATGCAGCGCAGCGCGCACGCCACAGGCCTCGGCCTTGTCTATGAACTTGCGATAGAAGGTGACCAGGCGATCCCAGGCTTCGTCCAGCTTGGCCGGATCCTCGGGATAATCGCCCATCATGAACACGTTCAGCGTATCGGCGCCCACTTCGCTCATGGCCTCCAGGCTCTTGAGCAATCCTTCCCACTGGGCCTTGCCCTCAGGGCTGTCGCTGTAGACCTTGGGGGTCAAAGGCGGCCAGTACTGCATGGTGTGGAAGCTCAGACCGGCCTCTTCGATCTCGCGCTTCATCGCCTTGAGCGCGTCGACGTCCACATAGGCTTTTTCCGCGAATCCGGGCACGTTGCCAAAGGGGATCACCAGGCGATCGATCTCCAGGTCCTTCAGGTAGCGCAGTGCCCCCGTCAGCGTGCCATCGGCGATGCTGGCGATATTGATGGCTAGGTCCATCGTTTGCGTCATTGTGCGTCTCCTCAAGATGATGGTCGGACAGGCAGACCGCACCCATTGCAGCCCTGCCAGCCGGATTATACCCCCTGCTACAGCCGCAATGCAAACGCTTGTGCCACCCCTTATCAGACATGGGGTGTGATCGCTCTGGCCGGGATGGGGGTCCGAGCGCCAAGCCCGGGATAGATCAGGATGAGGGAGCGCTTGCGTCGCAGCACCTGGTTCATCATGATCACCATTGTGCTGCCATCGAGGTTGGCAAAGGGAGCCGGTAACCGTCCGTGGTGAACTGTTCCGAGGTGATGGCGCGATAATCGTTCGGGGCCGTCGGACAACGACGGCCCCGAACGATGCAGGACAGGCTCAGCCTATGATCTCGAAATCGCCTTCCAGCCCCTGAGCCGAGTTGGGGCCAACCCACACTTTGAACGCGCCGGGCTCGACGACGTAGCGGTTATCCAGCCCGTGGAAGCCCAGTTCGGCGGTCGGCACGACAAAGCGAACGGTTTTGCTCTCCCCGGGCTGCAGCGATACCTTCTGGAAGCCCTTGAGCTCCTTCACCGGTCGGGTCACGCTGCCCACCAGGTCGCGCACGTAGAGCTGCACGATTTCGTCACCGGCGCGCTCGCCGGTATTGGTGATCGTGGCCGTCACCACCAGCTGGCCGTCTGTGACCACCTTGGGCGTCTCGACCACCAGATCGGTGTACTCATAGGTGGTATAGCTCAGCCCATAGCCAAAGGGGTAGAGCGGATCGTTGATCTCGTCGATATAGTTGGAACGGAACGGATCCTGGAACTGCTTCGTGCCTGCGCCGGTGGCGGGGCGACCGGTGCTCTTGTGTGCATAGTATACCGGGATCTGTCCCACCGTTCGCGGAAAAGACATCACCAGTTTACCCGACGGGTTGGCTACGCCAAACAGGATATCGGCCACGGCGCGGCCGTGACGGATGCCGCCGTGCCACGACTGCAAGATGGCCGGCACATGCTCGGCGGCCCAGGTGAGTTCCAGCGGGCGCCCGGAGAGCACCACCAGCACCACCGGCGTGCCCGTGGCAACCACGGCCTCCAACAGTTCCTGCTGCCGCCCCGGCAGGTCGATGTAGGCACGAGAGTGGGCTTCCCCGCTCATGTCGTCGGTCTCGCCCAGTACCAGCACGGCCACGTCGGCCTCGCGGGCCACCTCGACCGCCGCCTCGATCTCGGCCTCTGGCGTCACGGCCGATTCGCGCTGGGCCCTGGCGATCGCCTCGAAATCGATGCTGCTCAGATCGACGTCGGCCGCTTTGAGCTGACCGATGATGACGCTCAGATTGATCATGCCGGTGTCGATCATGCTCAGCGGCACACCGAAGGATTCCAGGTCCACATCGCCCCAATCGACGTCGCTCAGCTTGACGCGGCTCCAGTCGATGCCGTACTCATCCAGCTTGGGGGGCTGCACGTCGCAGCCTTTGGCGTGTACCACCTCACCCCGGCAGGTGGCGCGGATGGCGTCCAGCACCGTATCCACATCTTCAGGATTCCCCTGCCACGACCAGCAGCCCAGCGGCGACTTTTTGTCGTCGGCCAGTGGGCCGATCACGGCGATTTTGCGGGTATCCGGCGCCAGCGGGAGCAGACCGTCCGCGTTCTTGAGCAGCACCATCGACCTGGTGGCCACTTCCAGCGCCTTTTCCCGATAGTCCTCGCGCAGCATGTACTGCGCCGCCAGCGACTCGTCGGTGTAGGGGTTCTCGAACAGCCCGAGGATGATCTTCAGAGCCAGAATGCGACGCACCGCCTCGTTCACCAGGCTCTCGGGCACAACCCCCTCGCGCACCAGCTCGGCCAGATGGGTGGGGAAGGCGTGCCCCATCATGTCCATATCTACGCCGGCCAGCGCGGCCTTGGCCGCCGCCTCTTTGAGGTCTGCCGCGATGCCGTGCGGGACCAGCTCGCCCAGCGCGTTGTAATCGCTGAGGACCACGCCCTGCCAGTTCCAGTTGTCGCGCAGCACGGTGCGCAGGATGAACTCGTTCGCCGATGCCGGCACGCCGCCGATCTCGTTGAACGACGACATCACGCTGCCCGCGCCCTCGTCAAAGGCCGCCTTAAAGGGGGGCAGGTAGATGTCGCGCAGGGTGCGTTCGGACATGTCGGTGGTGTTGTAATCTTTGCCCGCTTCGGCGGCGCCGTAGGCGACATAATGCTTGGGGCAGGCGACGATGCGTCGTCCGCCGGGCAGTCCCTCGGCCTGGAATCCACGCACCCGCGCGCGGGCCATCGCCGCGCCCAGGAAGGGATCCTCGCCGGCACCCTCGGCGACACGCCCCCAGCGAGGATCGCGGGCGACATCGACCATGGGCGCAAAGATCCAGTGAAAGCCGTTGCAGGCCGCCTCCACGGCGGCGATGCGTGCCGCCTCCTCCAGCAGGTCCGGATCCCATGTGCAGGCCTCGGCCAGAGGGATGGGGAACACGGTGCGCAGGCCGTGGATGACGTCATAGCCGTAGATGATGGGAATACCCAGGCGGCTCTCTTCGACCGCGATCTTTTGCAGGCGGTTGATCTCACTCAGGTCGCTGAGGGTGAGGATCGAGCCGATGCCGCCGGCCCGGATTTGCTCCTCCAGACCTTCCACACGACCCGATTGGGTCATCTGTCCGACCTTTTCCTCCAGGGTCATGCGTCCCAGCAGCTCTTCTACCCGGCGGGATACCTCCTCGTCAGGCCCCGTGAAGCGCCAGTATGTTTCTGCCATGGTTATTCTCCTCATTATGGCATATTGGGCGGGGACCATCCCCGCGGCAAACGCATCGGCTGGTGCAGAGTGTACCGCAAAATACCCGATAACAAAAACGTCGGAGCGATCTAACCCGACGAGTTGCCTTCTATCTGAACGCCCGACCCGGCGGCAAGATCCCGACGATTCCCTCGGGGAAAGGATATCCCGCATCCAGATCGCTCATGCTTCGTTCGATGGCGTCGTGGATGAGCCGGGTGGCCTCGGCCTTGTCGATGGTGTCGCCCATCGTAAGCAGACGCATGGCGTCATAGTGTGGGGTGGGGAGATGAAACTCTGATTTTTCGAACACACGGTACTGCATGGTGCCCCCAGATGACATGAACGGCTTGCTATCCTGTCTTCAGTATAGCACAGGAGGCGTGTCGGGATCACCCCCCGAAAGGAGGGGCAAGAAGGGGGCGGTTGGCCCGGATCGTCCGATTCGTCATCTCTGAGGTCGTCCGTGCCGTTGTATCGGCGGTCGGCCTGAGGTACAATGCGGGTGGAGGCGCCCCTGGCGGCGCCACATACACCGCAGAAGGAGGCCACCCCATGTCCATGTCTGTGTCCGAGATGCTGGAGGCGTTGCGCGAGTTCGATACGCCCTCGGTCACCAACGTCGTCGCCACCTACCCGTCCAATCCGCTCTGCCTGGGGCTTTACAATCCCTGGAGCGAGAACTGGTACACCGACCAGACCATCCGCTGCATGTATCCCGAGCTCGGGCCGCTGGTGGGCTATGCCGTCACCTGCGTCTATGGCCTGCCCGATCCCAACTATAAACGCCTGACCTTTATGGACGTCATCGACGCTCTGGATGCCTCGCCCAAGCCCACGATACTGGTACTCCAGCAAAAGTTTCCGCCCGAGATCGCCGGCAAGGTGGGGCTGGCCGGCGGCAACATGACCGCTGCTATGCAGGCGGTGGGCTGCGTCGGCGTCGTCTCGAACGGGCCGTCGCGCGATATCGACGAGATCCGGCCCATGGGATTCCAGTATCTGCTCAGCGGCATCACCCCGGGCCACGGTGACATGGCCGTGCATGCGGTGAACGTGCCGGTGCATGTGTCCGGTATGGATGTGGCCCCCGGTGAGATCATCCATATGGATGAGAACGGCGCCTGCAAGTTCCCGGCGGACAAGCTCGAAGCCGTGCTGAATAACCTCATCGCCCTGCGCGATGAAGAGGGCGCGCGTATCTCGGCGTTGCGCGGTGCCCGCACCGCCGCAGAGGTGAGGGCCATCTTTGGCGGCCGCGGCTATGCTCAGGGCGATAAGAAATAGGCGCACAAAAGGGGCGGTGGGAATCACTCCCACCGCCCCTTTCTTATGACTTTGCCCCGGGGTGTGTTTGATGAGGGTTGTTATGTGGTTGTGGAGGCAGTCTCCGCAACCACCTCAACCGCCCCATTCGGGCTCTGCTTACAGGGTGACGTTCAGGGTGTTTGAGCCCTCGTTCGGCGTAAGCAGCGTGCCCAGCAGGTGCTCCTGAGCCGTGCCCCCCTCTACCTCGGCGACGGAGTGAACGCCGCGCAGCAGCGCCCTCCACGGTTTGGTGGCGCCATGAGCTCGCACGACGATGTTATCGTCCTCGCGATAGGCCCACAGCGACATGGCCACATCCCCTTTGAGGGTGGGCACCTCGGCCAGCGCCGCCTCCTCTCCCGACAGCTCAAAGATGTGAAAGGTTACGCCATCGGCATAATCATAGTCGGGTCGCTCGCGGTTTGTCCCTATGGGGATGATGCTGTTGGGCCGCACCATGAGCGGCAGGCTGAGGTAGCCATGCGTCTCGCGCAGCCAGCGGCCGCCCTCGATCACTGCGCCGCTGAACAGATGGGTCCAGCGGCCCTCGGGCAGGTAATAATCCACCACGCCCTCGGGCGTCATCACCGGCGCCACCAGCAGCGAATCGCCCAGCATATACTGGCGGTCGAGATAGTCGCACGCCGGGTCATCGGGGAATTCGATGGGCATGGCGCGCATCATCGGCAATCCTCGCTCGTGGGCCTGTACGGCCGCGCCGTACAGGTAAGGCATCAGCTCGCACTTGAGCCTGGTAAAGTGGCGGAGCACGTCTACGGCCTCGTCATCGAACAACCAGGGGACGCGGTATGAACTGCTGCCGTGTAACCGGCTGTGGGACGAGAGCAGGCCAAAGGCGCACCAGCGCTTGTATACAGAGGCCGGCGCCGTCTGCTCGAATCCGCCGATATCGTGGCTCCAGAAGCCAAACCCGGACTGGCACAACGAGAGGCCACCGCGCAGGCTCTCGGCCATGGACTCGAATGTGGCGGTGCAGTCGCCGCCCCAGTGTACGGGGAACTGCTGGCTGCCGGCGGTGGCCGCCCGGGCGAACAGCGTCACCTCCCCCTCGCCCAGCCGCTCTTGCAGCGCGTCGAACACCACCTTGTTGTACAGGTAGGCGTAATAGTTGTGCATCCGCATGGGGGCCGAGCCGTCGTGCCAGACCACGTCGGTGGGGATGCGCTCGCCGAAATCGGTCTTGAAGCAATCGACGCCCATATCGACCAGGGCCAGTAGCTTGTCGGCGAACCAGCGGCAGGCGTCGGGATTGGTGAAATCCACCAGCCCCATGCCGGCCTGCCAGAGATCCCACTGCCATACATCGCCGTTGGGCCGTTTGACCAGATAACCGTTGGCCATGCCCTCGTCAAACAGCGCCGAGCGCTGAGCGATGTAGGGATTGATCCACACGCAGATGCGCAGGCCGCGCTCCTTGAGGCGACGCAGCATCCCCTCAGGGTCGGGGAACACCCGCGTATCCCACTCGAAATTACTCCAGTGGAACTCTTTCATCCAGAAGCAGTCGAAATGGAACACGTGCAGCGGCAGGTCACGATCGGCCATGCCCTGGATAAAGCTCGTCACCGTCTCTTCGTCATAATCCGTCGTGAATGAGGTGCTCAGCCACAGGCCGAAGGACCAGGCCGGGGGCAGCGCCGGACGACCGGTGAGGGCCGTGTAGCGCTCCAACACCTCGGCGGGGGTGGGGCCATAGATGAGGAAATAGTCCAGCGTATCGCCCGGTACGCTGAACTGTACCCGCTCGACCTTTTCCGAGCCCACTTCGAAAGAGACTCGCTCGGGGTGGTTGACGAACACGCCATAGCCCCGATTGGTCATGTAGAACGGCACGTTCTTGTACGCTTGCTCGCTGGCCGTGCCGCCGTCCTCGTTCCAGATGTCGACTACCTGGCCGTTTTTGACAAAGGGTGTAAAGCGCTCGCCCAGGCCGTAGACACATTCGCCGACGCCCAGAGAGAGCTGCTCGTGCACATAGCGCCCGTCGGGCGTATCCACCGAGCCCAGGCCCCGCCAGGCGCTGCCGGTGATGACCCGATCGCCGTCCACAAAGTCGATGGTGAACGGTTCACCCTTGTTCACCCGCACCGTCAACTGTCCGCTGGTGAGGGTGGCGGCGTCGGGGCCGTCGTGTACGATCACATCGGGCGCGGGCTGCGGTTTCAGCTCGAACTCGGGCTTTCGAGGGCATCTTCCCTTGTGGTGGGTGAACTGCACCCGGATCACGTTCGGCATGGGAGAGGTAAAACGCACCGTCAACAGGGCGATGTTTAACGTGTCGCCACGATGGGTCTGCCGCCGTTCCGGCGCATAGACGGTGAGGGCATCGTCCTCCACCTCGACGTCGTGAACGTGTGCGGGATAGTGTGGCGTGACGCCCTCACGCATCAGCCAGTATCCGTGGGTGAATTTCATGATATGAGCTCCTTATCTGCTCTTCCGCACAGTGGAACTATCCAGGGGACGCGGCTTGCAGGCAATCGAATCAAAGCGCGTGCATCCGCACGTGGTACGACTGCTCTCCCCCATATGTGGGGGAGAGCAGTATTGGCGCCACAATCGAGCCAGAGCCCGGTGCAATCGCACCGGCATTGCTCAAGGACTAATCCCATGTCCCCTCGACCACCGTCATGGTGACGTCATCGGCCTCGAGGCCGGGCGAGGTGGCCTTGATCCGAATGGTTCCCGGCGTGCCGGTGGACTGGACGATGGCCAGACACATACCGCTGAAGAGCTTGCGCTGGTTCGCCTGGAACGGCTCGTGGCTGGTCGGGTTGCCGTTATCCACGCCGATGATGCGCCCTTCACCCTCGACCTCGAAGGTGATGAGGTTATCGGCCATGGGCACCGGGTGACCGTCGGCGTCCAGAGCGCGCACGACGACATGAGCCACGTCCCGCGCATCGGTGACGATGGTCTCACGATCGACCGACAGCTCGATGCGGGCCGGCTCACCGGCGGTAACGATCTCTTGCTCGCAGACGATTTCGCCGTTGATGCGTCCGACCACTTTGATAGTGCCGGGCTCGTAGGGCACATCCCACGAGAGGTGCATGTCGGCGGTGGTGGGCCACACCGGCGGGGAGAAATTCTGCTCCCAGAAGCTCTTGGTGCGGTCGAACCCATAGTGGGCGTACGCATAACTCTTGACGCCCCACGACTTGCCGTTGACGAACAGCTCGGCGCTTTCGCAGTTGGTGTAGCAGACCACCGGCAGCACCTGGCCCTCGTGGCCTGCCCAGTTCCAGTGGGGGAAGAGGTGGATCATGGGTTTGTCAGTCCACTGGCTCTGATAAAAGTAGTAGCCGTCCTTGGGGAACCCGCACATATCCAGGGGGGCGCTGCTGGAATTCTTGGCCGGCCAGCGCGACTCACCCAGATAGTCGATGCCGGTCCACATAAAGTCACCGGCCACATAGTCGTTATCGCGGGTAAACTTCCAGAGCTGTTCGACGGCGATCATGCGCGAATAGTAG
Source organism: Anaerolineae bacterium (assembly GCA_050942995.1). GTDB lineage: Bacteria > Chloroflexota > Anaerolineae > UBA1429 > UBA1429 > JBMNOI01. The sequence continues at coordinate 9,855 of JBMNOI010000030.1, forward strand.
GGGCCTCGACGGAATCCGCCGCCCTGAATATCCAGCGAGTACACGCCGCGCACGCCACCGTGAGAGCGGTTCTCGCTGCCGATGAACTTGCGCTCGGGGAAACGCACGCGGTCGATGCTATAGTATTTGTAGCTGCGCTCGGCCCAGCGATCGACATAGTTATAGCCGACGATATCCAGCGCATCCATGAACTCTTGCAGGGTGGGGCCGCTCGCCGCATAGGGCGCCTCGATGAGGTCGCAGGCCGATACTGTGGGGCGCGTGGGATCTTCGCGGTGGCATATATCCACCAACCAGCGGGCAATCTCGACCCCTTCGGGGCGTGTCTGCTCGGGGATCTCGTTGCCGATGCTCCACATCACCACTGAGGGGTGGTTGCGGTCGCGATGGAGCATGTCGATCAGATCCTGTTCGGCCCACTCGTCGAAATCATCGTGGTAGCCGTAGTCGTAGCGCGCTTGGGCCCACTCGTCAAAGGCCTCGTCCATCACCACAAAGCCCATGCGGTCGCACATATCCAGCAGCTCGGGCGCGGGCGGGTAGTGGCTGGTGCGGATGCCGTTGCAGCCCATCTCTTTGAGCAGCTCCAGACGGCGCTCCCAGACACGGTCGGGCACGGCGGCCCCCAGGCAGCCGGCGTCGTGATGCAGGCATACGCCGTTGATCTTGACGCGCTTGCCGTTGAGCAAAAAGCCCTGCTGGGCATCGAACTCGATGGTGCGGATGCCGAAAGGCGTCTCGTATACATCGGTCACCCGGTCGCCCTCGTGGACGGTGCTGCGCACGGTGTAGAGATAAGGATCCTCGATGGACCAGCGACGCGCCTGGGGCACGCGGATGCGCTGCATGAACTCGTGTTCCTGGTCGACATCGACGGGATGCCGGCTCGTTTGCGAGGCCACCACCTGGCCGTCGGCGTCCACGATCTCGGTGAGCAGGACGCTGTCGCTTTCGGCATCCCCCTGATTGACCACGCGGGTCTGCACGGCGACGGTGGTCAGGTTCTCGCCTGGCTCACCCTCCGGGTCGAGAAGGTGCACATAGGTGCCCCACTGGGCCACGTGCAGCGGGTCGGTGACCGTCAGCCAGGTGTGCCGGTAGATGCCCGAGCCGGTGTACCAGCGGGTATCGGGCTGTTGCGAGTTGTCAGCGCGTACCGCCAGCACATTCTCGCCCTCGTTCAGGTAGGGGGTGAGTTCGTAGGCATAGCTGGAATAGCCGTAGGGCCGATGGCCCAGATGATGGCCGTTGATCCACACGTCGGCGTTCTTGTAGATGCCGTCGAACTCGACGCTCACCCGCTTGCCGCGCTGCTCGGGCGTCAGGGTGAACGTCTTGCGATACCAGCCGATGCCGCCGGGCAGATAGGCGCCGCCGAAAGCGGCGGGATGATCCTCGCTAAAGGGGCCCTCGATACTGAAATCGTGGGGCAGGTTCACATCGTGCCAGGCTGCGTCGTCATAATCAGGCGCCCGGGCATCCTGCACATCGCCCTTGAAAAACTTCCAGCCTGTATCGAACAGCACGCGGCGCTCTGTTGATTGAGCCATCTCTCGCTTCCTTTCCCGAATGGTTTGCCCATGAGGATGCCTCCTCACCGTGAGGAGGCGCTGCGTGGGGATTGTAGCACAATTGGGGAGGGAGCGCATGCAAATCGACGATCGCAGTGGGGGCTCTACGGGGTTGTCCGATGGCGCCGATGTGCCCATCGCCGCAGGGGTGTTGCCTACCGCTCTATTTCCCACCGCAGCGACACCACGTCCCCGCGCATGCGCTCCACGTGGGTCAGGCGCAGGGGGATGACCCCCTCGTCGGAATCCAGATCGGGAGCGCGGTAGATGCTCTTGGGCGAGGTGCCGCCCACCAGGGCGGGATGCACCAGCAGGCTCACCTCGTCCACCAGCCCGGCGCGAAACAGCGCCCCGTTCAGCGTGCCGCCACTATCCACCAGCACCGTGCGCGCCCCATAACGGGCGTACAGTATCTCCAGTGCGGCGCGCAGATCTACCCGCTCCTCGCCGACGATGAGATATTCGATCCCGTGTTGATTCAGATACGCCAGATGCTCCGGCGGTGTCGTCTGTGAGCAGAGGGAGAGCTCGCCCCGCCAGTAGAGCATCGCCTTGAGCAGGTGCCAATGACGGATGCGCCCCCGGCTGTCGGGCACCACCAGCAGCGGGCCGGCGGCGTCATCCCCGGATGGCGTATTCTCTGGTGTTTCGTTGTCCGGCGTTTCGTCGTCCGGCACCTCACCACCCGACACCTCGTCACCTGCGGCCAGGATGGTCTCGCTGCCGGTCAGGTGCACGTCGATCTCCCAGCGGCTCATCATCTCGTAGTATAGCTCCACATCGACGGTGAGATGATCGATGCGCCCGTCGGCGCTCACCGCGTTATGCACGATCACCCACGGACGTTGCGCTCTCTCGCCCATGATCCCTCCTGTTCGGCTCTCGGACTCGACCAACGGACGCATCATACCACAGATTGGCGCCAGAACGTGTCATAATAGCAACGGCGTGGCGGAGGCCGGAACGGGTGCCGACGTCTCGCCATTGGACATCATCCCTTCTGTCGGGCTAATATCATGGTATCCTCGTGAATGAATAAGGAATACATGATGGTGCGAAGGTTAACCGTGACGCGTTATGTGACGCCGCTGCGCCAAGGCAGCTCATTGCCGGCCATCGTCGAGGCGGACGACGGCGCGCTGTATGTGATGAAATTCATCGGCGCCGGGCAGGGCGGCAAATTGCTCATTGCCGAATTGCTGGCCGGCGAGATCGGTCATGCCCTGGGGCTGCCGATCCCCGAGCTGGTGCTGCTGGATCTGCCCGCCGAGCTGGGATCCTCCGAGCCCGACGCCGAGATCCACGATCTGCTACGCGCCAGTGTGGGGCTGAATCTGGGCATGCGCTTTTTGCCCAACGCTTTTGGCTATGACGTCCTTTTGCAGCCGCCGCCCCCGGCCGATCTGGCCTCGCGGGTGGTATGGTTCGACGCCTATGTCACCAATGTGGATCGCACACCGGCCAACGTCAACATCCTCGTGTGGCAGGGCAACCTGTGGCTCATCGACCACGGCGCTGCTCTCTATTTCCACTATCGCTGGATCAACCACCGGGAGCACAGCCGCACGTCCTTCCCGCGCATTCGCGATCATGTCCTCATCGTCTACGCCTCGGCCATGACCGATGCCGATGCCGCGCTGCGCCCTTTGATTACCGATGCCCTCATCGACGAACTGACGGCATCGATCCCCGAGGAGTGGCTGCTGCGCCCGCCGGCCAGCGATACGCCCGACGCCCAGCGGCGGGTGTACGCCGAGTATCTGCGGGGTCGGCGCGATGCCGCGGACGATTTTGTCAAGGAGGCAGCCGATGCGCACGCCCGCGCCGTATGATTTCGCCATCATCCGGGTGGTGCCCCATGTCGAGCGGGGCGAGTGTATCAACGCAGGGGTCATCCTCTATTGTCGTGAGCGGCGCTATCTGGCCGCCCGGGTCGAGCTGGATGAAGAGCGACTGGCCGCCCTGGCCCCCCGCATGGACCCCGACGAAACCCGCACTCAGCTCGACCTGATCCCCCGCATCTGCGCCGGTGACGGCCCTCTGGGGCATCTGAGTCTGACGGAGCGCTTTCGCTGGCTGGTGGCGCCGCGCAGCACGGTGGTGCAGGTCTCGCCGGTGCACAACGGCCTGTGTGAGGATCCCGAGGCGGCGCTGGAGCACCTGATGCAGACCATGGTGCGGCGGGTGGAATAGGTCGGCCTCATTTTGCAAAAGGAGACCCCTGATGATCGAGGGGACACGGCTTTTAGATATCGCGCGGCTTCGGCTGATCAACCAGCAGCTTGCCGGGACGACGCTCCGTACCGCGCAAGAGATGACGGCCTGGCTGGGCGCCGTACAGGGGCAGGAGTACGCCCAGAGTAAATGGGCGTTGGGCCTGCGGCTGCCCCACCTGCGCGATAGCGACATCGAGGCCGCGTTTGCCGCCGGACAGGTTCTGCGCACCCACATCCTGCGGCCCACCTGGCATCTGGTCGCAGCGGGCGATATTCGCTGGCTGCTCTCGCTCTCAGGCCCCAGAGTGGATGCCGTCAATGCCCATCGCTATCGGCAGCTGGATCTGGATGCGCACATCCTCGCCCGTTGCAACGATATCATCGCCGACGTTCTGCAGGGCGGCGGACAACTCGATCGCAAAGAGATCGGCAACGAGCTGGTGGCGCGCGGTATCTCCACCGAGGGGCAGCGCTTGAGCCATATCCTGATGTACGCCGAGCTGAACGGCGTGATCTGCAGCGGTCCCCGACGCGGCAAGCGGTTCACCTACATGTTGCTGGATGAGCGGGTGCCCCCTGCCGCACCGGTCACGCGGGATGAGGCGCTGGCAAAGCTCGCCGAACGCTACTTTATCAGCAGAGGCCCGGCCGGCGTTCGAGGCTTTTCCAACTGGTCGGGATTGACCATGGCCGATTGCCGTCGCGGCCTGGAGATGGTGCGAGATCGCCTTATCGAAGAGGCGGTGAACGGAGATCGGCTCTACAGGGCCTCTGATGCTACTTTAGCGGAAGGACGGCGATTCGAGGACATTTACCTGCTGCCGGTCTATGACGAACTGCTGATGAGCTACAGGGATCGGAGTGTTTTTATGCAGTACTCCCCTCGCGCCGGTATGCCGGCCGAATGGCGCTATGACAGCGCCATCGTCTACGATGGACAGATCATCGGCACGTGGCGACGCCTCGTCCGCCCCAAAGGGATCGATATGGAGTATGACTTTTTCGTGCCGCCGAATGAGAGGCAGCGATTCGCCTTTAAAAGGGCCGTGGAGCGGTTCAAAGACTTTGTCGGGCTGGACGTGAACGATCTGACGGGCGCAATCTAGCCACGCCTTGCGGCGACACGCCAAAGGAGGCGGTATCCGATGCCTTTCTTCGCCGTTCCCCTGCTCGCCGCACTGCGTTCCGGGCACTGCGCTCAAGGGGCTGCCGCTGCTCAGGCACCGCCTCATTGGCGGCGAGCGCCGGGGCGTCAGCATTCAGGGCGCTATACGGTATCAGGCGGCAACCGCTTGCTTTTGCGTCGGATTGCGAGTAATCTCTGCTCGGCTCCGGCAGGTTGAGCCGATAGCGCAACGAAATACCAACATTCAAGGGGGAAGCATGCCAGCAGATCCATTTCGTATGGCCATCATCGGGACGGGCGGCATCGCCAGGCGCCACGTGCAGGCGATGGAGGACTTGAGACAGCGTGGACTGGACGATTTTATCGTCACCGCGGTGTGCGATGTGGATGAAGAAGCCGCCCGCGCGACGGCGCAGATGTTGCAAGAGGTGCAGGGCTCGGCGCCCGCCGTGTACGGCGACTATCGCCAGATTCTGGATGCCGGGGGGATCGACGGTGTCGATATCTGTCTGCCGCATGGCCTGCATCACGGCACTGCGGTGGATTGCATGGAGGCCGGCGCACACGTGCTTTGTGAAAAGCCCCTGGGTATCACCATCCGGGCCTGTCGACTGATGGCCGAGACGGCCGATCGCACCGGGAAGGTGCTTTCGACGGCCGTGCCCTATCGTCGCCTGCCCGGCCAGCGCAAGGTACACTGGATTCTCAACGAGTCGGGGCTCATCGGCACGCCGCAGAGCTTTGTCCATCAGCATGCCCGGCCCCCTGCGCCGGTGGATCCGCAGCAGGCGCTGCGTCCCGCCGTCGTCTGGCGCCGAGACCGCCTCATGTCGGGCGGCGGTCCGGTAATGGATAGCGGGTTCCACTATTGCGACAGTATGCGCTATATGCTGGGCGAGGTCGATACGGTATACGCCCGCGCTTTCGCCCGCGAGGGAGACAAAATACTGTCGCTGAGTGAGACGCGGGAGAATAGTATATTCGCCACGCTGACCTTCAAGAATGGCGTGACCGGCATGTGGTCCTGGAGCACGGCCTCTCCCGGCGAAGAGATGATGAACCTGGTCTTTCAGGGCTCCAAGGGGTCGATCCGCGATCTGACGCCCGGCCGGGCCAGCATCTTTCACATCTACTGGCGCGAGCCCAAGGGCGATCTGTTCGAGGTCGGCCAGTTGACGCTGGAGGATGGCTCGACGCTGACGCTGGACGATATCACGCCCCAGTATCGTGAGGCGATGGGCGAGGAACGTCTGGCCGCCCTCTATCCGTGCGGGATCGAGGACGGGTTCGCCTTTGAGATCTGGGAGTTTGTGCAGGCGGCGCGGGGCGAGATCGACGGTGTCGAGGTGGACGGCTGGGGCGGCCTGCACTCTATGGCCATCTGCCAGGCGATCTATGAATCGGCTCTCACCGGCGATGTGGTGTGTGTCGACGATATCATCTCGGGCGCCCGGCGCAAGTATCAGGAGACCATCGACGAGCACTGGGGGCTATGAGCCCGGACGGGCACGTCGAAGCCGCAGTGATAGAATCCGATGAGAGCGGGGGAGGGTGGTCCACACCCTCCCCCGTTCGTCATGGAATCCCCTTTTGAGACGTGTTAGCGGCCGAACTACCCTACTCTTTTGGCCGGGGGAAGGTGCGTGGGGCAAAGGCGCGATCCACCTTTTCGGCAAAGCGCCAGTAGCCACGGCCGACGAATCCGATCGCTCTGGCCCGGACCGGATCGAGCTGCCCCTGCTCATCCAGTGCCCAGTCCTCTGCATGCGTCGCGACGGCCAGCCCCACGAACACGTCGTGCGAGCCCAGCGAGAGGGTATCGCGCACGCGACATTCGATGCTCACCGGGCACTCGGCGATGAGAGGAGGGCGCACCTCGGCGGCGGGCTCGGGCGTCAGGCCGGTGTCGGCAAACTTGTCCACGTCGGCGCCGGATCGGATGCCGCAATAATCCACCTCTGCCGCGATCTCGGCGGTGGGCAGGTTGACCACGAATTCGCCCGTCTCGGAGATGAGACGGTGCGAGTGGCGCTCCGGGCGAACGCTGATGCCGATGGTCAACGGCTCCAGACAGAGCATGTACACCTCGCCCAGGGTGATGATATTGGGGCGGCCGTCGGTGTCGCAGCAGGTGATGAGCGCCGCCGGGGTGGGGTAGACCGGCCGAAAGACGTCTCTGCGTCGCTTCATACTATTGCCCCTCCGGGTCGGTAGATTCAGGTCGGCCCTTCCCCTCGCGCCAGAGATCGGTCTGCCATGAGGGGAAGGGGTTACGATGCTCAGGGGGTGAGGACGACCTTGATGGACTCATCCCCACGATGGGCGATATCCAGCCCGCGGGCAAATTCGCTCAGGGGTAGTTCGTGGCTGATCATGGCGGGGCCGTCGACGATGCCCCGCTGCAGGTAGTCGATGGCCAGCGGGTAGCAGTAGGGGCCCAGATGGGCGCCGTGAATGTTCAGCTCCTTGACGTCGCCGATGATGGACCAGTCCACCGCCACGGGGCCTGCGTGCACGCTGAATTCGACAAAGGTGCCCAGTCGGCGCAGCATCTGCAGCCCCTGGGATACGGCGGGTCCGGCGCCGGTAGCCTCGATATAGACGTCGCAGCCGTACCCCTCGGTGAGATCGAGGATACGCCGCACGGCATCCCCCTCACTCACATTAATCGCCAGGTCGGCGCCCAGGCGGCGGGCCAGTTCCAGACGGTGTGGCTTCATATCCAGGGCGATGAGATTCCCCGGCCCTTTCAGGCGGGCCACCTGCAACATGGCCAGGCCGATGGGGCCCATGCCGGCGATGACGACGGTATCGCCCAACTGGATTTCGCCGCGTTGTACGGTGTGGATGGCGCAGGCCAGCGGTTCGATAAAGGCCGCCTGAACCGCGGGAATCTCTTTGGGTACGCGATGGACGATGGCGTTGGCCGGGAAGCGCATATACTCGGCCCAGGAGCCCTCGGCCCGGTCCTTCTTGAATCCATAGATATCGTGCCGGTGGCACATCCAGTACTGGCCATGGCGGCAGAAGCGGCACTCCCAGCAGGGGACGATCTGCTCCGAGACGGCGTGGTCGCCGATGGCCAGGCCGCACTTTTCCGCGGCGCCCTCGCCCAGGGCCACCACCTTGCCCACAAACTCGTGGCCGGGGATGACGGGCGTCTCGATATAGGGCTCGATCTCGTCCGAGCCCCACACCCGGGCGCCGTGATAGGTTTTGACGTCGCTGGCGCAGATGCCGCTGGCCAGCACGCGCACCAGCACTTCACCGGGGCCGATCTCGGGCACCGGCACCGTCTCTAGTCGATAATCTTCGGGGCCGTACACACGCACGGCTTGCATGGTCTTGGGTATCATGATGGTTGCTCCTCGGTCAGGATGGATCTGGGGCATGGCCGGTCGCTCCGGCGGCCCCTGTGTCCCTAGTATACGTCGGATGGTCGCCTCAGGCCAGTGTGCGCAGGATAATTGAACTCGATTTTTTTGGGGGGGGATTTGTGGAGCCCGCAGCGCCCTCACCCCGTCGTCCAACGACGACCCTCTCCCACATGTGTGGGAGAGGGTGGGAGTCGCAGCGGTGCATTCAGGCAGTGAGTACACTGGCGGTGAGTACACCGCGCGGCTCCCGGGTGAGGGCGAAAATGCAGCCATGCGAATGTAAAAGCTTAAAATGCAATTGCTCTTGCCAGTGGAGCGGCTAGAGCAGGCTCAGGGCCGAGTAGATCTCGCGAAGGAATCGGCTGGGCACGGTGGCCAGCCGACGGGTGTGCCGGAACCCGCAGCGCAACGAGAGCGCCTCCCAGGTGGGGTAGGCCAGGGGATAGGGCACCCAGGTGTTGCCTTGATCGACATTGTACTCCACCAGGATCATTCGTCCGCTCGGATCATCCTTCTCCGGTGGGCGCAGATAGCGACGAAGAAGGCGCACCGTTTCATCCTTGTCGCGCACAAAATGCAGGGCGTTGGCCATGATGATGCCGTCCAGCGGCGGCAGATCCAGCGGATGGATGAAATTGGCGACGATATAGTGCACCGTCGTGTCGGGGAAACGGCTACGCATCAACGCCCGCTGATCGTCCAGCGCCCGGGCATCCCGGTCGATGGAGTAGATGGTGGCGCCGGGGCCGAGCAGGTCGGCCAGGGCCAGAGTAAAGGCACCCTGACCCGATCCAAAATCGGCCCACACCCCGTCGGGATCGGGCGCCTCGATTCCCTCACGCAACAGCCGCACATGATCCTCGTGTTTCATGCTTCCCCGCCCATCGAGCTCTCACTGCGTGGCCGCAGGCAAACGGTGATCTCGCTGCGGTTATGGAAGAGCTGGCGGGCGGCCACCACCTCGTAGGCCTCACGCAGGATATTCAGCGCGTGGTCGATGGCGTTTCGTCGCCTCTGTTCGGGAAGCTTGAGGGTCATCAAGGCGTGGCCGTCTCGATCCCGTGCATCGGCATAGGCCACCATCAGGCGCGCCGAATCGCGGGCATCCATGCGCATATCGTTGACGATGAGGTCGAACCGCTCCGGCCCACGCGATAGATAGGCTCCGGCCGTCATGCGCATGTGGCGCACACCCGAATCGGCCACCAGAGTGGGGTGCAGATCGGCGGGATCCACGGCGATGACGCGCAATCCCCTCTGGCGTAATACGCGGGTCCAGCCACCGGGGGCTGCGCCCAGATCCAGCGCCAGCCCCCGCTCGGGCAGCGGCACGGCGAACGTCTCGACGGCTTCCAGCAGCTTGAACTCGGCGCGGCTGATCTGCCCCTTCTCCCGGGCGAAGCGGCGCACCCCTCCCGCCCAGGCGGAAAGGTTGTACTCTACCGGCGACAGGCCCAGAAACACCGTGGGCACGCCGTCGTAGACGGCCACAACTACCGATACGACCTGTTCCGGATTACGCACATCCAGCGGGGCGCCGGTGGCGCCTGACAGTGCATCGGCCAGGGCCGAATTGACATCATAAGGGCGATAGGCGGCATCTTGCGTCGCCTCGATCAGGATGCGGCTCTGCACCGAAAAGGGGGCCGAGGGATCGATCATATCGGCCAGCCGTTCAACGGCGACGGCACGCAACCTCTGCACCGCCTCCGGCCCGGCGGATAGCGGCATCACCTCCTGTACCGGGCATAGATGCCGCACAAAGATGGGCGGCGAGCGTCGCCAGACCTCTGCCAGCGCCCAGTAGCTATCGGGCAGGCGGAGTATCATCACGCCGAGGACGGGCTCGGCCAGCACCCGGGCATCGGGGGCCGCCGATTCGATCTCTTTGCGGGCCAGTTCGACGAAATCGGCATCGGCTGTAACAATGGCGTCGGGCGGCGGCGTTTTCGGGGTGACATTCGTTTCCTGATTCAATCGCTCTTCCGTTCCTTTACAAATACAGTCAGGATAGTTGCTCGGGGGTGAGATATGGCGACGCGCCCGCCTCCGGCCTCGTCGGAACCGGGCAGGCGCGTCAAAGACGGCTAGTGGCGCACGTCGATGTCGTACATCTCGGTGTGATAGCCGGGCCAGCTCGTATTGCGCCGGTCGCGGGTCGAGTCGCCCTGAGGCGGCCGGGCGATGAGTTCGCCGTCCTGCACAAAGGGAGACCGTCGCGCCTCGTGCCGGCGGATCATCTCGCCCCGTAGCGCGGCGCGCTGCTCCTCATACTCGGCCCTTCCGGCCAGGTTATGGAGCTCCTGCGGGTCGGTCTCGAGATCGAAGAGTTGCTCGGCGGGGCCCTCGGGATAATAAGAGTATTTCCAGCGACCGTCGGTAATCGAGAGGTGCGAGGGATCGTCCATGCTGCCGGCCATGGCCTCCAGATAGCGGCGTGGCTCATCCAGCTCACCCCGCGCCAGCGCGATCAGGTCCTGACCGTCGATGCCGGTCTCGGGCGCCTCGCCGAATGCCGGGCCGCCGGCGGCGGCGACCAGGGTGGGCAGGATGTCGGCATGAGTTACCGGGGTATCCACCGTCGTCCCGTGACGGCGGTCGGCCCAGCTCTTGGGCAAACGCAGCACGAACGGGATGTGAGCCGACGGCTCGTGGAAGAACGATTTGGCCCCGGCGTGATGGTCGCCCAGGTATTCGCCATGATCCGATGTGTAGAGGATGAGGGTGTCATCGAACAGGCCCAGATCCTGCAGGGCGGCGAATACGCGGCCCATATTGTAATCGACTTGCGTGATGAGCCCGTAATAGGCCGCCCGCGCCTCGCGGATGACCTCCGGCGGCACCAGGTCGAACGATTGCTTCTCGCGCTGTCGCGCGAATGCGGCGGGGCAGGCGTCCCCCTCGGACCAGTCGCCGTATACCGGTGGTGGAATGGGACTGTTGCGATACATCGAGTAGTAAGGCTCGGGCGGATCCAGCGGCGGGTGCGGCTTGCTGAACGAACACCAGAGGAAAAAGGGCACCGTAGGGTCTCGCCTCTCGCGAATATACTCTACACACTGCTCGGCGATCCATGATGTCAGCGTGAGGCTCTCGGGCACGGTGGCCATGGTGGGGTACAGCTCGTTCTGCCCCAGGCCGTGATGCATGGGTTGCGGCACATCCAGCCCCAATCGCTGCATCTGCCGGTAATAGTCGGCGGGCAGGATCATCTCGTCAAAGCCGTGCCGGGCGCGTTCGGGGCCAAAGTGCATCTTGCCGATGGCGGCGGTCTGGTAGCCCAGACGCCTCAGCAGAGCGGGCAGGGTGTCCTCGCGCCCCATGACCTGAGATGTGAGGCCGTTGCCCGGCTCGCCATGCGTGAAAACATACTTTCCCGTCATGATCGAGATGCGCGCCGGCACACAAAGGGGGCAATCGGCGTAGGCGGCGCGAAATGTGATGCCCTCACGACAGAGGTGATCGTAATGGGGCGTACGCAGGAACGAGGGCGCGGGAGAGCCGGGCACTCCGGCGCCGGCCACGTCATAACGCTGCTGATCGGTCGTAATCAGCAGGATATTGGGCCCGTTAGAAGGCATGGAACCTGTCCTCCTCTTCTTTTTCCCGCCTGAACGGGATGGGCGACTGCCAACACCCGCAGGATACGCGCAACCGGGGGGTATGGTCAACCGTTTCCGGTGCGCCGGGATAAAGCGGCTTTTTGATGGGGTAAAAGAACAGGATCTTGACGGGATAATTCTTACGCCGTATAATATATACGCTGTATATAGAACGATCCGTGACCCCCGAAAGGAGGAGAAGATGGCGCGCCCCAGGCGAACGCCCGAGCAGATCGCCGAGATGCGCGAGCGGATCCTGCAGGCCGCCCTGGATATCTTGAATCAGGAGGGCTTTGAGGCGCTGAGCATCCGTGCCATTGCCGAGCGTCTTGGTATCTCGCATATGACGTTCTACACCTATTTTCGTAGTCGTGAAGAGCTGATGATGACACTGGATGAGCGCCAGCGCGAGCACATCCAGGAGCACCGCGCCGAGATGTTGCGTGAGGCGGCTCAAGGAGACGTGTGCCAGGTGATCCGCGAATGGTTGGGGATCGGCGTTCGTCTCGCCACGCGGCATCCACACATCTATCACTTTTTGTGGGTACAGCCCATCGATGCGAAACGGTCTGCAAATCAACATCAAAAGATCAGGGATAGTCTGGACCATCTCGCCGAGTTGATTCGTCTGGGGCAGGAGTGTGGCCGTCTCGTCGAGCGCGATCCGCTGGTGGCTGCCGGAGTCGTGTTTGGCACCGTCAATGCGCCGTTGATCATGTACCATGGCGGGCGCCTGCCAGACGCCGAGCTGCGCGACCGGCTGGTGAATGAGGCAATCGATATGGCGATGGGATATCTTTGTAGCAAAAATGCAGAAACGATATAAGGAGCCTCTATGCAATCGTTGCGACGGATCATTCGTTATCTCAAGCCCTACCGGCGGGATGCCATACTGGCCACCATCACCCTCATCGGCTCGGTGATTCTGGATCTCCTCATCCCGCGGCTGGTTCAGCAGGTGATCGATCTGGGCGTTGTACCACGCAACGTTCGCATGGTCGTATGGACAAGCGTTCTGATGCTGGGCGCCTCACTGCTGAGCGCGGCGTGTAGCGTGGGCAACACCATCTGGGCGGTGCGGGCCACTCAGAACATGAGCGCCGACCTGCGCAGTGACCTGTTTCGCAAGGTGCAGAGCCTTTCCTTCAGCAATCTGGACCGTTTGCAGACCGGCCAGCTGCTGGTGCGCCTGACCAGCGACGTACGCCAGGTGCAGACGATCACCCTCATGTCGCTGCGGATGATCATCCGTGCGCCGCTGATGTTGCTGGGCAGTCTGTTCTTCCTCATCATCACGAGCTGGCAGCTCGCCCTGATCATGGTGGTGCTGTTGCCGGCGACGACGGGGCTGGTCACCTGGGTCGTGACGCACACCCATCCCATATTCCGTGAGGTGCAGCGCCGGCTGGATCGGCTGAACACGGTGATGCAGGAGAACCTTGCCGGTGTGCGCGTAGTCAAGGCGTTCGTGCGAGATGAATTCGAAGAGCAGCGCTTTGATGCGACCAACACCGACCTCATGAGCATATCCATGCGGGTGCATCGCCTGTTCTCGCGATTGATGCCCACGCTGATGGTCATGGTGAACCTGGGTGTTGCCGTCGTGCTGTGGTTCAGCGGCGTGCGTGTGGCCGAGGGGACCTTTACGGTGGGCGCCACGATGGCGTTTGTGAACTATCTCATGTCGACGATGTTCCCGTTGATGGTGTCCGGCATGATCGCCGGGCAGCTCTCGGCGGCCGAAGCGTCGGCCGGACGTATCCTTGAAGTGCTGGATGATCGCCCCGATGTGCAGGATCCGCCGCAGCCGCGAGAGATCGGCACGTTGACCGGACGGGTGGTTTTTGAGAATGTTACCTTTGGATACGACGGCAAAGAGGCCGAGCCGGTGCTCAAGGGGATCAATCTGGTGGCCGAACCGGGCGAGACGGTGGCCATTCTGGGCGCTACCGGCGCGGGCAAATCTAGCCTGGTCCACCTGATCCCTCGATTTTACGATGTCGACGATGGGTGTGTGACCATTGACGGGATCGACGTGCGCGAGATGAGACTGGATGATCTGCGGCGCCATGTGGCCGTGGCCATGCAGGAGACGGTGCTTTTTTCCGGCACCATTCGCGATAATATCCGCTACGGTCGCCCTGATGCGACGGATGAGGAGGTCGAGGCGGCTGCGCGCGCGGCACAGGCTCATGATTTCATCACCTCCTTCCCGCAGGGATACGATACCGTCGTCGGTCAGCGTGGGGTAACCCTCTCAGGGGGGCAGCGCCAGCGGGTGGCGATTGCGCGGGCGTTGCTGGTGCGGCCACCGGTGTTGATTCTGGATGATTCGACGAGCGCGGTGGATGTCGAGACCGAGGCGCGCATACAGGATGCTCTGGAATCCACACACCACAAGGGCACGCGGTTCATCATCGCCCAGCGGATCAGCTCGGTGCTCACTGCCGACAAGTTCGTCGTGCTGGACCGGGGGCAGGTCGCTGCGGTTGGAACTCATGCCGAGTTGATGACGACGAGCCCCATTTACCAAGAAATCTATGCGTCCCAGCTTGGAGACGGAAACGGGAACGGGAGGGGAAATCATGGCTGAATCAAACCGCGGAGGGAGCGCGGGGGCGCGAGCGGCCGCCCCGAGGCGTGGCCACGGTGGACGTATGGGGCGCCGCATCGAAAAAGCCAGGGATCCAAAGGGCGCTCTACTCAGGTTGCTTAGATATCTGCGGCCTTACGCCTGGCAACTGGGCGCGGTGATGCTGATGGTGACGACGGCGACCGTTCTCGGCCTGGTTGCTCCTTACGTGCTGTCTATCGCTATCGACAATTATATCATCCCGGGAGATCTGTCGGGGCTGGTCCGCGTTGTGCTCTTGCTGGGGGCCATCTACCTGGTGATCTGGGCCGTCGAGGTCGGGCAGGGCTATATCATGGTCGGTGTCTCGCAGCGGGCATTGTACACGCTGCGCCGTGATCTGTTCGGTCACCTGCAAAAGCTGCCGTTGAAATTCTTCGACGAGCAGCCTCACGGCGAATTGATGAGCCGTCTGACAAACGATATCGACGCCATCAACCACGGCATCTCGATGACGATCACCCAGCTTTTGGGAGGTATGCTCAGTCTGGGGGGCGTGCTGGTGGCCATGTTTCTCATGAACGTGTGGCTGGCCCTCAGCGCGCAAATCATCCTGCCCCTCATGCTGGTGTTCACGGCACTGATTGGTCGGCGTACCCGTGAAGGGTTCCGCCAGTTGCAGACCGAGCTGGGTGAGCTGAACGGTCTGATGGAAGAGACTATCAGCGGGCAGAAGGTGGTGCAGGCGTTTCGTCGCGAGCCGATGGTGCTGGCCGAGTTCGATCGTCAAAATATCTCGCTGCGCAATGTGGGCACCAAGGCCATGACCTATGCCCTGCTCGTTCCGCCGATGATGGGCGTGTTGAGCAATGCCGGCATCGCTGTGGTGGCGGGCTTTGGCGGGTGGCTGGCGCTGCGCGATCTGGTGACGGTGGGCACCATCGCCGCCTTTATCAACTACTCGCGACGGTTTGCCCAGCCCCTGCGGCAGATCGCCGATCTGTACAATACCATCCAGTCGGCGCTGGCCGGCGCCGAGCGGGTGTTCGAGACCATGGACGAAGAGCCCGAGCCGGTGGACGGTGATACGGCGGTGCGCCTGGATAATGCCGTCGGTGAGGTGGTATTCGATCGTGTGGATTTCCGTTATGTGCCCGATGTGCCGGTGCTCAAGGATGTGTCGTTCAAGGCCAATGTGGGACAGACGGTGGCTCTGGTGGGGCCTACCGGTGCGGGCAAGACCACCATCGTCAACCTCCTGAGCCGCTTCTACGATATCCAGGACGGCACGATCTGGATCGACGGCCACAATATCTGCGAGGTGGAGAGAACTTCTCTGCGCCGTCAGTTAGGCGTGGTGTTGCAGGATATGTTCCTGTTCAGCGGCACGGTCATGGAGAATATCCGTTACGGGCGCCTGGATGCCACGGATGAGGAATGTATCGAGGCGGCTCGACTGGCCAACGCCGATCACTTTATCCGGCGGTTGCCCAACGGTTACGAGACCATGCTCTCGGAGCGGGGCAGTAACCTGAGCCAGGGGCAGCGACAGTTGATCTCGATCGCACGGGCGGTTCTGGCCAATCCGCGCATTCTGGTGCTGGACGAAGCCACCTCATCGGTGGATACTCGTACCGAGGTGCAGATCCAGGAGGCGTTGTTGCGCCTGATGGAGGGGCGAACGGCGTTCGTCATCGCTCACCGGTTGAGCACCATCCGCAATGCCGACCATGTGCTGGTCATCAACCATGGCGAGATCATCGAGCGAGGCACCCACGACTCGTTGCTGGCGCAGAAGGGGTTCTATTATAACCTGTACATGAGCCAGTTCCGTGGCACCAATGGTGATGGCATTCTGACGGATGGCACGGACGACATGATGACACCCGGATCGATCATGCTCCGGTCACAGAGTAGCAGTGTGCCCGAAGAGTCGGGCGGAGAGAGCTAAACGCCGCTTCGGGTTTATAGGGTGTCGGAAAGAACAACGCGCCCGATGGAAGCATCTTCCATCGGGCGCGTTCTATTTGCAGGCTCGATCGATCAGTGGCTGTCCAGCTCGGTCATCACACCGGTGACGGTAAACACCACTCGCTCGCAGATGTTGGTGACGCGGTCGGCGGCGCGTTCCAGGTTGTGGGCCACCCACACCAACAGGTTGGCCTGCTCGATATTGCGCGGGTCGCTGATGATGTAGGTGATCAACTCGCGGGCCACCTGGTCGTACAGCGCATCGACTTCGTCATCTTCTTGCGGAATGGCCCGGGCCGTCTCGACGTCACGGGCGATGAACGCCCGAAGCGCGCGGTTCAGGGCGTTGCAGGCCTTCTCGGCCATGATGGGAATATCCAGCAGTGGCTTGAGAAGGGGGGTGTCGCCGATCATCAGGCTGATCTTGCCCACGCCTTTGGCATAATCGCCGATACGCTCCAGCTCGGTGATGATTTCGAGCATGGCGGCCAGAGTACGCAGGTCTATTGCCACCGGCTGCTGTGTGGCGATGAGGGTCAGAATATCGGACTCGATCTCGAATCGGCGGCGGTTGACCTCGCGATCGTTCTCGATGATCTGCTCGGACCGCTCAAAATCACGCGTCTTGAGGGCGTTCACAGAGTCGAGCAGAGCCTTTTCTACCATCTCGCCCATGGCCAGCACGTCCTGCTCAAGGCGGCGTATTTCGCGCTCCAAGTTCGCTCGTAACATGGTTTGGTGTGTCCTTCTCAGCCGAATCGGCCGGTGATATAGTCCTCAGTGCGGCGATCCTGAGGATTGGTAAATACGCGGCCGGTGGGGCCATACTCCACCAGATTGCCCACCCGGTTGTCGTCGGTGAGGAAAAATGCCGTCCAGTGCGAGACGCGGGCGGCCTGTTGCATGTTGTGCGTGACGATGACGATGGTATAGTCCTCGACGAGCTCGTGCATCAGATCTTCGATGTGCAATGTCGAGATCGGGTCGAGCGCCGAGGCGGGTTCGTCCATCAGAATCACTTCAGGGCGCACCGCGATGACTCGGGCGATACAGAGGCGCTGCTGCTGCCCCAGCGACAGGCTCAGCGCATCCTGGTTCAGGTTCCCCTTGACCTCTTCCCACAGGTCGGCGCCCTGCAGGCTTTCGCGTACGATATCGTCGATGTTGCGTCCGTGGTGCAGCCCCAGGACGCGCGGGCCAAAGGCCACGTTATCGTATACCGAGGCGGGAAACGGGTTGGGCCGCTGAAACACCATCCCTACCCGCTGGCGCAGGCGAACCACGTCATACCGTGGTGAATAGACGTTCTCACCGTCCAGCAGCACCTGCCCCTCGACTCGCGAGCCGGGGATGGGGTCGTTCATGCGGTTCAGACAACGCAAAAAGGTCGATTTGCCACAGCCCGAAGGCCCGATGAGGGCCGTGATCTGTCGCTCTTTGATCTCTACGTTGATATTGGCCAGCGCCGGGCGCTCTCTGTAATAGACGTGCACCCCTTTGGCGTCGATCTTGCCCATAAAGCTACTCCGAATGGGGCGCTATCCAAAGCGCCCGGTTACATAATCCTCGGTGC
Organism: Anaerolineae bacterium; assembly: GCA_050942995.1. Taxonomy (GTDB): domain Bacteria; phylum Chloroflexota; class Anaerolineae; order UBA1429; family UBA1429; genus JBMNOI01. Next base: position 27,863 of record JBMNOI010000030.1, read on the forward strand.
GCTGGTCGCGAGGATTGGTGAATACCTGTTGTCCCACGCCAAACTCGATGAGTTCGCCCATCAGGAAAAAGGCGGCGTAATCGGCCAGACGTGCGCCCTGCTGGACGCTGTGTGGCACGATGACGATGGTATAGTCCTTTTTGAGGTCGAGCAACGAACGTTCGACCTTGGCCGTCGACAGAGGGTCCAACCCGGAGGTGGGTTCGTCCAGCAGGAGCACCTCGGGTTCCAGGGCCAGGCTGCGGGCGATGCACAGCCGCTGCTGCTGACCTCCGGAGAACCGACTGGCCGGGCTATCCAGGCGATCTTTGACCTCATCCCAAAGGGCGGCCTGGATCAGGCTGCGCTCCAGGATCTCTTCCTGCCGCTTGCGATCGCGTATGCCGGCCAATCGCGGGCCATAGAGCACATTCTCGCGCACGGTGCCGGGCAGGGGCAACGGCAGGGCGAATACCATGCCGACGCGCCGCCGAAGCTCGGCGACGTTTACGGTCGGCCCGTAGATATCCTCGTCGTTGAGCAGGATGCGCCCCGACATGCTGGTTCCCTCGACGAGATCGTTCAACCGATTGATCAGGCGCAGGAGGGTAGTCTTGCCGCCGCCGGCCGGGCCAAAGAGCACCGTAATGGCGTTGGCCGGTATCTCCAGCGATACATTCTTGAGCGACGGTTGTTCGCGATAGGTATGTGTGACGTTTTCAACACGAATTTTGGCTACCATTCTCTTCTCCGCCGGAAATAGCTGCGGATGAGGGTCGCCGCCAGGTTCATCGAAAGAACCAGCGCCAGCAGCACCAGCGCCGTGCCATACTGAATCTGCAGCGGCATGTTCGGCACCTGGGTGCTGATAACGTACAGGTGATAGGGCAGCGCCATCGTCTGATCGAACATGGAATGAGGCAGTTGGGGCAGGAAAAAGGCGGCGACGGTAAACAGGATCGGCGCCGTCTCTCCGGCGGCTCTCAACAGTCCCAGGATAACGCCCGTGATGATGCCGGGCAGCGCCTGAGGCAATACGATGCGGCGGATGCCCTGCCACGTGGTGCCGCCCAGGCTGGCGCTCACCGTGCGAAACTCGACGGGCACGGCGCGCAGCGCCTCTTCGGCGGTGCTGATGATGACGGGCAGGGTCATAATGGCCAGTGTCAGCGACCCGGCCAGGATCGATGTGCCAAAGCCCAGGAACAGCACGAACAAGCCCACGCCAAAAAGTCCATACACGACAGACGGCACACCGGCCAGGTTGACGATGGCCAGCCGAATGGCGCGGGTAAAGATATTGTCCCGGGCATACTCTGCCAGATAGATGGCCGCGCCCACGCCCACCGGAATGGCCGCCACGGCTGTGCCCAGCGTGAGCAGAATCGTGCCCACGATGGCGGGGAGCACTCCACCGGCTTTCATTCCGTCACGGGGCATGGCGGTCAGAAACTCCCAACTGATCGCGCCGATGCCCTGTACGAACACATTGCCTACGACGAACAGGATCGGCAGCACGACGACGAGGCTGGCCAGGGCCAACAGGCCAAAGCCGATGCGCTGTACGGTATGGCGCCCCATTAGCGTAGCCCTCCGCGGTTACTCTTTTTGAACATGACCGAGGCAACCGCCAGGTTGATGAGGAACGTGATGACAAAGAGCAACAGGCCGATGGTGAACAGCGCGTGATAGTGCACACTGCCCTGAGCGACCTCGCCCATCTCGGCGGCGATGGTGGCCGTCATGGTGCGTACCGGGCGGAAGAGTGAATCCAGCGTCGTCGGCATGCGTGCTGCGTTTCCGGTTACCATCAGGACGGCCATGGTCTCGCCGATGGCGCGCCCCATGCCCAGCATGAGGGCGATGATGATCCCCGAACGTCCTGCCGGCACCACGACATGCCAGATGGTCTGCCATTGAGTGGCGCCCATCGCCAGGGCGGCGTCACGATAGCCGCGGGGTACGGCATCCAGCGCATCCTCGGCCACGCTAATGATGTTGGGCAACGCCATGTAGGCCAGAATCAGCGCCCCGGTAAAGGCGGTCAGTCCTGTAGGCGCGCCCAACGTTTCGCGCACGATGGGGGCCACCATCGTCATGCCGAAAAAACCCAGCACAACCGAAGGGATACCGGCCAGCACTTCGATCATCGGCTTGAGGATTTCGCGGGCCCAATCGGGGGCAACCTCACGAATAAAAACGGCGCAGGCCACTCCCAGGGGAAAGGCGATCATCATGGCGAACACGGTGACCAGCACCGATCCCAGGATGAGTGGCAGTGAGCCGTAAAGATCAAAAGAGGGGTACCAGTTCCTGCTAAAGAGGTTGCCCAGCGGCACCTCAAAGAAGGTGGAGGCACCTTCACGGAGAAGGAATATAAAGATAAGTGTCACAAAACCGATGGCAGAGAAACCCAGTACGCGGATGATGGCCTGAATGGCGAATTCGCCCACCCGACCAGGATTCGATGATTTCATCGACAGTCAGCCTTACCTCGGGTTTGTGTGGCATATCGCCACACGCCGCACGGATATATCAGATATAATGTCCGTAGCTACCGGCGCCTTGCCGCATGCAACATGACGGCCGGAACAATCTTCTATAGACGCGGCTCGCGGCAACGAGCCTGCCCAAGCTAGCATTATACACGCCCTTCGCCCATGTGCAACCTGGCCTGTTGGACTGATGCGCCGGTGATGTGGTGGCGCTAGTTCAACGGCACAAAGCCCAGGTCGAGCACCAAAGACTGACCCTCGGTGAGCACCCAATCCAGAAACTCTTTGACCTGACCGGTGGGCTCGCCGGCCGTATACATGTACAGAGGGCGCGAGATCGGATAGGTGCCATCGTTCACCGTCTCTACAGAGGGCAGCACAAAAGGCCCGTCCTCATCGGCAGAGATGGCGACCACCTTCTGATTGGCGGTGACGTAACCCAGCCCGTCGTAGCCGATGGCGTTGCGGTTCTGGCTCACCTCGACGCCGATCCCCTCGGACGAAACCATGAGCAGCGTATCGGGGGAGAAGAGCCGATCATCGTCTTCATCGCCCATACGGATGACGTTCTCCAGAAAGTAGATGTAGGTGCCCGAATTCGACTCGCGCGACAAGAGCACGATGGGCCGGTCCTCTCCACCCACCTCGCTCCAGTTGGTGATGCGTCCGGTAAAGATGTCCGAGACCTGCTGTATCGTCAGGTTATCCACCGGATTATCGGGGTGGACGATCACCGCAATCGCGTCCTGGGCCACAACAAACTCGACCGGTTCGATCCCATTGGCGCGCGCCGCGGCGAACTCGACCTCGGTCATTTCACGGGAGGCGTTGGCGATATCTACCGTGCCGTTGATCATGGCGGCGATGCCGGTGCCCGTCCCACCGCCGGTCACCGAGATGCGCACGTCGGGATGGGTGGCGGTATAGGCCTCGACCCAGGCCAGAACCAGATTCACCAATGTGTCCGAGCCCTTGTTCTGGATGGTGGCGCTGCGTTCGGCCGGCTGGAGCGTATCGGGATCTTGCGACGGGCGGGCACAGCCAGACAGCAGGATCGTCACCACCAGAAATAGCGCAACCGACCATTTCCACCGGTTGCCTCGTTGATACCGGGTAGAAGGGGTACTGTTCGGAATATCGGGAGATTTGCTCATCGTTTTTGTTTTCCGCTCACTGGATTCGAAAAGTTCGGTCATTGCATGGCACAATACAGGTGCACCGCAATGATGATGCAGTGCACCCGATCTTGCGTTCATATCACGGTCAATGTAACGATCACCAGGCGTAGGCCATGGGTGCGGCGCCTCCGAACCCGGGGAATATCTCATCCAACCGGGCCAGTACGTCATCGGTCAGTTCGATCTCGAGGGCGCGTATGGCTCCCTCAAGCTGGGCCATGGTACGCGGCCCGATAATGGGCGCCGTGACGGCCGGATTATGCAAGAGCCAGGCCAGCGCCACATGAGCCGGCTCTTCGCCCAGGTCGCGGCAGAGGTCCTCATAATCCTGAAGCTGTGCGCGCTGGGCGTTGGACAGCTTTAGCCCGGCGCGACGTCCCTTTTCGGCTTTTTCCAGCGCGCCGGCCAGCATGCCACCGGCCAGAGGGCTCCAGCAGATAAATCCCACTCCGTAAGTGCGGCACGCCGGCAACACCTCCATCTCGACGTGGCGTTTTGTCAAGTTATAGACGCTCTGCTCCGACACCAGCCCCACCATGCCGCGCTTTTTGGCCTCTTCGCAGGCCTGCACGATATTCCACGCCGCAAAGTTGCTGCTGCCCACGTACGATATCTTGTCGGCGTTGATGAGGGTGCCCATGCCCTGCCATATTTCATCCCATGGCGTGCCGGGTGTGCTTCCCGGCGCGTCATAAAACTCGACATCCTCGCCCACCATGCTGCGATGATGCGGGGCGACGACGCCCAGATCGACATGGTGCATCTGATACAGGTCGATATGATCTGTCTGTAAACGCCGCAGGCTGTCGCGACAGGCCCGGCGGATGTGATAGGCGCTCAATCCGCGGTTGTTCGGCCCCGGCCCCATGGGGCCGAAAAGCTTGGTGGCCAGCACAATGCGATCTCGTCGTTCACCCTGTGCCAGCCATCGCCCGACGATCTCTTCCGTCAGGCCGTAACCCTGCGGCCGGCCGTAGCGGTCGGCTGTATCGAAAAAGTTGATGCCCAGCTCCAGCGCCCGATCCATGATGGCGTGGCTCTCTTGCTCGCCGGTCGCTACGCCAAAGTTCATGGTACCCAGGCACAGCCGGCTGACCCTTACGCCCGTGCGCCCCAATTCGGTGTACTGCATGATGCGCCTCCTATCCCAGGATGGTGGCCGTTCATATCCGTATTGAGCGAATAAACCTCGGGCGAACCATATATCCCGGTGGCCGTCAGCAGCGATCGTTCTCGGATAAACCGATGGGCCGACTCGTCAGATGTGATACCCGTTCTCCATTATAGGCCGCCGGCATGGTTTGTCCAGATGGGTGTCTTTACGAACGGAGAGCCTCACGGTTGACCTTTCCGGGGCGCCAACTCATCCAGCAGGTTGGCGATGAGCGGGGTGACCGCCTCGTAGGAAAAATACGCCGCCGCGATCTGTGCATTATGTTCGGCCACCTCGCGGGCCAGATCCGCATCGGCCAGCAGGCGGCGCACCTCTTTGACGGTCGAGTCGGTGATGGCGCCGTCGATCTCGACGCAGCGAAAGCCCAGCGGCGCCAGATCGGCCACATACACCGGATAGCGGTTGACCAGCAAGGGCCGTCGAAAATAGATCGCTTCTAAAAAGGCGTTGCCGAACCCCTCGACAAAGCTCGGATAGGTGACGAAATCGGCCAGCGGGTAAGCATCCCACAGACTGTAGGTTTTGGTGCCGTTGGTTCCCGTCCGCCGTGAGGGGGCAAAGCGATGGGCCATGTAGCGCAGGTCGACCATAGCACGCTCGGCTAGCCCCTTGAGGTGGTGAAGGTATTCCACCCCCTCATCTCCTGCGTGGTGGGTGATGAGCAATCGCAGACGGGGGTTGCCCAGTCGTCGCACCAGCTCGATGCTCAGCTCGATCCCTTTGCGTGGAATGACGCGGGTCGGCTG
>JBMNOI010000165.1:0-6690 GCA_050942995.1 Anaerolineae bacterium
GAAACGTTTTGCATGATCGGAATAACCGGGCCGCGTACGCATCATATCGCGCGACTCGACGGCCTGTGCAGCGCACATTTATGAGGGCGGCCCGCAGGCCGCCCTCCCATATACGGGTCAAGTAGAGCGATTATCCGCCATTCGACGCAGATCGTTACGCCTCTCCCAATGCGCAACGGTCTGCAGAAGAGGCGCATCCCCACGCGCGTGCGCGCTCTGGCGCTATACGCTTTCGGCGTTCTCCTCATGCCGACGGGGCGGCTGATCTTCATCCGTCTCCTCGTCTAACAGAGGGGGATAATCGATCGGCTCATAATCCGGCGGTTCGACCTCCGGCGGAGGCGTCGGATGCTGCTCGATCGGCTCGAACTCGATCGCGGATGAAGAAGCGGAGGGGTCGAGTCCGCGTCGGGCCGGAGCCGGAGGCGGCTCCGCTCCACGAGGGGGGATAACCGGCTCCTCACCCAGCGGTCCGGTGGGCGGCATGGTGCCCCGTGGATACGGCTCATGAGTTACGTTCACCAACACGTTTCCGTGGATCCTGACGCCCAATTGCCCCTCGACGATGTCTCGGCTCAGCCGGACGATCTCGTCTGTCAACACCGGAATGTTCACCGAAGGGCTGGTGTCCAGGTTGACGATCACGTCCACATCTTTTCCCCGGCTGACGATATCGGAGCTGACACGGCGTACACCGGCCAGTTCATCGATGCGATACTCCAGGCTCTGGGCAATCGATTCGACACCCAGTTGAGCCGTGCCCCCCTCCTGAGACTTGATACGCACGGTCCGACGTCGCGGGCGCCGTAACTCCATGTACAGAAGCCACAACAGGATCAATGCGCTTACGGCCAGAACACCAAGGAAGATATAGTAGAACTGGTCGACGAATAAGTAGCGCTCAAAGGTATCCAATCCCGCGCGGACAGCCGTAATCGTCTGAATCGGGACGAGCAGGAATAGCAAAATCAACGCGAGCAGGAGAACAATGCCCAACGTCACGATGATGCGGTTAAAAATCCTCATCAAATCCTCCTCACTTTCGGGCGAAATAAGGATTTAGCATAGGCAAGTCAGGTATATTCCACCTGGCATTATACCTGCAATACCCCGGCACGTCTAGCACCTGCTGCCGGCCGCTGCATCAATCTTGAGTCAACGGTCGCATCATCGCGAACGAGTTTACATGTGGCGAGAGTGAGGATCCAACGACAGTCCGTGCAGGTGAGATCGCATCAGAACGCCACAACACGACGAGAGCCGATCGGCACAACATTGAAGAGTGGGGCAACCTCGTGCTGGCAGGTGCCGCTAATATACTCCAAAAGAGGCTCGAAATGCAAACTCGACCCGGTGTGTGCCGGCGGGGAGATACACGGCGCGGAACAGCCCGTCCGCCCGCAAAATCGGCGCCTCGTCACTTCCCACGGTGGCGCGCCAGCCGGGATAGTGCAGGTCGGCCAAAATGAGATAGGACGGCGCATCCACCGTGGCCTCTAACGTGACGCTCGTATCGCTGTAGCGTACGATCTGCACCTCGCCCACGGCATCTGTCGATAGCCTGTCCGGGAGGCGCAGACCATCCCCTGTAACATTCACCCATTCGGCGGGCACAGTATAGGCACGGGGCAGGGCATCCTCGTTACGATAGACCAGCACATCTTCGCTACGATACACCAAGGTGTGATCGCCCAATCCGACAAGGTGGTTCAACGGTATCCGCTGCCCGTCCTCCATCATCAGCCATACCCGCTCTACCCGAACAAAGGCCTCGGGCATGGCCGGCTCCAGTCTCACGGCAGCGAGGTCGAATCCTGCCGGCAGCTCGAAACGCGCCCGATAGGTGTGCCCGGGATGCTCGCGCGGTGGAAAGCCCGACCGCGCCGCAAAGGTAGTGGCGATGGGGGGCATGGAATGGGCAACGATCTCGCCCACATCATCCCGGGCATAGGCCCACTCGGCCGTCTCGATTCCGATCCGCAGCGGCAGACGTACCTGCCGGTCGGCGGTATCGCGCACCAGCAGGTCGGCGGCCGGAATGCCGTCGGGCAGGTCGGCGGCGTGGCTGACATACGACTCGACCTCTATCGCCGTCACCCTCACAGGATCGATCTCCAGCCAGCGATTAACCGGCAACGCCGAGAAGGGGTTCTGCACATCGTACAGCTCACTGGCCTCATCCACGGGCAACAACTGAGGGATCAGATAGTAGCGCACGTTCAGGAGGTTGAGCCGCTCGGGGGTGAGATCGCTCAAATACTCGTCATAGGCGCGGGGCACCAGGGGCAGATAGACATTGGCCCCGTTCAGCCCGTGGGTCATCGCCATATTGGGATAGTGCGATTCGCGCTGCACCGACAGCGCCGGCAGAATCTCTTCTTTGGTATAGAGACGATAGAGATCACGATCCTGCTCAAAGAACGCCACCGAGTCCGGCGTCCGAATCACCTGCTCGTAGGGCAGCGACGCGCTGTAGGTATGGCGCAGCACGATGCTATAGGCGAATAGATCGGCCACCAACACCAGAAGGGCCAGCCCGGACCATACGCGCACGGGCAACCGACGCAACCCGGCCATCAGCGTGACCGTGGCGGCGGCCAGGACCAGGGGCAATCCGCGCCAGAGGGCCACGGCGCCATCGGCATCCGGGGTCAGCGCCGCCAGAATCATCACGCCAGCGGATGCCAGCGTCAGCCCAACGGCCATCAGGCGCGCAGAGCGCCCTGCGTCGGCCACGCGTCTCTTCAGCGTCCGCTGCAAAAGGGCGTCATAGCCATGGGCCGACAGCACGGCCAGCGCAAAGCCGGTCCAGTACTGGTAGCGGGCCGGCGCGCGAAAGAGGTTCAGCAGAGGCACACGCTCCAACACGCCGTAGAGAGGATTATGTCGCCCAAAAGAAAGCACCACCCCCAGCAGGGCGAGTAGAATCCAGAATACCACCTCGCTCGATATCTGTCGTTCGCGCCGCGCCCGATCCAGCAGAGAGGTGACCAGCGCCAGCGGCAGCAATCCCACGTAAACCATCGTCTCGATCGTCCCCAGGGGATAGGGATTGCCCAGCACAAAGGGACTCAGATAGGTCGCCAACAGGAAGGGATGGAACGAATAGCTGGTAAAGAATCCGGATTCCAGCCCCCCCGCCCGTTGAGAGAGCAAGCTGAGCTGCAGGGTGGGCACGAGCTGAGGCGCGCCCAGCAACGTCCCCAGGGCCATGGCCGCCAGCCAGGGGGCGGCCCGGCGGGGCCATGTTTTGGCAGCGCCGCGGCGCCCGCCATTGCGCCAGAGCAGGAACAGCGCATACAACCCCAGGGGGATCAATCCCAGAAGGGCCATCTGTGGGTGCCCTCCCAAGAATTGCATCCCCACCACGATCCCCAAAGCGATGAAATCCCGAATGCGTCTGCTCCGATGGTTCAGGCCGCCATGCCGGCTCAACAGGCCGTGGGTAAAGGCAAACATCCAGGGCAGCCAGGCGATTACGCTGAGGACGCTCAGATGACTTAGGTGCGCGATGGTAAAGCCGCCCAGTGTGAACACCACACTGCCGATCGAGGCGGCCATTATCGAGCGGCCCAATCGACGGGCAAAGACCCAGAAGCCGATCCCCGTCAGCAGATAATGTAGCACGATGGAGAGGCTAATGGTTCGCTCGGGCGTCAGCCATCGATAGAGAGGCCAGTTGAGGGGATAGAGCGCGCCCACCTCTCCGCCGGCCACCAGCGGATAGCCCGCTCCCAGATCGGCCGTCCACCAGGGAAGGGCGCCTTCGGCCAGCGATCGGGCCAGCGCCACCCGCTGAGGCAGATAGATGCGGGCAATGTCTCCCGGGTAATACACCCGGCCGCCGACGAGCACCTCGCCAAAGAAGAGGAACGCCAGCGCCAGAGCACCGCCGGCCAGCACCCAAAACGTGGCGTTGATTGCCCGTTGTATCCTCATCGTTGCTCCATACCTGCCCTGTTCGCAAGGTCAAGAAAACAGGGGAGCCACCCCCATACTATAGGGAGACTCCCCTATCACAATCGATCCCCAAAGGCGCTTGTGGAGGTAACGCCCCCACAACACGATCAATCACACCCTAGCGCACCGGGCGAATGCCCATATAGACATCGCCGGCCGTAAGCATGCGAAGCAGCACCTCGGGAGGGCGACGATCCAGCCGCTCATAGAGCTCTTTTACCGTCAAAGGCTTGTTCCCGTTGGCCAGAAACGTCCGGAAAACGGCCTCGACAATCGGAGTGCTGGGGGTGATAAAGTCGGGCTTGGTGCTGCAACAGGTACGTAACACATGCCAGAGCCCGTCGACCCGTATCACCTCACCCGTGAGATCGTCCACCCAGTCGACCTCCTGAGTGGTGCGATAATCGTCGGTGAACTCGTTCTTGCACTCTTCACAAAGCATGTCTTGCATATAGACGCGAATATCGCGGTGGTTATTCTCCCACCAGTCCATGTCGATATGGAACTTGGTATCCACCGTCGGGCGATGCCATCTTCCAGCCATCGGTCTCCTACCTCCCCAGGTACTCCACCACCTGATCTTTGATCAGATTGTCGCGGTTCGATTGCGGGCGCTCTCGCATGTCATCAGGGGTTTTGTATATAGTACCCTCCAGCGACGGATCGTAGGTCCAGAGACCGTTGCCGACGGGATCGTAGCAGGCATGACGGGTCAACTCGGCAAAGATGGGCACGGCGCCCGTCCGGCGCATCAGATTCACGACGGAGTAGATGCCCTTGGCATGTACCGTATGCTCGGCGCTGAGTTTGGCCAGTTCCAGGAAGGCCATCCGGACCAACTCACGCAGCGACCTGTCCTCGGCATTCATCTGGGCCATGATCTGAGCAATCGCCTCGCGGTCGGGCACATCCACCAGCATCTCGCGATCGCAGCGCACGTCCACCGTCGCGCGCTGCATGGTCAGCACCACCGCCCCTTCCTCTACCGCGGCCGAGCGAATCCAATCGGATCGGCGAGAGCGCGAGGGCGTAACAGCCAAATGATAGACCAGCGGATCATCCGTCGGATGTACCAGCACCTGGCCGCCCACCACCATACCCATCGAGCCGTACCAGTCGTCCAGGCCATACACATAACGATCCGACGGCATAACCCACCCCTTGAATTGTTGACCGGTTTGGTCATCGACCAGGGTGATGGGGAAATGATGGCCCGACACAGACGGCAGAGCGCGCAGGAACTGTTGCGTAGCGGGCATGGCCCCGGCGTACAGTAGCGGGAAAGTCACCTCATAATGCAGATCGTTTTCGCCCCTGGACATCAGCGTCTCGATATCATCCAGCGAATCGCCCACCTCATCCACCAGATCGAGCATGGTGAGGCCGATATACTCTCCCCCGACGGCGCGAAAGGCCGGGCGCAACACCGCCGGCATCTCGAACAGCGCCTCCGGCTCGAGGGCACGCAGATACCACACCGGGCTCTCCGTCATGCTGACGTTATCGAAACGCTGATCCTGGCTCAGGGCATGGTTCAGGGCAAAAAGCTGGGCCTCGGTCGAGCCCTCGGCGCCCAGATCCAGATCGCCCAGCATCTCCCGGGCCACCAGCTCATGGCCGGCCTCATAGATCATGGCCTCGGCCAGGTTCAGGTGACCGACGTGAATCTCGGGAAGGAGTGCTCGCAAGAACCAGGCATCGTCGAAATGGACGAACTCGTCATTGCCGACCAGACTTTTCTCAAGGCGCTCGGCAACATAATGCTCGAACAGCCGCACCATATCGGCTTCGCTCAGTTCCGGGTCCGGACCGGCCAGCAATTCCTCCTCCGGTCGGTTGAGGGGATGGGGATCGTTCAGGGCAGAGGCAAATTCGCGCTCCGGCTGGTCATCAAAGGCCACCCGTACGACCTCGAACTCGCCATAGCGGGGATTGTATCCGGCACGCTTGTCCACCACACGCCCCACGGCAAAGTCCAACGCCGAGAAGGTGATCTCCTGGCCTATATCGTATTGGTCCATCGGACGATAGATGCGACCATGGCGACCCTGCTGGGTGACGGCCTCGCGCTCTTGTTGATAGCGGCGAATAATGACGGTAGAGGCCAGATTGTCGATCGGCTGGGGCCTCCCCGATTCCAAGATGAGGCCTGTGACCAAATCGAGGTCATCATCCGAGACGACATATTCGTCGCGCCAGAATGCCTCTGTCTGCGTTCTCATCCTGCGAGCACTCATAGTCCCTCCCCGAGCGGATCGTTGCCCATCGGCCAACGTAATAAGGCCTCGGCCACTTTGCCGAAGCCTTTGACAAGCCTGTGGGCGAAACAGGGCTCGAACCTGTGACCTCTTCCTTGTAAGGGAAGCGCTCTCCCAACTGAGCTATTCGCCCCAATTGTGGCCAGCCACACGTACCGGCAAAGTGTACCATATCCTTCATAAAGCGTCAAAGCAGGGGCAACCCTTTTCGGCGGGGTGTGCCCTGTTATAGGTCACACCCCGTCCTTATCCATTCAATGACTACAGATCTGTAGCCTTTACCGGCCTCTTCCGTCCGGCTGGCGCCTCTTATGCCCTCCCGACGCCGCACCTGCCTACATCACTTCAGGAGCACTCATGCCCATCAGCGTCAGTGCCCGGGCCAGCACAATCTTGCATGCGGACACCAACCGGAGCCTTGCCCGGGTGATGGCCTCATCGGCCGGGTCCGAGCTGACCACACGACAATCGC
>JBMNOI010000031.1:0-33329 GCA_050942995.1 Anaerolineae bacterium
TATAGTCCAGCACCTGCATGTCGTTGGTGGCGCCGTAAAAGCGGTACATGCCAAAGGTGGGCTGGCAGTCGATGACCTGGCTGATGCCGCCGCCGCGCGGGCCGGGGCGGAACAGGCGCAGAATCAGGTCGATGATCTCATCCGAGCCGTTGCCCACCAGGATGCTGGCGGGGTCCACGCCCACATATTCGCCGATGGCGTTGCGCAGCCGCCGGCTGATCGGATCGGGATAGCGATGATAGTCGCTGTAGCCGTTGAGGACGTTCATGGTGCGTCGGGTGGGACCGTAGGGGTTCTCGTTGGCGTCCAGCTTGATGAGTTGTCCCGGCGGGATGTTCAGTCGTCGGGCGATCTCTTCCGGCGGTTCCGGAGCGTACTCCTTCAGCCCACGCACCCGCTGGCCGATCAACTCGTCTATCTTGACCTCAAAGCCAGAGGTCGGACGATCTGTCGTCATGATGGCTCCCCTTTCTCTTTATCCATCGCCTCGATGCGCATGCGCATGGCCCGGGCATGGGCGGTGAGTCCCTCCGTCTCGGCGATGGCGATGGCGGCGGGGCTGATCTCGCGCGCGACCCGTGACCCCACGGCGAACACGCTGGTGATCTTGACGAAATCCCACACATTCAGCGGGGATGAAAAGCGCGCCGTCTGGGCGGTGGGCATGATGTGGCTGGGGCCTATGGCATAGTCGCCCAGCGCTTCCGACGACCAATCACCGACGAACACGCCGCCGGCGTTGCGCACCCGGCCCACCAGTTCCCATGGATGGGCGGTGAGCAGGCAGAGATGTTCGGGGGCGTACTCGTTGGCCAGTTCCAGCGCCTCGTCCAGATCGTCTACCACCACGATGCCGCTACGGTTTTGCAGTGAGGCGCGGATCGTCTCGTTGCGGGCCAGTGTCTCGATCTGGGCGGCCACCTGTTCGCGTACAGCCTCGGCCAGTGCCGGAGAGGGAGTAAGCAACAGGGCGGTGGCCAGGGCGTCGTGCTCGGCCTGGGCCAGCATATCGGCGGCGACATAGGCCGCATTGGCGGTGTCGTCGGCGATGAGCAGCGTCTCGGTGGGGCCGGGTAGCTGGTCGATATCGACCACGCCAAATACCCGCCGTTTGGCCAGCACCACGAATATGTTGCCGGGACCCAGAATCTTGTCTACACGGGGCACCGATTCGGTGCCATAGGCCAGAGCGCCGATGGCCTGAGCGCCGCCCATGGCGTATACCTCACTGACGCCGGCGATGCGCGCCGCCGCCAGAATCGTATCGTTCAGGTCGCCGTTACGTGGCGGTGTGGCGACGACGATCTGTGGCACGCCGGCCACCCGCGCCGGGATGGCGGCCATGAGCAACGATGACGGGTAGGGCGCTGTGCCGTGAGGGGCATAGATGCCGACCCGCTCCAGCGGACGGACGATCTGCCCCAACGCGCCGCCCTCGTCATCCCAATCCAGCCAGGTGTTGCGAGGCTGCCTCTGGTGAAAGGCCTCGATGCGCCGCGCGGCCAGCTCCAGCGCCTCGCGTAGCGCCGGATCGGTGCGCTCCCAGGCCAGGTCGATACGCTCCCGAGGGACGCGCAACGTCTCGGGCGCGCCGCCGTCGATGCGACGGCTGTAATCCATCACCGCGTGGTCGCCCCGGGCGCGCACATCGGCCAGGATACGGACCACCACCTCATCGGGCGTGAGGCGTTCCCCAAAGATACGCTCTATCCCGTCGAGTAATGCCGGGGGCGCCTCGGTCTCGTCCAGGCTGATACGCCGTAACAGCGTATCCCGGCCCTTTTCGGCGCCGTACACGATGCGGAGGGTGCCCTCCACCGGGGTTTTTCGAGAGCTCATGCGTTCATCCCCTCCTTCCGTTGGGCCACCACATCGGCCAGCTCGCGAACGAGGCGCTGAACGTCGTTGGCGCGGAGGCGATGGCTGGCGCGGTTGACCACCAGCATGGCCTGAGATTCGAGGATGGTCTCTATTTCGACCAGGCCGTTCTCCACCAGGGTGCGGCCCGTCTGGACCAGATCCACCAGCAGGTCGGTCAATCCCACGGCGGGGGCCAGCTCGACCGAGCCGCTCAGGGGGATGATCTCGGCAGAGATGCCCTGGCGCTGGAAATACTCGCGGGTCAGGCGCGGGTATTTGCTGGCCACGCGGGGGTTGGCCTCCAGGCGCAGGTTGCGCTTGCGCGATTCGGGCGGGCCGGCCAGCACCAGGCGGCAATAACCCACACCCAGGCCCAGCGGCTCGTACACGTCGCGGGGCCACTCGCGCAACACATCGACGCCCACGGCGCCCAGATCGGCGGCGCCGTACTCGACAAAGATGGCCACATCGGTGGGTTTGGCCATGATGAATCGCAGCGTGCCGCTGTCGTCCTCAAAGATGAGGCGGCGGCTGTTGACCACCTCGGGGCGAACGGGATAGCCCGCGGCCGCCAACAGGTCAAAGATGTCATCTTGCATGCGTCCCTTGGGCAGGGCGATAGTCAGCGGCTCCACGTGGCCACCTCCTGTTCTATCTCGTCGCGTGTGAGGGTATATATCTCGCCACGGCCGTCATCCACATTGTAGGCCCGGCCGTCACAACAAGAGACGATGCGCCGGGCGCCGCGCGTCCGGCCGTAGGCGCTCAGCGCCTCGCCGGTTCGCCCCTGCACGTCGACCTCTACGACCAGGCCCAGAGCGCGGGCGCGGGCGGCCAGAGCGCGGCAGTCCGTATGCTCGCAGCCCTCCATCAAAATGTCGGGGGCGATATCCACCTCCGGTTGGGTGACCAGCATGGCCCGCTCGACGCCCAGGGCAAAACCTACCGCCGGCAGGTCACGGCCGAACTGGCCGACCAGCCCGTCATAGCGCCCGCCGCTGCACACGTGAAAGCCCAACCCCTCGACGTACCCCTGGAAGGTGATGCCGGTGTAATAGGCCATGCTGCGTACTTCACCCAGATCCAGAGTGACATAATCGTCCACGCCCTCGGCGGTCAGCAGATCATATATCTGCTCCAGACGGTCCAGCGCCTGCAGGGCGATCTCGTTGTCGGTCAGGCCCCGGGCGTCGGACAAGATCTCGGGGCCGCCGCACAGGTGGGGGATGGCCATAATCGCCCGGGTCACAGACCCGTCGATGCCCATATCGGCCAGGGTGCGGGCCAGTTCGACATCGTTTTTACGGCCGATGACGCGCTCCAGGCGGCTCAGCTCGCCGTTGGTCAGAGAGATATCCTCCAGAATGCCCTTGAGAAAAGCCACCTGACCCAGATTGATCTGGAAACGCTCGATGCCCAAAGCCCGTAGCGCGGCCACGGCCACCGCCAGCACCTCGGCATCGGCCTCGGGCGTGCCGGCGCCCACCAGCTCGATGCCGGCCTGAGTAAACTCGCGCCGCCGGCCGGCCTGAGGCTCTTCGTAACGAAAGACGTTGCCTACATAGAAAAAGCGCAGCGGAAGCGGCTGATCGTAGAGGCGGGTGCCCGCCACGCGGGCGGTGGCTACGGTCATGTCGGGGCGCAACGCCAGCACACGTCCTTCACGGTCAAAGAGACGGTACATCTCCTCTTGCAGGTAGATGCTGGAATCGGTGGCCAGCGTCTCGTAATACTCGAATGTGGGCATGATGATGCGCGTATAGCCCCATCGGCGAAATGTTTCTTGCAGGGTCTCCTCCAGATGGCATTTGGCTGCGGCCTGCTCGTAGAACAGATCGGCCAGGCCGTGGGGGAGCTGCCCTCTCAGTGGGTAATCTGCCATGTCCATCCCTTCGCCCGTATTGTGTTATTATGGTCTCCGGTGTTTTGCTTGCCGGGGCGGAAAAACAAAAAAGACCAGTTCATAAGAACCAGTCTTTATCGGTGAGCCATCCGCCTGCCGCAGTGCAGGCGCACAACTCACCTATCTCTCGTGATGATGATAGAAAAGAATGGCGTTTGGCATCCGAAACGTGGCCGTAGCCCGTACGGATCGTTTAGCGTAAACGTAGACGTATCGATCGTTGTCCTGCATCTGCCATTCTCTCCTTTGCATTGCAGGCATCATAGCACATGCGGCGGCGACTGTCAATTCAGCGGGTATTTGAGGCACCCCCTTCCGAAGGTGGCGAGCCATCGCCACCTTCGGAAGTGAAAGAAAGCGAGGTGTGAATTGCGCTCAGGTATCGAGGCGGGTCAGCTCGGCCAGATAATCGCCGTTATCCAGCGCATAGACCCGTCGGCAGGCCCAGCCGGCCGCCGCGGCATGCTCGCTCAGGGTGTCATAGTCGATATGCAGCCACTCGATGAACTCTCCGATCTGTCCACCATACTCGAACCGCATGCGGATCTCGCCCTCGTAACGGCCCATCCGACGGTTGGCCTCCTGATACGCTATATGCACCGGATCGTCGGTGTGGCGCACATCCAGTGAATCGAGCACGATCCGCCCACCGGGATTCGTCAGCCCGCGGGCGTGTCGCAAAAATCGATCCAGACCCGCCAGCGTGCCGACGATACCGATGCCATGCATCAGCATCAGCAGCGTGTCGTATGGGCCACCGCTGTACTGCCAGATGTCGGCCCGATGCGCTTCTCGTACTCCCCGTCGTCTCATGATATCGACGGCATGCGCCGCGATATCGATAGCGCAGACATTCAGCCCTCGCTCCTGCAGAATCAGGCTGTGCCTTCCGGCTCCGGCGCCGATATCGAGCACACGACCCCGGCAAAGCGCCAGCGCTGCCTGCTCTAACCGGGCCCGGGGTGTATCCGAGTCGACCGGGCTCTCGAAAAAGGGCGTCATGGGCAGGTCCTCCCGCAGGCCATCGTCGCGATGGACGACGACGGATACCGGGCCATTGCCCCGGTAATGGTCCCACAGGGCCAGATCGTACAGATCCATCGATCCGCTGCTCATGAGGCCCCTCCTCTCTATATGAGTTAAGATATCAGGCGCGAACCCCGGCATCGTACTGCTGCTGCAGCTGCTTGATGATGCGCTCGCGCTGCTTCATCGCCTCTTCGGTGGTGAGGGTCTTGTCCGGCGCCTGGAACGTCAGGCTGTAGGCCAAGCTCTTTTTACCGACGCCGAGCTGCTCGCCGCGATAGACATCGAACAGCACCACATCCACCAGCAGCGCGCCGCCCGTATTGCGGATGGTCTCGCCCACGGCGTCGCTGGGCACACTCTTGTCCACCACAACAGCCAGATCGAGCTTGAGGGCCGGCATGCGCGAGATGGGCTCGTAGTGGCGGACGGGCTGCGCCGCATCGAGCAGCGCCTCCAGGTCCAGCTCCAGCAGGCACACTCGCTCATCGGGCAGGTCGAAATTCTCGCGCACCCTGGGATGTACCTCGCCGAACACGCCGATCGGCTCTCCGCCCACAATCAGCTCGGCCGTCCGGCCGGGATGGAAGGTGGGGTGATCGGCGGGCGCATAGCTCACGTCGGTGATGCCCAGATGCTCGCACAGCGTCTCGACGACGCCCTTGAGATCGTAAAAGTCCATCTCGGCGCTTTCGTTGGTCAACCAGGAGCGCTGCTCTCGCGGCCCCATCAGGGCGATGCTCAGTCGGCGCGGCTCGTCGGGTAACGCCCGATCTTCCCGAGGCAGGTAGACGCAGGCGATCTCGAATATGGCCACGTGATCGACAAAGCGGCGGTTGCGCGCCACCGTCTCCAGCGTCGTGTTGAGCAGCGTCTTGCGCATATACTCATGCTCGCGACTGAGAGGGTTGGCCAGCCGGATATAGTCGTCCCCATCGGGCATGGCGCCCTCCGGGTTCAGGCGTGCCACGCTCTCCAGGTTGGTCATCGAGTAGGAGATGATCTCGGTCAGGCCGCAGCCTACCAGGATGTCGCGCGTCCACTCTTCCAGCTCCAGCGGCATGTTGCGCTCCTGGGGCGGCAGTTCATCGGCCATGAGAGAGGTCGGCAGCCGATCGTACCCATAGACGCGGGCGATCTCTTCCAGCAGGTCGGCAGAAATCGAGACATCCAGCCGGAATCCGGGCACTGTGGTTCGCACGACGGCCGGATCGCCCGGCAGGATCTCGCACTCGAACCCCAGCGTACCCAGCATATCGGCCACCTGTTGTGCGGACAGCTCGATACCCAGGATTCGCTTGACCTCGGGCACCCGGAAATCGATGACCTTGGGCGCGGGCGGGCGCGGGTAAAGGTCGGCCAGACCGGCGGCCACAGTGCCCCCGGCCAGCTCGCGCATCAGCTCGGCGGCGCGCCGCAATGCCACCAGGGTCAATTCGGGATCGACCCCGCGGCCAAACCGATAGGCGGCCTCGCTGTTCAGCTTGAGTGCCGCCGACGTGCGGCGAATGCTGATATAGTCGAAATTGGCCGCCTCCAGCAGCACATCTATCGTGTTTTCCGAGACCTCGCTCTCCAGGCCGCCCATGACACCGGCGATACCCACAGGGCCGCCGCCATCGGTGATGAGCAGCATATCGTCGGTAAGGGTGCGCTCGACTCCGTCCAGAGTCGTCATCTTTTCGCCCGGGCGTGCCCGGCGCACGATGATGGCCGGCGCCCCTCCGGCCTGCTTTGGCCGCAACAGGCGGTAGTCAAAGGCGTGCAGCGGCTGGCCCAACTCCCACATCACATAGTTGGTGATATCGACGATATTGTTGATGGGCCGCATGCCGGCCAGAATCAGGCGACGCTGCATCCACTGAGGCGAAGGCCCCACCTTGACCCCCTCGATCAGGGCGGCGCTGTAGCGCGGGCAGAGATCCGGGTCCTCGATGGCGATCTCGACCCGTCCGTCGATGGACGGTCCTTCGGCACGAACGGTGGGCTCGGGCAGGTGCAGGTCGCCGCCGGCGAGGGCGGCCGCCTCGCGGGCCACGCCCACCATCGAGAGCGCCCGCGCCAGGTTGGGCGTCAGATCCAGATCCAGCACCACGTCACCCCAGTAATCGGCAAAGGGCACGCCTACCGGCGCGTCATCGGGCAAGATGATGATACCGGTGTGTTCCTCCGAGATGCCCAGCTCTTTCTCCGAGCACACCATACCCTCCGAGGCCACGCCGCGAATCTTGCTGCGTTTGAGTGTCTGGTATTTGAGCGTCTCGGCGTAGGGATCGCGCAGGCGGGCGCCCACTGTGGCAAACACCACCTTTTGGCCGGATGTGCCCTCGGGCAGGTTCGGCGCGCCGGTGACCACCTCCAGCGGCTCGTCCGCGCCATAGTCCACCGTCACCAGCACCAGCCGATCGGCGTTGGGGTGTCGGCGTATGGAGAGCACCTGAGCCACGAAAATTCTAGTGGGGTCCCAGTCCGCGCCGATATATTCGATAGGTCCCGATTCCAGGCCCCCCATGGTGAGCCGCTCTGCCAGCTCTTCCGCCGGGAGGTCCCAGGTTACATAATCTTTGAGCCATCCAAGAGGAACTCGCATCCCTCGTTACCTCCATCATGTATCGTATGTCCGGTCGGCGTAATGGTCGATCGTCAGGTCTGTCAGGCGAACTGTTGCAGAAAGCGCAGGTCGTTGCCAAAGAACAGGCGAATATCGGTGATGCCGCTCTTGAGCATGGCGATTCGCTCGGGCCCCATGCCAAAGGCAAATCCGCTCCACTCGTCGGGATCGTACCCGCCGTTGCGCAGCACGTTGGGATGCACCATGCCACAGCCCAGGATCTCGACCCAGCCGGTGTACTTGCACACCGCGCATCCCTTACCGCCGCAGATGAAGCAATCCATATCCGCCTCGGCGCTGGGCTCGGTGAAGGGGAAGTAGCTGGGGCGGAAGCGCAGGCGGCGCTCGGCGCCAAACATCTGTCGGGCAAAGTTCACCAGCGTGCCCTTGAGATCGGCCATGGTGATGTTGTGCCCGACCACCAGTCCCTCGACCTGATGGAACATCTGCTCACTGCGCACGCTTACCTGCTCATAACGGTAGCACTTGCCCGGCAGGATGACGCGAATGGGTGCGGGATGGAATTTCCGCATGGCGTGAATCTGCCCCGGCGATGTATGAGTGCGCAGCAATACACCCGGACATGTGGTATAAAAGGTGCTCCACATATCCCGCGCCGGATGATGCGGTGGGATATTCAGCATCTGAAAGTTGGTCTCGTCATCTTCGACATCCGGGGAACGCAGCACCTGGAAGCCCATCTGCCCGAAAATATCATAGATCTCGCGCAGCGTCTGCGTGCTGATATGCAGATGCCCCACCGACTGGGGCCGACCGGGCAGGCGCACGTCGATGGCGTCTGCCGCCAGTTCACGCGCTATGGCTTCGCTTTCGAGCTGCTCTTGTCGCTCTTCGAAAGCCGCCTCGAGTTCCTGGCGTACCTCGTTGGCGCGCTGGCCGGCCACCGGACGCTCCTCGGCGGGAAGCCGGCCGATGCCGCGCAGGGCCAGCGTCAGGGCGCCTTTCTTGCCCAGATAGGCCAGCCGCCAGCTCTCCAGCGCCTTCAGGTCGGCGGCATCGTCGAGGGCTGCCCGGGCCTCTATCTTGATCCGTTCCAGATCGTGCAGCATGTTCCTCTCCTCTATCGTAACAGGTGTATCCTGATTACGTTGATGGCGTGATGAAATAAAAAAAGACGGCAACTTCGTAAGGGACGAAGTTGCCGTCACAACACTCCGCGGTACCACCCTTGTTGACCCCTTTTGGAGCCCTCTCACCATCGGCGGAGGCTATCCGTCCGGGGACGACCTCTTACCGACTGCCCCTATAACGGCGGGCGACCGGAGCGACCTACGCACCTCGATCGAGGCTTCAGCCGTCGGCTCTGGAGTGAACTTCTGTCGGGGCTCTTCCCGAGGGGACTTGCAGTCGGTGATCCCCTCTCCCTGGGGGCCTCCCCCCGCATACTCTCTCCTTCACAGCCTTTGGGTGCATGTTATTGATTTGTACATCACACTATACATCCGGCGAGGCATGATTGTCAAGTTTAGCGTATCCTCTCCCTCTCACGCATCGACTCGGCTTCACGCTCGGCCTCGGTCACATAATTGAACTGCCAGGAGATGCCAAACTTGTCGATCACGGCGCCATAGTACGGGCTCCAGAACGTCTCCTGAAGCTCCATCTCGACAATGCCCCCTTCTTTGAGGGCGTTGAACCAGCGTGTGATTTCGTCTTTATCGTCCGACGTGATGATGATGCCGACGTTGTTCCCCACGGTCAGCGACATTTCCGGAGTGATGTCGGAGAACATGAGATCGGTCCCGTGGAGTTTAAAGCTGGTGTGCATGACCAGATCCAGGGCATCATCCCGCGATGCCATCCCCATCTCGGGCGGCGCATCGGCGTAGGTCATGATCTGGGGTCTCTCGACGCCGAACACATCGGTATAGAACTCGACCGCTTCACGGCAATTGCCGTTGAAATTGAGATAAACACCCAAAGACATCTTGCCACTCCTTACACTCTGCCTCACAGCTCGAGAGGCATGCATACAATAATACCAGAGGCGATGCCGTTGGCCGGGCAGGGACAGGGTGTGGTGGCGAAGCGGTGGTGGGGGATGATGGGGCCGGCCGTTGTGAGAGAGTGATCCTTCATACGTATCATACCTCCGAACCCGACTCGAATGCAAGAGGATGCGAGACTGCTACCTCCCGAAGGTGGCTTGGGCCGAGGCGCGGGAGCGAGTATACTGGTTATGCCACCACCCGAGGAGATGAGCGATGTACGGCCTGCTGCGCAAAATCGTCCGTGACCTGCTCAACCGACGTATCCGCACGGCATTGACCGTTTTGGGCATTGCCGTGGGGGTGGCCGGGCTGGTCGCCATCGTCTCGACCTCACGCAACGTCGTCCGCGCCCAGCGCGAGCTATTCTCCGATATCTCTCAGGCCGATGTGACGATCTGGGTGTGGGATGCCCCGCCCAATCTGGGGCCCCTTGTGCAGGCCGATCCTCGCGTGGCCGCCGCCGAACTGCGGGTGACGGCCACCACTCGCTGGAGAACTGCCCGCGGCTGGGCCGATATCGAGCTGGTGGGGCTGGATGACCCCGCCGATGTGCGGGTGAACCGTTTTGACCTGGTCGCGGGGCGGCTCCCGGCGGCGGGTGAGATCGCCCTGGACCAGTCGGCGGCCCGGGCGACCGGTGTGGCGCCGGGCGATGAAATCATCTATCGGGATGCGTCGGGCCGCGAGCGCACCCTTTTCGTCAGCGGCATCACCCGCAGCCCCAGCTATCTTTCCAGCACCATTACACGGGTTGCTGTCGGTTATGTGCCGGCGCGCTATCTGCGCCGCGCCATGGATATCCCCGGCAGCAACCTTTTTCTCGTGCGCCTGCACGATGCGGGCGACGGCCGCGAGGTGGCCGAGTATCTGGGGCGGCTGCTCCGACGCCAGGGCATTCAATTCAGCACCCCCATCGTACGTGACCCGGGGCAGTTTCCCGGGCGGCGCGAGCTGGATGCGCTGATGATGGTCATGTTTCTCTTCTCCGGGCTGGGCCTGTTGCTCAGCGGCTTTCTGGTGGCCAATACCCTGTCGGCTGCGGTGGCCGAGCAGGTGGGAGAGATCGGCGTGCTCAAGACGCTGGGGGCGGGACGAAAGACGATTGTGGGGCTCTACCTGCTCGAGTCGGCGGCGTGCGGCGTCGTGGGGACGGCGCTGGGAATCGTCGGGGGCGTGCTGGCCGGCTGGCGGCTGATCGCCTGGATCGGCACGCTGGGCAACGCCGAAGTTTCCTTTCGACCGGCGCCGGAAGGGCTCTTTCTGGGCGTTGTGGTGGGTGTGCCGGTGTCGCTGGTGGGCGGGCTGGTGCCGGCGGTGCAGGGAGCGCGCATCTCGATCAAAGAGGCGCTGGAATCGTATGGCATCCACGCCGACTATGGCCGGGGATGGCCGGATCGAATGTTGGGCCGCATGAAGCGCTGGCCGCCTCTGATGGCCATGGCGGTGCGCAATCTGGCCCGGCGCAAAGGGCGCAGTGTGCTCACTCTGGGGGTGGTGGCCCTCTCCACCGCCGCCTTTCTGGGGGCGTCTTCTACGCGAGATTCGGTGAACGCCGCCATCGACGAAATCTATGCCACCTATTATGCCGATGCCTGGGTTTGGTTCGGCGAGAACCTGTCCGTGCAGTTCGAGGGGGCGCTTGCCGCCGTAGACGGCGTGCGCGAGGCCGAGGGGTGGGCCATCGCCGACGGCCACGTGGGGACGGTCGAGGCGCGGCTCTACGGCGTGCCGGCTCATAGCGCCCTTTACCGCGAAGTGATGCGCCAGGGGCGCTGGTATCTGCCGGAAGAGCCCGATGCGGTGGTGCTCACCTCCGAGCTGGCCGACGCTCAGGGGCTGCGTGTGGGCGATCGGGTCTCGATTCAGGTGCGCGGCGAGGAGCGCATCTTTCGTGTGGTGGGCGTGGCGGTGGATAACACCATCTTTCTCGGCGGGCGTCTGGCGGGCAAGGCGTTCATCCCACGGGATACGCTGACGCGTATGCTGGGGCGGCAGGGGCAAACCTATCTCTTCGCTCTGGGGTTGGCCGGACGAGAGCCCGCCGTGGTGGATGAGATCCTGGCCGGCATCGAGACACGTTTCGGCCGCTGGCGGCCAACGGTGCAGCCGGTGTATGCCGAGATCGAATCGGCCAACGAGGCCTCGCGTCTTTTGACCCTGGCGCTGGCGGCCATGATCGTGCTGGTAGCCGCTGTGGGCGCTCTGGGCATTCTCAACACCCTCACCCTGAATGTGCTGGAGCGCCGGCGCGAGATCGCCGTGCTGCGGGTGGTGGGCGCGACCGATGCGGCGCTGCTTCTGGCCTTTTTGACCGAGGGCGTGGCGTTGGGGCTGGTCGGATGGCTGCTGGGATTGGGATTGGGCTATCCGGCGGGGCGTCTGTTCACCGCGCAGATGAGCCGTGTGCTCTTTGACCTGACCTTTCGATTCTCCGTGCGGTCTGTGCTGTGGAGCTTGGCCTTTACGCTGGTGCTGGCAGCGGCTTCAAGTCTGGGGCCTGCCCTGGCCGCCGCCCATACTCGCGCCGACGATGCGCTGCGCTACGAATGATTTTGTGAAAGAATGGTTTTTGCGCACCCTATCGCATCGGGATGCGTATAGAATACATCTTTGGTCGGTGGGGAATCGATTTATTCGGATGGTTGATGTTGTTCGATGTCGTTTCTATCGTGTACAATATGCTCAGACTGGATACTCCGGTATGCCTGACGGCAGACATCCACGGCTCACAGCGTGAACTCTGTGGGGGAAGGAGTGTGGGGCATCCGAATGAGCAGATCCCGGCCGGCGGCTTCCGGCGCGATCCGATGCCGCCTGCCCTTTTGCACACCACATGAACGGAGGATGGCAACATGCTGGATCAGATCATTCAACGGATCATACGGATCGTCAAATTCGATTACCCCGTGTATCGGGAGATCAAAAACGACGAGAACGCCACCACTGAGGCGCTGCTCATCGTTCTCGCTGCCTCACTCATCGGCTCGCTGGGGACCCTGTTTCAGGGCGGCGGCTTTGGCGCTTTCCTTCTGGCCGTTGGCATCGCCGTCGGCGGCTGGCTTTTGTGGAGTTGGCTGACCATGTTCATCGGGACGCGCATGTTCGGCGGGGATACCCAGTTCTGGCCCATGGCCCGCATTCTGGGGTACGCGCAGACGCCGCGCATCCTGGGCGTGCTGAGCATCATCCCTTGTCTGGGCGGGTTGGTCTCTCTGGCCGCCGGCATCTTTTCTCTGGTGCTGGGCGTCATCGGCGTGCGCGAGGCGCTGGGTGTGCCCACCGAAAAGGCCATCATCACCGTCCTCATCGGCTGGGTGGTGGTGTTTATTCTGGGGGTCATTCTGACTTTGCTGGTCCTGGGCACGGCTTTTATCTCCGTCGGCTTTTCCGCCGGTTGAGATCGTATCGCCATCGAGGCCGCCTCGTGATGCGCTTCGGGGCGGCCTTTTGACTTTGAAGGATGCGAATATCTATTTGTCAGTGCACCATCGGGGATGATCGTACGCCTTTTTCATTCCCACGCTGAATGCACATCACGGCGCCATTTCGCGGTTTTTTTACCCCCTCGCTTTTATTTCTGTCGATATTTCCTGCAGGTTGACGAAAGGCGAAGGAACGGGTATAACCCAGGCAGCCTGTCCTGTCGGCTAATCACTGCAGGAGCAGACGCTATGATCACGCGACCGATTTACCGACTTTTGTTCACCCTGATGTTGTTGACGGGCATTCTCCTGTCTGCACATCCCGCTCTGGCGCAGATGAGTTCTCCCGCGCCGGTCCCCCTGCCACCCGTTCCGCAGGATGATCCCTTCTTTGGCGTGGTGCAGGCTATCCACGATCCACAGAAGGCCATCCCCATGGGCGTATCCTGGGAGCGGCTGGTGTTGTGGTGGTCGAACATTCAACCTAACGATCCCGATGACTGGGACCCTAACGGCTGGTTCGCCCGCAGCGCGCTGGAAGATCAGATATCCTGGGGCATCAATCCGGTGGGTGTGGTGTTACACACTCCCAAATGGGCCGGCGATCCCGAAAAGTATCCGCCGAATTCGCCGCCTCGCAACCTCGATCTGCCCTTTGACGATCCCGAGAACTACTGGGGGCAGTTCATGACCCGACTGGCCGCCGAATATGCCGGTTTGGTGGACACCTGGATCATCTGGAACGAGCCCGAATACTCCTGGGCGGGCACGGTGGACGAGTTCGTCCGCTTACAGGTGGTGGGCTATCAGGCGGTGAAAAAGGGCAATCCCAATGCCACCGTCGTCCTCACCGGTACGACCTGGTGGTTCGATATCGAGCAGGGGCGTACGCCGTTGTTCGAGCGTATCCTGGAGGGGTTGGTGCAGGCCGAGGGCGCGGAGGAGCATGGCGCTTATTTCGACGCCGTGGCCGTGCACCAGTATCGCAACCCGCTGAACAGCTACACCGTGCCGATGCTCTATCGGCGGCTGTTGCAAAAGCACGACCTGGATAAACCACTGTGGCTCGTCGAGGCCAACACGGTGCCGTATGATGATCCCGTGTTCCCGTTGATGCGGGGTGGTCTGCGCGCGACGATGGATGAGCAGGCCAGCTACATTATCCAGAGCATTGCCCTGGCCCGCGCTGCCGGCATCGAACGCTACTCGATATACAAGATGCGCGATGAAGAGCCGGAGAACGACGAGCTTTACGGCCTGGTGCGCAACGACGGCTCGATTCGCCCGGCCTATGCGGCCTATCAGGTTGCGGCGAGTGAGTTGAGCCACGTGACGGACGCGCAGTACTTCTGGAGCGGATCGGCCACGCCGCCTACAGAGAACGAGATCACCGCGCTGCTGGCCTCGTCGAAGCACTATCCCCAGTTTGTGTGGCCCGGTGCGCTGAACGGCGTGCGCATGCGCCGTGGAGACGATCGGGTGACGGTGCTCTGGAACGCTACGGCAGAACCGCTGGAGGTGGGTGTGCCCTCGGGCGCGGCCAAAGCCACCCTGGTGGACAAGTTCGGACAGCGGCAGACGCTGACCCGCAGCGCCGACGGCGCCTACTATCTGACGCTGGCGCCGGCCACCAACAACACCGATGTTCGCGATCCGAGCCTGACGCTGGTGGGCGGCGATCCGGTCATCCTGATCGAGCCGGGGATGGCGACGAGCCGCGATCCCTACCCGCGTCCCGCCGATGCCGCCTGGGGTGTGCCCGGCGCGCTGGTGCCGATGATGCCGACGCCTCAGGAGGCGTGGGTGGCGCCGACAGGCTATGCCGTCAGCGGGCCCTGGCTCGAGTTCTACCGTGCCCACGGAGGGGAGGACTATTTCGGCTATCCGCGCTCGCCGGTGGTGGTCGATCCCGATGATCCCGAACAGGTCGTACAGTACTTCCAGCGCGTGGTGCTGGAATGGCACCCGGATAACCCGCCGGCCTATCGCATTCAGCGACGCCTGCTGAGCATGGAGTTGATGAGTCCCGAACCGGCCCCGGCCGTCCAGCCCGCTGAAGCCAACAGCCGCGACTACTGGTATTTCCCCAAGGGGGAACGCGGCCTGGGGCACGCGGTGACCAATCGCGCGCCTGACGGCACCTGGATCGGATTCAAGGACTATTTCGATCGTTATGGCCGCGAGGACGCCTTTGGCTATCCCATGGAGCCGCCTACGCGGCGGGTGGGGGAGGACGGCGTGGAGCGCTGGACGCAGCGCTTCCAGGCGGCGTTCTTTGAGTATCACCCCGAGTTCGACCGCGACGGTCTCAAGCCGGGCACCGGTATCCCCTGGCGCAACTGGAGGGTACAGCTTCGCCTTCTGGGCGATGAGTATCTGCGCGTTCAAAAGTTGCCCTTTGTTTCCGGTGACCCTGCCGAGCATGTGGGGCGGCCGCCCGGCCCCACGCCGGAATAGCTAGTGCCCGCACCGGGGGATAAATCAGGCGCCTGTTCCTCTGCGGGGAGGGCGGCATAGCGCGTCGCCAGGTGCCCCATCTGTCCACGAACATGCGTCGAGGCTGCAACAGAAGCCGCGCAACGGCGTATAACCGGCATCACGATCGAGCGGAGGGATCATGGACCCGGAAACCGTCGAGCGGAATCTGGAAATGTATTGCCGGCAGGCCGATCCGCGCTGGCGAGGGGCCCGCGTAAGAGAACTCGACTGCGTCAGTGCCGGATGGGAGAGTGACGTATATACTTTTGTGCTGGAGACAGACGGTGATGCCGGGCCTCTGCGCGAAGAACTGGTCTTGCGCCTCTACTGCGGCGATGCGGCAACACACAAGGCGGCCCACGAATTCCGTGCGATGCGGCGGCTCTACGACGTCGGATATTGCGTCCCTCGCGTGCTGCTCGTCGAAACCGAATCCGCATCTTTTGAGCGGCCGTTCATGCTCATGGAGTGGATTCGCGGCGATGTGCTGTGGCGTTCCATGTTCCGTGTCGAGCCCGAACGGCGGGACGCTTTGCTGGTCGCTTTTGTCGAGACCCTGGTTCGTTTGCACAAACTGGATGCCGCTCTCTTTGATGACCTGGCCATAGAGGGCTCGCCGGACCGGGTAACGGTGCAGGACACGCTCGACCGGGCCCGTGGGATACTGGCGCCCTATGCGCATTTGGGATTTGATGCCGTACTGGATTGGCTGGATCGGCGTTGTGCCACGCTCATGCCGGTGCCTCTGGCGCCGGCGCATCTGGATCTGCACCCCGCCAACGTGCTACTGCGTGATGACGATTCCATGATCGTCATCGACTGGACCCAATTCATGGTGACCGATCCACGGCTCGATCTGGCCTGGACGCTGCTGCTGGTGGCCTCGCAGGAGGACTCGCGATGGCGTGAGCCACTGCTGCGCGAGTACGAGCGGCAGGCAGGCGCGCCGATACGAGATCTCGCCTTCTTTGAGGTATGCGCCTGTGTTAAGCGTCTGGCCAGCGTGCTGATCTCTCTGTCCATTGGTCCCGAAGCGATGGGCATGCGCCCGGAGGCCGTCGCCGCCATGCGGCGGCAGATGGGCCCCATGCGCTATGTGTATGCCAGGCTACAAGAGCATACCGGGCTTGTACTGGGCGGAGTGGAGACGCTGCTGAACTCGGTTTGATTTTTTGCCGTCCGGATTGGCCGAAGGGATCATCTAGAGGATGATCCCTTCTTTTCACATGTCCCCAGAAACGATCTCGAAACATGCGGTCTGACTGATTTGCTGTAAAAACATATGGCATTCAGCCGTGTTTCGATGTAAAATAGAATAGAGATTATCAACTCAAAGCCTGTTTGGATGCCTTTTTCGCTGTCGAATTCGCTCCCGAGACGCCGAATGCCAGAGGGGGGAGATGGCAGTACGGTGAATGCTGCTGCGTTGCGGTCCGTGAAGATCAGGCAAGCGCCCGGTGTTTATCCCCGGGTGCGTAGTAACGACCAGACTGAACAGTCATCTCATAAACCTCTAACATGATCCCGAATGTGCAGGCGCAGAACGGGAATGCTAACATCCCGTGGCACTGCCCGATTCGGCCGTCAGAGGAGATCAAGGGTGAGCGCGAAAGACGAATTACCGGCAAAACAGACTCGGTCCCGTATCGATCGTTTACGACTCCTCGTATCCATCATTTCCTGGCCTGTATATATCATCATCTTCTGGATGCTTCTTTTGCCAAAGCAGGATGGTGGCATTCTGGTGGCCATTCCGGTGATCATCACCGGTTATCTGCTGGGCCTGTTGCCCGGCATCGTTGCCGGTATGCTGGCCTTTCCTCTGAACCTGCTCCTGTTCTACATCACGCGTGATCCCATACTTCCCGAAATTCTGCTCTTTCGCACCATTCCCCCCATCGTCGCTCTCGCCGCGATAGGCGCCGTCGCCGGGCTTTTTCATAACCTGGAGGAAGAGCTTCGCAGGCAACTGGCCGAGCGGCGTCGTATCGAGGAGAAGCTACTGGTCAGCGAGGAGAAGTTTCGCGGCCTGGTGGATCAGTCTCCCGATGGCATCATCCTGGCCGATCATGATGGGCGAGTGATCGAGTGGAATCGGGGCCAGGAGGAGATCACCGGGATAAAGCGCGAGAAGGCGTTGGGGCGCTTTATCTGGAATGTCCAGTACGATTCGATCTCCGAGGCGGCCAAAGATCATCGCCTCTATGAGCGATTGCGGAGCGAAGTGCTCGAATTCATCCAGACCGGCCGGGCTCCCATCGTGGATCAGATGATGGAGACCGAGATAAGTCGCCCCAACGGTAGCTCGCGCGTGATACAGCTTCGCTTTTTCCCCATTAATCTCAAACAAGATCTCATGGCCGGCGGTGTCTCGCGAGATATCACCGATGTAAAACGTGCCGAGGATCTCTCGCACCGTATGGCTATGGCCGCCCGGCTGGCCGAGGCGTCCGAGGCCGAGCGGCGGCGGCTGGCCCGTGAACTGCACGACCAGGTGGGGCAGAACCTGACGGCCCTCAGCCTCAATCTCAGTATGCTGCGTTCTCAATTGACCGCCGCCGAATGCGATTTGCCGGGGACGCTCTGTCGCGTTTTATATGACCGACTGGATGACTCGTTGGCGCTCGTCTCACAGACGATGGAGCAGGTGCGCGGGGTGATGGCCGATCTACGCCCGCCGGTATTGGACGAGTACGGG
Source organism: Anaerolineae bacterium (assembly GCA_050942995.1). GTDB lineage: Bacteria > Chloroflexota > Anaerolineae > UBA1429 > UBA1429 > JBMNOI01. Next base: position 18,011 of record JBMNOI010000031.1, read on the forward strand.
TTGCTGGCCGCTTTACAATGGGAGGGGGCGCGACTTGAGGGCCGGACGGGCATCGGTGTCGATGTGGTGGGAAGTGAGACAGAGCCCCGGCTTAATCTGTGGGTCGAGACGGCTCTGTTCCGCATCGCTCAGGAGGCGCTGACCAACGTGGTGAAGCATGCTCAGGCCACCCATGTGGATGTGGCTCTGAGTACCGAGGACGACACACTGCGGATGATCGTCGCCGACAACGGCGTGGGGTTCGATCCGCAGCAGGCACGTGAGATGGACGGCGACGGCGGATGGGGATTGCGTACGATGGTCGAGCGTGCCGAGGCCATCGGAGGGTCGTGCCACGTCGAATCCAGGCCGGGAGAAGGCACCCGCGTGATCGTACAGGTCAGCAGGCAGCAATACGATGACCCGATGAATATGAATGGCGCATTGTGATTGGGAACGATCATCCGGAGCTGTGGCCGCGGATATCGGAGCGGTGCTTACGAATCTGGAGCGGCCCGGATGACGGGAGGACAGATTGTGATTGCAGTACGCAGGCCGGAGGAGATCTATCAGGCCGGCGGGCGCATCGGGAACGGCACATTTCAGGGCCGCTGGCACTTTTCTTTTGATCGGTATCGGGATCCCGAATATGTTCACTTTGGCGCGTTGCGGGTGTTTAACGATGACACGCTATCTCCGGGAGCGGTGTGGCCGCTGCATCCCCATCGCGAGATCGAGGTGGTGACCTATTGTGCCGCGGGCGAATTTCGCCACGCCGATGAGGGGGGCGTGGGGGGTGTGCTGCGCCCCGGATGGGTACAGCATACGACGGTGGGCCGGGGCATGTTCCACTCTGAGATCAATAACCGGCCCGATGAGCCGATGCGGTTTATCCAGATGTGGTTCATGCCCGACGAGGCCGGACTGGCTCCTTCTATCGAGCAAAAGCAGGTCGAACGCGACGAACGCACGAATCGGCTCTTGCCGCTGGTATCCAACGACCACGAGGGCGCGCTGCCCATTCACTCGCCCGCACGGGTATATGCCACCTATTTAGAGGCGGGTCGCACTATCGAGCATCCGATTCAGGAGGGCTGGGGAATCTATCTGTACGTGCTGGAGGGCGGACCGGTGGAGCTGGAGGGGGATGTCGTGTCCGCTCTCGGCGCGGCCCGGGTGCTGGACGAGCCTCATTTGCGCATGACGGCCGAGGAGAACGCGGCCGAGTTGCTGGTGATCGAGGTGATGCTCTGATCGGTCGCTAGACCATCTCGTCGGGCTGTGGTATCCTGCCCGGTGCAATCATCGAAACCATGCATGGATGAGGAGGCAGGGACATGGGCAAGTTAGACGGCGAGGTTGCCATTGTGACCGGCGGAGGAAGTGGCATCGGCAAAGGGATCGCCCGAGCCTATGCGGAGGAGGGATGCTCCCTGGTGCTGGCCGGTCGCAACGCGGAGCGGCTGGAGGCGGCGGCGCAAGAGATCGCCGGGGCCACCGGCGCGACGGTGATGGCGGTGCCCACCGATGTGGGCGACGAGGCCCAGGTCAAGGCTCTGTTCGCCCGGACGATGGACCGCTTTGGCCGACTGGATATCCTGGTGAACAGCTCGGGCGCCTTTGACGGCGGCCGTGTGGACGAGATCTCGCTGGAGGCCTGGAATCGGGTGATGGCCGCCAACATCACCGGTCCTTTCCTCTGTACCCGCGAAGCGTTCGCCATTATGAAGGACGCCGGAGGAGGGCGCATCATCAACATCGGCAGCATCTCGGGGCAGCGCCCGCGTGAGAATTCGGCGCCGTATACGACCAGCAAACATGCGATCTGGGGGCTTACCCAGGCGACGGCGCTGGACGGCCGCGAGTTTGGCATCGCCGTAAGCTGCCTGCATCCCGGCAACACTCTGGTGGAGCGTCGTGCCGAAGGCGCTGCGGCGGGGCGCAATCAAGATATCGAGCCCATGATCCCCACGGAAGAGATGGCCCGCGTGGCCCTGCTGATGGTCACCCTGCCGCCCGAGGCCAACATGCTGGAGGCGATTGTGCTGCCGGTAACACAGAAATATATCGGCCGCGGCTGATCGATCGACCGCCACTCAAGCGGTGCCCCTGTGTGATGACGGGGGCACCGCTTTTTTTCTGTGCGGCACCCGGGGCAGCCGTTTGTTGACACACCACATCGCTCTCGTTATCCTCTCGTCGAGTGGTGGGCGTCGACGAGTTGGGGCAAGCGTCCCATTTGCCCGCTCGTAATTCGGCGACGCGCTCCGCCGCCTGGCCCGAACGGGCTTGATGATCGAGTCCATTGGCTTGTAAGATACGGGGAAACGTATGATCCTGACCACCGAGCGGCTGGTGTTGCGCGAATTCACCATGGACGACTGGCCCGCCGTGCTGGCCTATCAGGCCGATCCGCGCTATCTGCGCTATTATCCGCCGACGCACACTACCGCTGAGGATGCCCGCGCCTTTGTGCGGCGCTTTGTTCGGTGGCAGGTCGAGCGGCCGCGGCGTCGCTATCAGCTTGCCATCGTGCTCAAAGCCGACGGGCGGCTTGTCGGCAACTGTGGCATTCGCGCCTCGACGGCCGATGTGCCGGGAGATGCTCCCTTCAAGGCCGATATCGGCTACGAGATCGCCGCGCCCTACTGGGGGCAGGGATATGCCACCGAAGCGGCCCGCGCCATGCTGGCCTATGGGTTCGAAACGCTCAAGTTGCATCGTATCTGGGCACGATGCGTTGCCGATAACGTCGCGTCGGCCCGCGTGCTCGAAAAGCTGGGCATGCGCCTGGAGGGACGCCTGCGGGATAACGAACGATTCAAGGGGCGCTATTGGGATACATTGCTCTATTCCATCCTCGCATCCGAATGGCGCTCACAGCAGGAGAGGTTGTCCAGAAAAGAATAGAATAGATAGGTAAACTACCGTCGATAGGATTGCTTGACGCTCCCAAATCGCTATGTTATAATGTCGACATAAACTTGTGGACGTCAAGATAGCACCTCGTAGAATTCTATCACCCTCGACCATCCCCCGGATCGGGGAGCGATAGGACGGCCCACCGTATCACATAACGGGCAACGGGCATCATCGACTCTTTCCACGCATATAGAACCCGCATCTTTTTTTACCCTGCCTCATTATCCCCTGGCACTCGATTTCAGATCTCTGCCGATTCGATCCTGTCGCGACTCGACGCTCTCTCTACGCCGTTTTGCGTCACGAGGGTCTGGTTGTGGATATGGGCTTTTTTCGTCTGGATCCCCGTGCCGCAAGGTGCTTGAATTGACCGGGCATGGCCTGTACGGCAAAGGAGACAAGGGATGAATAAATCCAAAACCGCCTCTCGGGTCAATATCGGCCCTGTAGAGCGCTGGCTGTCATTAATAACGGGAGCAGCGCTCTTTTTCTACTGGATGCGTCGCTCGTATCGCAATTTCCTCTGGTTGGCCGGCAGTGGCCTGCTGGTATATCGCGGCCTGACCGGCCACAGTTATCTTTACACCCTCATGGGGCGTCGTCGAGAGATGATGCCTCGTCTGGCGCCCCGACGTGGCCTCTATATCCACGATACTATCACCATCAACCGTCCTGTGGATGATGTCTATTACAACTGGCGCAATCTGCGCAACCTGCCACGCATCATGTCACATCTGCAATCGGTAACTCCGGAAGAGGACGGACGCTCGCACTGGGTTGTGCGGGCTCCCGGCCCCATCCCCGTAACGATGGAATGGGATGCCGAGATTGTCGAGGAGCGAGAGAACGAGTTGCTTCGCTGGCAGTCCAGGCCGGGCTCGGATGTCGACGCCTATGGCGAGTTGCGCTTTCGAGAGGCCCCGGGAGGGCGAGGTACTGAGCTGGAGCTGGAACTCTCGTACGATCCGCCCGGTGGGGTGGTGACCACATCGACCTTTGGCAAGATGTTCAACAAAGCCACCGAGTATCAGATTATGGAGGATCTGCGATCCTTCAAGCGAGTGCTGGAGACGGGCGAGGTGCCTACCACTGAGGGGCAGCCCTCGGGGCGCCTCTAGGTCGACAAGTGCGGGTGGGGCATTATGGCGTTCGTGCTTGCAAAAGATTCGTGTCATGAGGATCGCCGAACGCGGTATCTGTGCACCGGTTATGTGCGATGAGCTCCCCTCGAATCTAGACATTCACCCGCCGTCGGACTCTTGAGGAGTGAATGGAAAATGAAAGCGGTCTGTTGGTATGGCAAGGGCGATGTGCGCGTAAGGGAGGTCCCCGACCCTCAGATCCTCAACCCGCGGGATGCCATTATTCGGGTTACTTCGACGGCGATCTGCGGCTCTGACCTGCATATCTATGACGGGTATATCCCGACGATGAAGCGGGGCGACATCCTCGGCCACGAATTTATGGGCGAGGTGGTCGATCTGGGTGAGGATGTGGGTAACCTGCGCCGGGGCGACAGGGTCGTGGTGCCCTTTACGATCTCGTGCGGGCAGTGCTTCTTTTGCCAGCAAGAGCTATGGTCGCTATGTGACAACTCGAATCCCAACGCCGCCATGGCCGCGGCGGTGTTCGGTCATTCTCCCGCCGGCCTGTTTGGCTATTCGCATCTGATGGGAGGCTATGCCGGAGGGCAGGCCGAGTATGTGCGGGTTCCCTTTGCCGATGTGGGCCCCATGCCGGTGCCCGAAGAGATGAGCGACGAACAGGCGCTGTTCCTTTCAGATGTGCTCCCCACGGCCTATCAGGCGGTGGATGTGTGCGACCCACAGCCCGGCGACACCGTCGCCATCTGGGGATGTGGGCCGGTGGGACTGCTGGCCATTCAGTGTGCCCATCTGCTGGGCGTCGACCGGGTGATCGCCATCGATGATGTGCCCGAGCGGCTGGATCTGGCCGAGATGAGCGGCGCCGAGACGATCAACATGGATCAGTTTCCCGTGGTAGAAGAGCTCAAACGGATGACGGGTGGCCGTGGTCCCGATATCTGTATCGACGCCGTGGGTATGGAGTCGCACGGGGGCACTGTGGATGCTCTGTATGATCGGGTGATGCAATCGGTGCGGTTCGAGACGGGGCGCCCCCATGCGCTGCGAGAGGCCATCCAGGCCTGCCGCAAGGGGGGCACGGTGTCCATGGCCGGCGTCTATGTGGGCCTGCTGGACAAGATGCCCTTTGGCGCCGCCTTTAACAAGGGCCTCACTTTAAAGATGGGGCAAACGCACGTGCAGCGTTACATGCAGCCGCTGATGGAGCACATTCTGGTGGGGAATATCGACCCCACCGTCATTATCACTCATATGATGTCGCTGGATGATGCCCCGGAAGCGTATCGCATCTTTCGGGATAAAGAGGATGGCTGCATCAAGGCGGTGCTGTATCCCGAGGCGCTGAGGGAGCGGGAGATGTTCCGCGAGCGCGCAGCCTATCCAGAGCCCATCAGCTACGAGACGCCGTCCTATCGGGTGACGCCGAGCCAGGCCGAGGGAGATCGCGAAACGGTGGAAGATAACCTGGTGGAGAAGGGGCTGGAGGACGAGGTCGTCCACCAGTTCCATCGCCACGAGACCATCGAGATCGAAGAGACCGAACTGCCCAGCCAGGCCGAGGGCGAACGCGAGACGGTGGAAGAGGATCTGGTGGACAGAGAGATGGAAGAGGAGTATGCCGAGTCCTCGTATTACGAGACCTTTGCCAAGACCGAGATCGTCGAAGAGGAGCAAGAGACGACTCGGGAAGAGGCCGAGATGAGAGAGATCGACGAGCCCAGGCGTCGCCGGGTGCGGATGTACGAATCTCTGAACGAAGACCTGCCGTATCAGAATCCCTGGGAGATCGACGAGGGCGATCGTTGAGTCTGCCCGTCGGGGGGCGCGTCCGATCCGCCGGTATCAGGAGGTAGACGCGTCCCCTTGAAGGGGGCTCTGGCATGAAGGGGGCGAAGGAGAGGCGATGTCCAGTGTAGTGATTACGCGTGACCCGGACGACATCGGCCGGGCGATATGGGGGGCGCTGCAACATATCGAGATCGAGCCGTTGATCCGTGGGCGGCTCGTGGCCGTCAAGCCCAACGATACGTGGGCGAGCGCCGATAACAAGCGGGCCGTCACTCAACCCGACACCCTGCGGGCCGTCATTCGCTATCTGAAACAGTTCGACCCGGGTGAACTGGTCGTCACCGGTGGGTCAGGAGCCGCCGAAACAGAGGACGTATTTCGCATAGCAGGCCTGATGGAGGTGATCAAAGAGGAACGGGTCACCTTTTTCGATCACAACCGCCCCCCTTTCGAAGAAGTCAAACTGACCTATGCGCCCGATCTGGATGTGACCGGGCCGCAGCAGACGGTGATGGTGAATCCACGGGTGCTGCAATACGAGGCTCTGGTCGTGGTGAGTCAGCTCAAGATGCACGCCACAGCCACTGTGACCATGGCGCTCAAAAATGTGGCCATGTCCTATCCTGCGGCCGACTATTACGGACATCCTCGCGCCAGAGAGTATAACAAACACCATTTCTTTGACGATATGCATTCGTTTATCGCCGCTATGATCGCGCGCTTTCCCATCAATCTGGCCATCACTGTGGGACATCCGGCCATGGTCGGTACCGGACCGGTAGAGGGGCATACCTTCGAGACGGGGCTGGCCATCGCCTCGACCAATGCCGTGGCCGCCGATACGGTGGGGGCGGCGCTGTTGGGTTTCGAGGCCGATGCCGTTCACCATCTGTGGGAGGCGGGCCGGATGGGTCTGGGCGAAACCGACATCGAACGGATCGACTTTCCGGCTATGAGCCTGAAGGAGGCCAGGGGGATCTTTACCGAGGCAGCCTACGGTCAGCGGTTGACGTTCTAGGGCGTGTCTGAGAGAGGGGCCGCCGATCGGTTCCGGAACGGTTCGTGCGCGCATGGCGGTGGATGATGGAGGATTTCGGTCACAGAATGCAGGTTGGGCTATGGTGAGCAGAGAAGAGGGGCTAAAGCCGTTTGCGCTGCCTCGCATCAACGAGGGAAGCGTTTTCATCGTTGTGAACCCGCGCTCGGGCGATTATGAGGCGCGGCTATTTCGTGATGTGATCGACAGAATCCTGGGCGATGGGCGCTATGCCTATCGGGTGTACGAGATGACCGGCCGTGAGGATGTGGCTCAGACGGTGCGCGACGCCATCGCCGAGGGGTTTGACTATATCGTCGCGGCCGGCGGAGACGGGACGGTGGCCTCTGTGGCGGCGGGCATGGTGGGCAGTGATGTGCCGCTGGGCATTATCCCCAGTGGCACGGGAAATGCCCTGGCCCGCGAGCTGGGTATCCCGCTGAATGCCGATGAGGCGCTGAACCTCATCGTCGGTGACCACGACATTACCTCTCTGGATGTGATGCGCGCCAATGGGGGCATCCGTGTGTTGAGCGTGAGCGTGGGGTTGACGTCCGCCGTGATGCAAGAGACCGAGACCGAGGACAAACGTCGCTTTGGTCGGCTGGCCTACATCTGGGAGGGCGTGCGTCTGGCGGTGGGCTATCAGCCGCATCGCTTCGATCTGACGGTGGACGGGCAGCACCGGCATCTCCGCGCCTCGGAGATCATTGTGACCAACGCCAGCCGGGTGGGGGGCTCGGCGCTGCGGTGGGGGCCGCGGGTGCATCCGGACGACGGGCAGATGATGGTGTGTACTCTGTACGCCCACAGCCTGCCGGAGTATCTGCGGATCGCCTGGAGCCTCGTCCGCGGGTTATTTTTTCCGTCACGACGCCGCGACCCGCGTATCCGCTGCCAGATTGCGCGGGAACGAATCACCATCCGGGCAGAGTCGACGCTGACGGTGCAGGCCGACGGTGAGGTGGTGGGGCAGACACCGGTGGAGGTTGAACTGGTGCCCGGCGCTGTGCGCATGATCGTGCCCGAAGCGGCGACGCGGGCAGCGGCGGGGGAGACGGGTGCAGGAGGGGGTATGTGGATCGATCGGGCCCGGCTTTTCATCGACAGGCAGTCCTGGCTGGAAAAGCTGGCCATAAGCGTACAGTCTTGGGTGCAGGGGATCTATCGGAGCGGGCGGTTCATCGGCGGACCGGTAAAGGATGCCCTTCACGGCGTCTGGCTGCGGCATCCTCTTCACCCCGTTCTGACCGACGTCACAGTGGGGGCGTGGATCATGACGGCGGCGCTGGATGCGGCCGGTACGGCACATCATGATGAGCGGCTGGAGATCGGCGCACAGGCGACCATCACCACCGGGCTGGTCAGCAGCGCGCTCACTATAGCGGCGGGCATTACCGACTGGGTCCATCTGAGCCACCGCGCGCGTCGCGTGGGCATGCTTCATGCGCTCCTTAACGCCCTCTCTTTGGTGTTCTATGGGGTCTCGCTCCTGCTGCGGCGACGTGGGCGACGAGCGGCGGGCTGGCGCGTGGCGGTGGGCGGGCTGCTGACGGCATCGGTGGCGGCGTTTCTGGGCAGCGAAATGACCTATGTATTGCGCAGCGGTGTCGATCATGCGGGCGGCTATGCGCTGCCCGGGCGCTTTACGCCGATTATGCCCCTGGCAGAACTGCCCGAGGGCGAGCTGTACCGCACGCAATGGAACGACACTCCCATTGTGCTGGTGCGCCGTGGGGAACAGGTCTATGCGCTGGTGGCGACCTGCGCCCATCTGGGCGGCCCGCTGAACGAGGGTGTGCTGGAAGATGATACGATCGTGTGTCCCTGGCACGGCTCGCGCTATCGCCTGCGGGATGGACGGGTGTATGGTGGCCCTTCGGTGCATCGCCAGCCGGCGCTGGAGGCCCGTGTGCTGGAGGGACAGGTCGAGGTGCGCGCCATGCGCATGGGTAACAACCATGGCTGATTCGTGACGAGGTGTGAGTGATCGAGTCGCGATCGAATCGTCTCATCGCTGCCTGCGGTTTGCTCCCGTCATCGCATCGCGCGACCGAAAATAGAGGATCTCCCCGGGGTATCCGGCCGATATAACCCGGACTCGCTCGGGGCAGACGGGGAGGGACCGTGAAGCTCAGACCGATCAAAGATCAGGTGGTGGTGGTATTCGGTGCGTCCAGCGGCATCGGTCGCGAGACGGCGCTGCGTTTTGCCCGTAAAGGCGCCCGCGTGGTGGTTTCAGCGCGAGATGCGCAGGGACTCGACACGCTGGTGAGCGAAATCCATGAGGAGGGCGGATATGCCCTGGCCGTTCCGGCGGATGCCACCGATCCGGGCCAGGCTCAGGAGGTGGCCGACACCGCCCGGCGGCGCTATGGGCGGCTGGATACCTGGGTGCATACGGCATCGGTCATCATGTACGCTCCATTCGAACAGACCAGGCCGGAAGAGTTTCGTCAGGTGCTGGATATCAACCTGATGGGGGTGGTTCATGGCATTTACGCCGCTCTGCCATTGTTGCAGGAGCAGGGGCGTGGCGCATTGATCGTCGTTTCCTCGGTGGAGGGGCGACAACCTTTTCCACTGCAAAGCGCTTACGTGGCATCCAAACATGGCCTGGAGGGGTTGCTGGGGACGTTGCGCATGGAGCTAAAGCGTTCGGCGCCGGACATCAGCCTGACGAATGTTATTCCCTCCTCAATCGATACGCCAATATTCAACAAGGCCCGCACACGACTGAGCGTCAAGTCGCGAGGGGTGCCCCCGTTTTACGATCCGGCCGTGGCGGCCCGGGCCATTCTGTTCGCCGCAGAGAACCGGGTTCCCGAGATCTGGGTCGGTGGCGCGGGTAGGGCGCTGCTGGCGATCAAGCGAGTGGCTCCGGCGTTGGTGGATGACGCAGTGGCGCGGATGGCGCCCCGTTTGCAACGCACCGATGAACCCAGAACGGAGGATTCCCCCGATAATCTCTTTCACCCATTGCCCGGCCATGCCACAGTGCGTGGTGGCTTTGGCGGGCGATCGTTCAGCCTCTACACCTGGCTACAGATGCAGCCTATGTTGCGCATGTTGTTGACCTGGGCCACGTTAGGCGGCGTATCGTGGGTCGTCCGGCGCGGAGCAGAGCCGGCACGTTCGCGGATTGGTGACGGCATGCCGGCAAGGGGGCGACGGCGGATTGTTCGTCGTCGTGTGGTTCATCCGCGACGGGTGCAGGAGGCGCGAGTGGGGCCAATCTGGGGCGACCATACACACAACGGCGCCACCCCCCGGCGCGCGCCCTGGACGGCGGTCAAACGGGCGCTGGCGCCGTCACGTCCGCCGACGGTGCTCAGTCGATTGGGCATCGACGGGCGTTGACGGGGAGACGGCGCATTGGCATCGGCCTTTCGTGAATGAGGAGGTGCGATGGAGCGACGTCGCAGAGTGCTGGACTGGGAGCGGGCGAGAGGGGAATCTGTCACACATGGCGATGTCCGTATCACCCCTGAGGCCAGAGTGCTGACTCTGCGCCTCCCCTGGGGGGGGGTTGTGTGGAATCGTCCTACGGCGGTGATGGTGGAGCAGAGCGGCAGCATCCGGCGTGTACCCATCGTCGATGTTACGTTGCTGTTGCAGGTGGGATTGCTGGTCGTCGGAATGATGCTGCCGTTGATGGTGGGTCGATTGGAGCGATGGGCAAGAAGGAGGCGATAGCATGGATCAGATGGGATTCAACGCCGAGATGGCGCGGAACCGCGAAGAGGCGATGAACTTGCTGGACAGGTTGCTTTCTACAGCGCGTGCCGACGCGATCTTTGGTGAGCCGATATCCAGCGGCGATCAGGTGGCCATTACGGCCTCTGAATCCAAGCTGGGCGCCTGGTTCGGGTTTGGTATGGGAGGGGGCTCGACGCCGCCCTCTGAAAAGGTCGAGGGACAGGAAGAGGGTAGAGGCTATGGCGGCGGTGGAGGAGGCGGCGGCATGTCGATGGCGCGGCCCGTGGCCGTCATCAATCTGCGCCCCGATGGCGTGCGCATCGAGCCCGTTGTCGATATAACTAAAGTAGGCATCGCGCTCTTTGCGGCACTGGGCAGCATGTTGATCATGCTGGCCAAGATGATGGCCCAAGCTAAAAGATAACGCCGGGTGGTGTTCGATATCGGCCTGTTGTTCCCGGGGATGTCGGCCGTCACCGAATCCCTTTTTCAGAATCGATGGAAATATGGATGGGGAGATGGATGGGCATGTTTCATACCATCGTGTCGCGCAGCAATACCATGTCGCTGGACGAGGTGATCGAGCGCCTGTCGCGACAGGATGTGGTGTCCGGCGTCGTGGTGACCGGCTCGGGTGGGGCCGAGGAGATCGTTCGGGGCAGCGATTACGATCTGGTGGTTTTTCGCACCGATCTGGATACAGAGGGGCATGTCGGGCTGACCTATATCGACGGCCGTGTGACCGACGTCATCTTTGTCAACGCCGATGAGACCAGACGTATCCTGGCGCTAAAAGAGCCGTTGAGTGTCGAATCATGGACGGGGCATGTGGTTCACTGGCTCGTTCTGGGGCGTGTGGCCTATGATCGCACCGGCGAGATCACCCGCGCCTTTGAATATGTGCATCGCGGTCACTGGCTTCGGCCGATGGACGACGCCGAGATCTATCAGATCTGGTTCAGCATCAATTTCAATGTGCGACATAATCATCGCATCTTGAACTCGGACGATCCCCTCTATATGATGGCCCTTGACGTGCGCATGTTGTACGGCGCCACCGACATTTTCCGGGGCTATTTTCATTGCCGACGGATGTTGTGGGAGGGCGAAAAGGCGGCGTTACGCTACCTGCAGGAACATGATCCCGGCTTTATCGCCCTGTTCCAGCGCTTTGTGCATACGGACGATCGGGAGCAAAAGATGATCATGTACGAACAACTGGCCGATTGGGCCACGGCCCCGGTGGGGGGCGTGTGGGATCCCCAGGGGACCAGCATGCAGCTCATCGAGCCCCAAGAGAAGGTGACTCCCGATATGATAGACCGGGCGCTACGCTTCTGGGAGGATCTCCTGGGCGACGAATGAGCGGCGCCCTGTCTGTCCCGCCACCTATTTAATATATTGACATATCATTCATCCGGATTTTGTGTGCATCATAGTATAATAGTTCGTAACATGGTTTAATCATCGATTGGGAGGCCCCCATGGACGTCGATCTGGAACGTGCGCTGCCGCAGATAGTATATCCCGACGAGGCCCAGACCGAGCGATTCTATACCCGCCTGCGTCGACAGACCTGTGCATGGCTGCGGCATCGAAACATTCGCGGCGCGTTGCAGGAGTATCTACTCTTGCTGCCCGATCTCTTTGTGCTTCTGACCCGACTGATTCGCGATCCGCGCATCGATGTTTCGTTGCGCGTCCAGCTTTCGCTGGCCGGTGCCTATGTGCTGTCACCGGTGGACCTGATCCCCGATTTTGTGATGCCTGTGGGGCTGGCCGATGATGTGACGGCGCTGGCCTTTATCCTGAATCGAGTGGTGACCATCATGGGCCAGGCGGGCGAGGATATTCTGTACGAGCATTGGGACGGGCGGGGCGATGTGCTGAAGCATGTACAGGGCGTGCTGCGCAGCGCCAGCACCGTGCTCAACGCCCGGGTCGTCGCCCGGCTGCGCAAAATGTTCGGTCACGCTCCCAAAGCCGCCCTGCGTTAGGAAGCGCCTGTATCTTTCGGGCCATCTGCGATGTCGGGTGGCCCGTTATCTTTTCCCGGCGCCGGGCTGCGGCCGTGGCGGCGCGTTAGGGAGACGAGCGGCGGATTCAGGGCGCCCGCACGGTACGCCGCACCCGCACGGCCGTCCGCCAGATCAACCAGCCGTTCAGGCTCATGCCCACCAGCCCGGCCACCAGCGGGGCGACGGGGAAGGGGGGGCGTTCCTCTTCCACCACCTCAAAGGCATCCAGCGTGCATTCCCGGCCGGTGGCGCCGGCCGAGACCTCTTCGGCGATGGTGATGCGCAGCGTGTTGCGTCGGGGGGCGGCCCCGCGCACCAGCGGCACCCGCGCCTGCGTCTGGATCGACGGAGAGTAAAGGTCGACATAACTTTGCCCCTGGTGATCTACCGGCAGGCCCGGCACCGGCTGGCCGTTCAGTGACACCAGCAACCGCCCCGATTCCGGGCAGCGGTGGGTGATGAGATCGACGGCCGTGCCGTAAAAGACAAAGTTTATGCTATCGCCCGGCGTATCCGAGCGGATGTACGACCCGCTGCGGGCGTTCGGGTCGATCACATTGTGCCAATCTCCATAGGTCTGCACGGCCGGATGGGTTTGCTGATACACGCCGGGGCCGACTTCCTGAGGGGTGTGGGCCACATCCTGGACGGCAAAGTAGAGGGGCCGGGGGGTGAAATCGGGCTCGACCATGCGGAAATAGTACTCGGCGCTGTTGATCGGGATATGTCCCACCTGACGAAAGTACCAGATCATGAACACGCCGGCCCAGGGCCACTCCTCGCGGGCCATCTGAATGCCCCGCAGCGTGTATTCGACCTGTTCTCTCTCGCTTACGCGTCCCCAGATGAGCTGCTCTTTATCGAAATGATCGGGGGCGGCGTTCCATCCATATTCGTTGAACCACACTGCCTTGTTTGCATCGCCGTGACGCTCCATGATCTTGCGCTGTAGCAACACCCGTTGCAGGTTCAGCACATTGGGGTCCGGCGGGTCCTCCGGCGGACGCCCCATGCCAAAGGCGTTAACGGAAAAGATGTCGAAATAGTCTTTGGCGCCGGCTCTGTACATGGCCTCCAGGTAATCCAGATCGTTCATGGAGCGCCAGCGGCCGGGCTCGGGATGGGGCTCCCCCAGCGTAAAGGCCAGCGGCGCGCTGAGCACATAGACGTTCGGGTTGGCCTCTTTGGCCCGGCGATAGGCCACCTTGAGGAGTTGGACATATTCCTCGGGACTGACCGGACGATTGCCCCATTCGGGGAATATGTTGGGCTCGTTCCATATCTGGATATAGTCGATGCGCCCCTCATATCGTTTGACGAACTCGTAGACGAAATCGCCATAGTCGGCATAATCGTCCGGGGGGGCTTGCTGATAGGTGTTATCCTGGCGGGCCCATGCGGGGGGACGATCCAGCCGTGCCACGATGCGCAGGCCATACTTTTCACACAGATCGACGATATGATCGTATTTGGCCCAGCTATCGGTGCCTGTGGCGGGATGGATGAATTCGCCCTTGCGCCTCGGCTCGATATCCTCCCAGGGGAAGTGAAGCTTGACCCAGCCGATGCCGGCTTCGGCGGCCATATGCAACGTCTTGTCCTGTTTCCAGGGCTCGACCTCCCGGTTCAGGAAAAAGTTGGCCCCGTAGGGGTTGACGTCGGTGTTGGGGATGGTGCGCGCCTGTCCAAGGGGCACCGTTTCACGCTGTGCCGCCAATCCGGTATAGACCGCATGGGATGTGGCCGCAGTAAGGGCGAGAAAGAGCAACGCCAGCAGCGCGAATCTGAGCCGTAATCTCGAACGGCTGAGAAGGCGAAAAAAGGTCATTCCAGTTCTTTCCAGTAGGCAGCCGAGATGAAGTCGTGGATGGTGCGTCGGATTATAGAGAGGGATTTATCTTTTGTCAATCGTTTATGTCACCACTATAATCATAGTAACCCGTAGCGCACCTCCTGCGACGCATAACGGGCTCAAGGAGCGTAATGAATGAAGATCATTACCAGCCATGAACGCGCGGATATGGATGCGCTGGCCTCGATCTATGGCGCCAGCCTGCTCTATCCCGACCATCAAGCCGTTCTGCCCACCAAGCTGAACCGTAACCTGCGTGATTTCGTGGCCCTGTACAAGGATGAGTTGCCCTTTATCGAGCGTAACCGGCTCGAACGGCGGCGCATCAGCGACCTTATCCTGGTGGACACCCAGTCCGTTCCCCGCATGCGGGGGATGGACGAAAATACGCGTCGCCATATCATCGACCACCATGATATGGAGGTCACCCCGTCGGACCGGGTGACGTTCGAGGGCGATTCGGTAGGCGCTACCACCACGTTGCTGGTAGAAAAGATTCGCCATGCCCGCGTCAAACTGCCGCCGTTAGGGGCCAGCCTGTTGCTCATGGGCATCTATGAGGATACGGGCTCTCTTTCATATGCCACCACCACCGCCCGCGATGTCGAGGCGGCGGCATGGCTGCTGCGGCACGGCGCCGATCTGCAGATCGTCAATGAATTTTTGAACCGCCCCCTTACCGATGAGCAGCGCGACGCCCTGGCCCGGCTTATCCGCAATGCGACTATCCAGACCATCCAAAAGCGGAGCATCTGTGTCGCCGCTCTGGAACTGGATCGCTATGTGGATGAGCTGTCCACCCTGATCCACGAGGTGATGGACATATACGAGCCCGATGCCTGCTTTCTGCTGGTGCGCTATCAGGATAGCATTCAGATGATCGCCCGCAGCATGGTGGATGCCATCGATGTGGCCGGAG
>JBMNOI010000032.1:0-33305 GCA_050942995.1 Anaerolineae bacterium
GCGGATGCCGGTTTGGACGGTGTACAGATCATCCGGCAGAAAGGGATCGGTCTCTGGAGCAGGATCGGTGGCGCCGTAAAGGCAATATCGTTCCCATCCCGGGCGCAGCAATTCACCCCGCTCTCGTGGTGAATCATCCTCAGGGGTCCGGGCCATCTCGCGAAAGCGCTCCCAGCGCACGCCGTGCAGTTCACCCTTGACGGCGGTGGCGTGGTACTGGGTCCAGCCTCTGTCACGTGGCTCTTCGTCGGCGCACACATGCCATTTTCCCGAGAAGGCGAGATCATAGCCCGATGCGCGCAAGACCTCACTAAAAGTCGTCACGCCGGGCTTGAGCGATATATTCTGTGCGGCATCGTTGAGCACATTGTTATAGATGCCGTGACGACTGGGATAGAGGCCGGTCATAAAGGTTGCGCGGGCCGGACAACAGTGAGCGGTGGTGGTATAGGTGCGGCCAAAGCGCACGCCCTCGTCCGCCATGCGCTGCACATTGGGCATCCGGCAGGGGTGGTCCGGATCCAGCACGGCCCCCTGTTGCTGGTCGTTCATAAAGATGAGGATATTGGGGCGGGCTTTGTCGCTCATGGCGGGATCTCCTTTGTGCTGATGGTCTATCGACAGGCGGACGGAGCGCACACGGGAATGCGCGCCACACATCGGCCTGCGCTATCGGTCGCGTGGGCCATGCCATAACCCTGTGGCGGATCGATAGGTCCAGCCCTCGCCCTCTACCCGGGCATCCAGCCGCTCCCATCCCTGACGCACGCGGGCCAGGGTTTCCTCCCAGCCTCGTACACCGCTGGTGGCGTCGGCCGCCTCCACATTGCAGGCGCCCACGGCGGCGGCTGAGGTCACTGCATCCTCAGGCCCCTGCCCACGCAGCAGGCCGGTCAAAAAGCCGGCGATGGCCGAATCTCCGGCCCCCACGGTGCCGACCACATCGACGCGAAAGCCGGGGGCCCACAACTCGCGCCCCTGCCACATCCCGACATCGGCCGGCGCGCCACGCCCCAGATCGGCCAGCGCATCTGCCGTTCGCAAGTAGAGGCCGCGATGCCCCAGCTTGATCACCAGGATACGGCACCCCAGGGCCAGTGTCCTGTCCGCCAGCGCGACCACATCATCGGGAGTGAGGGCATCGATCATGCGATCATGCCCCGCCCGGCGGGCCAGTTCGTCGAATCGCTCACGCCAGACCGTATAGAGCAGTTCTTCCACACTGGGGAGAAAGAGATCGACATGAGGCAACGTGCGGCGCAGAATGGCGCGCCAGTCGGCCCGACCGCCGGCGCTGGCCGCATCGGGCATGGACATATCCAGCGACGTCGTAGCTCCACGCATTCGGGCCTGCCGGAAAAGCGTCTCCAGCGTCTCGCCACCATCGGCATACATGCGTTGCATCAGCGGGGGATACCCGAAATGAAAGAGTCGGGCCTGATCCAAAAGATCGGGAGAGATATCCTCGGGGCCAAAGGTGTTGTTGGTGCCGGGGCAATGCAGAAAGGAGCGATCTACGCCCGGCGGATTGATGACGATGGTATAGGAACTGGGCTCGTCATGGGCCACCGACAGATGGTCGGCCAGCCCCTCGCCATGCGCCCGGAGAATATCGCGGATCAGATTGGCGATAAAGTCATCGCCAATGCGCGCCAGGAGACGAACGTCGAGCCCCAGCCGGTGCAACGCCAGTCCGGTATTGGATACAGAACCGCCGGTAGACAGCAATGCGGCACCCACCTCGGCCAGCCGTCCGGGCGCCAGAAAATCATCAGATCTGGTCGAAACCTTGGGGATCTGCGGAATGATATCCACACAAAGGTGCCCTGCCACAATCACATCGATCATCGTTTGCATCTCCCATCCCGGTGTCGTCATCGACTTTTATCGGCACGGGAGATTATAACATGGCCGCAGAGGTCTGCCAATGAAAAGACGCGCCGCGGCGCGGCGAATCCGACGCCTCCGGAAGGAGAGGGATGATGGTGACGGCACGCATTTTGAAGGTCGTATGGATTGTATGGCTTTGCTGCGCCTGTGTCGCTCCGGCGCAGCGGGCAGAGAACGAAGGAGAAACGAGCGTGGGGAAACTCATGCTGAGCAGCGCAGCGTTTGCACAGGGAGAACGGATTCCCGGCCGCTATACCTGTGGTGGAGAGGGGATCTCGCCGCCGCTGGAGTGGCACGGGCTACCGGAGGGAACCCGCGCGCCGGTGTTGATGTGCGTCGACCCGGATGCCCCATCGGGCGCATTCCTGCATTGGCTGGTCTATGACATCCCCGCTGATGCCGGCAATCTGCCGGAAGACCTTCCCCCTGACGACACATTAGAGAACGGCGCCAAACATGGCCGCAATCAACAGGGCCGGCCGGGATATATCGAGCCGTGCCCTCCCGGCGAGTCGCACCGTTATGTCTTTTCGTTTTATGCCCTGGACGAATACCTGAACATACCCGCCAGAGCCGACCTGAAAGAGGTGCTGGATGCTATGGAGGGCCATGTGCTGGCCAAAAGCGAGTTGGTCGGCCTCTCCGACGGGCGCTAGAGAGCAAGCGCCCCCCTCGGAGAGTAGATCGTCCGAGAGGGGCACACCGCGAGATCAATCCAGATCCACACACACGCCGGGCCGACCGTTCTCATCCAACCAATCGAGCATATCCGAGACCTTGGCGGTCGCCAGAGCCACCCAGCTATCCGATGCGCCATAGTAGATATTGACCGTATCTCCGTCGGGCGCCATCGTATAGCCGCAAGGGAATACGACATCATGCACATCGCCCTCGTGCTCATAGACTTCCTCAGGGCCAAAGATCCAGCTATCGCCTCGCAACACACAGCGCTCCGGCGTATCCAGATCGAACAACGCCAATCCCACCCGATAGATCGATCCGGATGCCGTGGTGCGCACACCGTGATACAGCATCAACCAGCCCCGATCGGTTTCGATCGGCGGACAGCACAGGCCGATCTTGTACGCGTCCCACCAGGCGCCACGACGCGCCTCCAGGATCATCTTGTGGCTACCCCAATGCCGCAGATCGGGCGAATACGAAATCCAGATATGCCCGCCCAGCGGGCCCATGGGACGATGGATAAGCGCCCAGTGTCCGCCGATGCGGCGAGGCAGGAGGGCGGCATCCTTATCCTCCGGCGGCATGATCTCGCCATAGCGCTCGAAATGTTGAAAGTCATCGGTCAGCGCCAGCGAGAGGCCCGGCCCCCCGCGAGAGAACGCTGTATAAACGATGACCCATTTCCGCAACTCTTCCACATAGGTAATTCGTGGGTCCTCGATGCCCCAGCGCTCCTCCGGCCAGTTTTCGGGGTCGGGCTCCAGGGTCGGCTGGGGATCGATATGCCAGCCGTCCACACCGTTCTCCGACTGGGCGACGGTGAAATGCGAAATTCCGCGAAAATCCTCGACGCGGCACAGCAAAAGTGTATGCCCCCCGGGCAGTATGGTCGCGCCGGGATTAAAGACCGTATTGACCGGGTAGGGCCAATCGTCGGCCGTCAGAATCGGGTTCTTCGGGTGACGAACAATCGGACTGTCAGCGCGTTTACCGATGTCCATTAGGTGTGACCTCCGCAAACAATGCCTCGTCCGCCGTTTCGGCCGAGCGCATCTCTACCAGAGACAGTAGATAAGAGAGCGTCGATTCGGCGCCCTGATTCTCGTTCACGCGATCAGGATGTAATCCGTCGCGGCACCCTCCGGTGCGCGGGTCACATACGATGATGCCCAGATGATTGCGCCCCAGGAACCAGTAAAATGCGCGTTGAGCTTCGTCGTACCAGTATGAATCACCGGTGACACGATACGCCTCCAGACAGGCGGAAACCATAGCGTTCGCCTCGACCGGTTGCTGATCGAAAAAGGCCCGCTCGCTCCCCTTGGGATAGAATCCATCAGAACCGATGGGGATAAAGAGATCATCCTCCGAGCGCTGCAGGTCGGCCAGCCAGCGCAGAGAAACCAGTGCGGCCTCGATCATATCGGGGCGATGGAGCCAGCGCCCCGACAGAAGTAGCGCCTGAGGCAACCGGGCGTTGCTGTAACTGAGCATTTCCTCGAACCAGGGCCAGTCGGGCGTACTGTGATGCTGATAGGCATCCAGTAGCCGTTCGGCCAGCAATTCGCGGACATCCTGCGCTGAGCGGTCGCCAAAGAAGGAGCGCAGGTACTCGTGAATGCCGATAAGGGTAAACGCCCACGCCCGGACATTCTGGAAGGATGTCGTCACCGGGAGGGCGTCGGCGAACAGCCGCGCCGCCACGCCTCTCAGCCCCGCATGCG
Source organism: Anaerolineae bacterium (assembly GCA_050942995.1). Classification (GTDB taxonomy): domain Bacteria; phylum Chloroflexota; class Anaerolineae; order UBA1429; family UBA1429; genus JBMNOI01. The sequence continues at coordinate 4,299 of JBMNOI010000032.1, forward strand.
CCGAGCGTCCCAGAACGGTGCCCAACGCCCACAGCGAGCGGCCGTGGCTGTCTTCCGAGCCAAAATCCTCCAGCCAGCGCCGATCATAGCTGAGGAAATTGCGGAATCGACCGTCTTCAGGGTTAAAAGCATACCACAGGAACGACATATAGCGCGAGGCGAGGTCGTTCGCCTCCTGAGTCAACTCGGGATAGGTTTCCTCGATCAGGATGGCGGCGATCAACGCGCGGGCATTATCGTCGATAGAGTAGCCCTCTCGATAATCGGGCACGGTGAATACGGCGTGCTGAAGAAGGCCGGTGTCATCGGTCATCCGCTTCAGGTAGGTCAGATTCAGATCGGGGATCAGATCCTGATGGCGTACCGGCCTGACGGCCGGATGAACGCTGCGCAGCATCCCCCGCTTCTGCTCGCGGGCGCGGCCAAAGCTCTCCATATATCGCTTGGCCACCTCGGACCAGATCATCTCACGCCCCAGCAAATAGGCCTGTTTGCGCATGGCGTGACGCTCTGTTTCGTTCGTCAACAGATTGATCACCTCGTCCGCAATGGCCCGAGAGTCGCGGAACGGCACAATGACACCACGACCGTCCGCCAGCAATTCCTGAGCATACCAGTAGGGCGTTGAAATCACCGCCTTTCCCGCCCCAACGGTATAGGCCAGCGTTCCCGAAACAACCTGTTCAGGGCTCAGATAGGGCGTCAAATAGATGTCGGCCGCGCCGATCAGCTCGACCAGTTCCTCCAGGCTGATGAACCGGTTCATAAAGATGACATGATCCTGAACGCCCAGACGGCGGACCATCTCTTCGAGGGAATGGCGATAAGATTCGCCCTCTTCACGCAATACATAGGGGTGCGTCGCCCCCTGCACGATATAGACCGTATCAGGAAAGCGTGATACAATCTCAGGCATCGCCTGGATTGCATATTCGATCCCCTTGTTGCGTGACAAGAGACCAAAAGTGAGCAATACCGTCTTGCCCTCGACACCGAACTGGTCCTTGTGATAGTTTGGGTCGACAAAGGGCACATCGGGAATGCCATGGGGGATGAAATCGATGCAGTCGGCCGGTACGTGGTAGATATCGCGCAGGAACTCTTCTGCCCGCCGGCTCATCACCACCATCCGGTCCGAAACATCGATCAGTTCCCGCATCACCCGAAGATAGGGGGGATCTGGATTGCGCAGGACGGTGTGGAAGGTTGTTACGACAGGCATGTTTAGATCGCGTAACAACGAAATCACATGAGCGCCGGCCGAACCGCCGAAAATACCAAACTCGTGTTGCAGACAAACCAGATCCACGCCGTTGATATTGAGATAGTCTGCTCCACGACGGTAAGAAGCCAGCTCTTGCTGTGCTAACTCGAAACGTACACGGGGGGGGTAGTCGTAGCCCTCGGGGCGATCATTCACCGGCACGGCGAAAAAGGTGATATCATCGAACTGTCTGACCATCGCCTCGGTCAGATCGGTCGTGAATGTAGCGATACCGCATTGTCGTGGTAAATATCCGCCGATAAAAGCAATGCAACCAAGCCCGTTCGTATACGATTCAGACATCGAAACACTCCCTTTTGCCGTGATATATATAAACGCCCCTACGTTTATGTTGGAGCGCAAAATCCTAGCTCAAGAGATGTCATCTGGAATCGTTGAATTGTGCCTGAGCATCACTATTGTATTTAATATAATGACATTCACCGATTGGGTCAAGCGAATTGTCGATTCACATATGAATTCGGCACAAAGCCCCAGAAACTACCCGAACCCTGTCGGGCGCGCCGAATTTTCCGCGTCTGTAACTCCCACGATCAGAGGCGTCCGTCTCGAGTTCGGCCAACCGTTCCGGGTTGACCCTGCCGCCAGATGTGCAGAGGCCGAACCGGCGTCTGTGGTTCCATCGCAACGCATGCACAGATTACCCGATTTCGAACACCGCAAGCCAGCGGAAAGACAACATGGAGGTCACATCATGAGCCCGAATGCGCAACCGCTGAATCCGGTTCCGTTGCAAAATGTTCACCTGGAGGGCGGCTTCTGGGGACCACGGCAGGAGATCAATCGGACCGTCACGCTGCCCATCGAGTACCAGCAGTGTAAAGAGACCGGCCGCATCGACGTCGTCAAGCTGAGTTGGAAGCCGGGCGATCCCAACCCCCCGCACCCGTTCTGGGATTCGGACCTCGCCAAGTGGATCGAGGCGGTGGGCTATAGCCTGAGCCTCCATCCTGACCCCGCTCTGGAGGAATTGGTCGATGCGGTGATCGATGACATGGCCGCCGCCCAGCAGCCCGACGGATATCTGAACAGCTACTTTACCCTCGTCGAGCCGCAGAATCGCTGGGCGAACCTGCGCGATATGCACGAGCTTTATTGTGCCGGGCACCTCATCGAAGGCGCTATCGCCTATTATCTGGCGACGGGAAAAAGAAAACTGCTCGATGTGATGTGCCGCTACGCCGACTATATCGCCACAGTGTTCGGTCCGGGCGATGGCCAAAAGCGGGGATATCCCGGGCATGAAGAGCTGGAGCTGGCCCTCGTCAAGCTCTACCGTGTAACCGGAGAAGAGCGCTATCTGGATCTGGCGCGGTTCTTTATAGACGAACGGGGCACTCAACCACACTATTTCGATATCGAGGCGCGGGAGCGCGGGGATGATCCCACCGCGTGGAACCACGGCCGCTATGAATATAACCAGAGCCATCTGCCCGTTCGAGAGCAGACGACCGCCGAAGGACACGCGGTGCGCGCCATGTATCTGTACAGCGGCATGGCCGACGTCGCCGCCGAAACCGGTGACGAGACGTTGCTGGCCGCTTGCGAGCGCCTGTGGGACAATGTGACCACGCGGCGCATGTATATCACCGGGGGCATTGGCTCGGCCTCTCACGGCGAACGATTCACTTACGACTATGATCTGCCCAACGACACCGCCTACGCCGAGACCTGCGCCGCCATCGGGCTGGTGTTCTGGGCCCATCGCATGGTTCAGCTCACGGGAGAGGCACGCTATGCCGACGCGCTCGAACGCGCCCTCTACAACGGCGTCCTGAGCGGCATCTCGCTGGACGGCAAGCGCTTTTTCTACGCTAATCCGCTGGAGGTCGATCCACAGGCGTATACCTACCGAGCGGACATATTCGGTCGATCGGCACTCACCGCCGAGCGGCAAGAGTGGTTCGGTTGTGCCTGCTGCCCGCCCAACATCGCCCGATTACTGGCCTCTTTGGGAGATTATGTCTATTCATCGGGTTCCGGTGCCCTGTACCTTCACCTGTACGCTGCCGGCAAAGCCGATCTGGAGATCGACGGCCGGCCGGTCACCGTTCGCCAGGAAACGAACTATCCGTGGGACGGTGAGATACGTATCGTCGTCGCCCCGGAGGCAGAGCAATCCTTTGCGCTGTGTCTGCGCATCCCCGCCTGGGCTCGCAGCGCCGAGGTGCGGGTAAACGGCCAGACGGTAGATATCGCGCCGCGGATGGACAGGGGCTACGCCCGGATCGAGCGCGTGTGGCATAACGGTGACGTGGTCGAGCTGTCGCTGCCCATGCCGGTAGAACGCATCGAGGCGCATCCTGCCGTGCGCGTAAACGCCGGTCGGGTGGCTCTGCAACGCGGGCCTCTGGTGTACTGCCTGGAGGAGGTCGATAATGGCGCCAACCTGCCCGATATCGTCCTGCCGAAGGATGCGTCGCTGAATACCGAATATGATGAGAACCTGCTGGGGGGCATCGTCGTCATCAAGGCTGAGGGGCTGCGTCGCCCAACCGATAACTGGACGAATGCGCTCTATCGCCCGGTAGAGTCTGACGCGGTCCCCGTATCGCTCACCGCCGTGCCCTATTATGCCTGGGGCAATCGCGGACCGGGCGAGATGCTGGTATGGATTCGTCATGCCTGACCGGGCGACAACCGCTCACGGACCGGTGCCCATGCCCGCCCATCGGTATCCGCCGTTGTGAGGGACGATGGTGACAAAGGCGAACTTTTGCCGCACCCAGCCGCCCTCATACACGCCGTTTCCGGCGATCCAATCGCTGTTGCCGAGAGTCCACACCGGACGCACCGAGTACGAGACGGTGGCGACAAAGCCATCGTCCAGCATTCGATCCAGATCGACATCGTGGATCTCGTACTGTCGCAGGCCGAGCCTGCGCGGCATCGGGCCGGTGGTGTAGTGGTGCAGGTAGCGATCTATCAGCGTGCGGGCGACCGTCTCGGGTGGCATCTGAGCCGCCTCTTGGGCCGACAGGGTCGGATGATAGGGCTCGATCGAATCGGCAATCGCACACCCCGAAAGCAGCGCGGCGGCGAGAATGAGCCACATAACCGGAGGGACAAATGGCATCGACAGGTTGCGAATGACTGACATGACCTCTCTCCTCAGCGCGTTCTTCACTCATTGATAACGCGGTAATGCGGGGTGGGGTTCCCCGGAGCGCCGGTCACTTGCTTTTACCGGCTCTCCGGGTTATCATGCCTCAGCGTCGCATCCGGCACAACCCGGAGAGATCCCCCCGATTGCCGGAATGAGATGTGCACGCATGGCACGACAGCAGATGCGCCACGATACAAGCTACGATGGAGGTTCCCTTGGCAGAAAAGATTACACCACGAGCAGACGATTATTCGCGCTGGTATCTGGACGTCATCCGCGAGGCCGAACTGGCCGAGAATTCGCCCGTTCGTGGTTGCATGGTCATTCGCCCGTACGGCTATCAACTGTGGGAGGGCGTGCGCGACGGCCTGGATCGCCGCTTCAAGGCCACCGGCCATCAGAACGCCTACTTTCCTATGTTCATTCCCATGAGTTTCATCCAAAAAGAGGCCAGCCACGTCGAGGGGTTCAGCCCCGAACTGGCCGTCGTCACCATCGGCGGGGGCAAAGAGCTGGAAGAGCCCCTAGTGGTGCGCCCCACCTCTGAGACCATCATCGGGCACATGTATTCACGCTGGATCCAGTCTTACCGCGATCTGCCGGTGCTCATCAACCAGTGGGCGAACGTGGTGCGATGGGAGATGCGGACTCGCCCCTTCCTGCGCACCATGGAGTTTCTCTGGCAGGAGGGCCACACCGCCCATGCCACCGCCGAGGAGGCGCTGGAAGAGACGCTGCGCATGCTGGATGTCTATGCCGATTTCGCCATCAACGACGCCGCCATCCCTGTGATCAAAGGGCTCAAAAGCGAGCGCGAAAAGTTTGCCGGCGCGGTAGACAGCTACACCATCGAAGCCATGATGGGCAACGGATGGGCGTTACAGTCGGGCACCAGCCATTATCTGGGCGAGAATTTCGCCCGCGCCTTTGACATCACCTATCTGGATCAGAACAACGAGATGCGCTACTGCCACACCACCAGCTGGGGTGTCAGCACTCGCATGGTGGGGGCCATCATTATGGCTCATGGCGACGACCAGGGGCTGCGATTGCCGCCGGTCATAGCGCCCATTCAGGTGGTCATTGTGCCGATCTGGCGCAAGGACACAGAACGCGGTGATGTAATGACCCACGCTCAGCGCGCGCAGGCCGCTCTGCAGGACGCCGGCATACGCGTGCATCTGGATGATCGGGAGGATCAGACCCCCGGCTTTAAATTCAACGACTGGGAGATGCGCGGCGTGCCGGTGCGCGTCGAGATCGGCCCGCGCGATGTGCAACAGAACGCTGTGGTGCTGGCGCGTCGCGACCGCCCCGGCCGCGAGGGCAAAGAGTTCGGCGTGCCCATCGACGGCATCACCGGGCGTGTACGCGAACTGCTGGACGAGGTCCAGGCCGGCCTGCTGCAACAGGCCACCGAGTACCGCGACGCCAACACCCATCGCGTCGATTCGTATGAAGAATTCAAAGAGGTACTGAACACCAACGGAGGCTTTTTGCGCGTACACTGGGCCGGCAGCCGTGAGGATGAGGAGCGCATTCAGGAAGAGACCCGCGCCACACTGCGTTGCCTGCCGCTGGATGCCCCCGAGGGAGAGGGAACCTGCTTCTTCACCGGGAAAAAGACCGACCGCATCGCCATCTTTGCCCGTGCCTACTGAACGATCGGCGGAGCCGTCCGCCTGAGACGGCTTCGCCCCTCTTATACAGGAGGGACGGAACGTGACCGATGTCGCCTCCCTGAGCGTTCGCCTGATCTGCCCGGAGAAGCACCGGGTACGGGATGTTGCGCGGCGCGCCCTTGCGCCCATCGCCATGATCTCTTTCTCCTGGACCTACCATGCCCTGGCTGGCCGGCAGCCTCGTCGTCTTGCCGGCCCTCTTGCTGCGCGACACGATCGTCTCGTCATACCCTTTTTCTATTTATCAGCTATGACGGCCGCCGGATATGGGGTTGAAAGCGGCCGTTATGGTTCGTCACAATGATCCCGGCATCGTTCGTTGTTTTCTGGTCATGCGGGACGATGACCGTCGGTGACGACGCGGAATCGATCCCCACAAAGATACCGATTCTCACGATCAAAGGAAGGATGGATGAGCATGGCGCTAACCATCGAATGGAAACGCCGGATCGACAACTGGCGCAACGAGTTGCCCAACCACTTTTACCGGCCATTCCGTAGCGTCAGCCTGAGCGGGTTTGTGACCACCGAGCAACTCACCGTCGAAGAAGCAGCCCGACGTGAATTCGCCCCCATGCCCCCGGGCACCTGTTGGGGCGCCAAGTGGGAGTATGCGTGGTTCAGAGGAGAGGTCGAGATCCCGAGAGAGGCCGCCGGCCGGCGCATCGCCCTGGCGGTGGATGTGGGCGGCGAAAGCGCTATTTATGTCAATGGCATCGCCGCGGGCGCCCGCGACCGCGAGCATCGACAGATCACCTTGACCCACGACGCGGTGCCGGGTACCGTCTATGAGATCATGATCGAGGCCTATGCCGGCCACGGCCCCAGGGTTACCTCGGGGGGACCGGTTCCCCCCGGCCGTCAGACGGTGCCCGAGCCGCCACCGACTCAGGCCATGGTGGGCGGAACCACCCTGGGCATCTGGGAGGAGGATGCCTATCAGCTATGGATGGATGTCGAGACGCTCTATGGCATCCGCGAAAACATCGACACGAACTCGCTGCGGGTGGCCGAGATCGACAAAGGACTGCGCGATTTCACCACCATCGTCGATTTCGAACTCGAACACGACGAGATGATGGAGACTATACGGGCCGGCCGTCAGCGGCTCAAACCGCTGCTGGAATGCAAAAACGGCTCCACAGCGCCCGTCATGTTCGCCGTTGGCCACTCGCATATCGATGTGGCCTGGCTATGGCCGCTGGCCGAGACCGAGCGCAAGTGCATCCGCACCTTTGCCACCCAGCTCGCCCTGATGGACGAATACCCCGAGTATCGCTACCTGCAGAGCCAGCCGCATCTCTATCGTATGGTCCAACAGCGTGACCCGGCCCTGTACGAGCGCATCAAGGCGGCGGCGGCCAGAGGGCAACTGATCCCCGAAGGCGGCATGTGGGTCGAGGCCGATACCAACCTTTCCGGTGGCGAGAGCCTTATCCGCCAGTTCATCCACGGCAAGCGCTTTTTCCGTGACGAGTTTGGCGTGGATTGCGAGTTGCTCTGGCTGCCCGATGTGTTTGGCTACTCGGGCGCCATGCCACAGATCATGCGCGGCTGCGGCATCAAGTACTTTGCCACGGCCAAGATCTTTTGGGCCTACAACGGCGGCGATCCCTTCCCCTACAACACCTTTACATGGGAGGGCATCGACGGTAGCGAGGTGCTGGTGCATCTGTGCAACGACTATAACTCGCGCACCGATTCGGCCACCATCATCGAGCGGTGGAATCAACGCGTGCAAAAAGACGGCATCGCCACCCGCCTGCTGCCCTTTGGGTTTGGTGACGGCGGCGGCGGCCCCACGCGAGACCATCTGGAATCACTGCGACGCTTGGTCGATCTGGAGGGCGTGCCCAAGGTCCGCATCGCCCATCCGCTGGACTATTTCCGCGATCAGGAGGCCCGCGGCATACCCGACGCCCGCTACGTCGGCGAACTCTACTTCCAGGCGCACCGTGGCACCTATACCTCTCAGGCCAGAACCAAGCGCGGAAACCGCAAGAGCGAGATCGCTTTGCGCGAGGCCGAGATGTGGGACAGCCTCACCCGCGTCATGAAGGGAGAAAAAGTGCCCGATGATGCGCTGGATGAGGCCTGGAAGACGGTGCTGCTCAACCAGTTCCACGATATTATCCCCGGCTCGTCCATCCATCGAGTGTATGAAGAGGCCGAGGCCGACTATGCCCGGGTGATCGATACGGCAGAAGAGGTCGCCGCCGAGGCCGCCGGCTCGCTCACCGATGGATCGAACGACCTGACGGTGTTCAACTCGCTCTCCTGGCCGAGACGCTGCCTCATCGCTCTGCCCGACGGCTATCAGGGAGCCACCGACGCCGACGGCGTGTCGTTGGCGGTGCAGACTCTGGGAGACGACCTGCTGGCCGAGGTGACGGTTCCGCCCTGCGGGTGGACCACCGTACGCTCCGGTGCGACGCCGGAGAAAGGCGACGATGGCCGGGTCATCGTAACCGAGCGCTCGCTTGAAAACGAGTTTCTGCGCGTCACCCTCAACGATCGCGGTGAGATCGACAGCATTTGGGATAAAGAGGCGAACCGCGAACTGGCGACCGGCCCCTGCAACAGCCTGCGCATGTACAAGGATGTGCCCACCAACTGGGATGCGTGGGATCTGGACAGCATGTATGCCCTCACGCCGGTCGAGATGGGCGATGCGGCCGAGCTGACGGTAATCGCCGACGGCGCGTTGGTAGGCATGATCGAGGTGCGCCGCCAGATCAACCGGTCCCTCATGGTGCAGCAAATCAGCCTGCGCCGGGGCAGCCGCCGTATCGAGTTCGACACCGAGATCGACTGGCAAGAGAGCCACAAAATGCTCAAGGTGGCTTTCCCGGTGGACATCCACGCCAACGAGGCGGTACACGAGATCCAGTTTGGCCACATTCGCCGGCCCAATCATCTCTCACGCCCCTTCGACGCCGACCGCTTCGAGGTCGTCAATCACAAATGGACGGCGCTGGTCGAAGAAGGCCGCGGCTGCGCCGTGCTCAACGACTGCAAATATGGCGTGAACGTCTTCGGCGATACCATCATGCTGACGCTGCTCAAATCGGCCATGGCTCCCGATATGACGGCCGACAAGGGCCTGCAAGAGTTCAGCTACGCCTTCTATGCCTGGAACGGCCCCATGATCGAGAGCGATCTGGTGCGCGAGGCGTACGAGTTGAACTGCCCGGTGATGACGGTGTCGGGCGCCGCGGGAAAGCGCTCGCTCCTGCAGGTCGATGCGCCCAACGTCATCATCGAGACGGTCAAGCTGGCCGAGGACGGCACGGGGGATCTCGTCGTGCGTCTGTACGAGGCCATGCGCACCGCCACCCGCTGCACGCTACGTACCGATCTGCCCGTCACCGCCGCCGCGTCGACCAATATGCTGGAAAAGGACAGGCGGCCGCTGGAGGTGGTCGACGGAGCGGTGACGCTGGATCTACGACCGTTCGAGGTGGCCACACTGCGGCTGGCCGTCGGATAACGGCTCGTCTACCTCTATGAACGCACAGAGGCCGGAGCGCCATTGCTCCGGCCTCTGCATTCACGGGTCGATCCAATTTGATCCAATCGAGAGAGCAGCGGGCGTCGCCATAAAGACATCGCCACACCTCGCCACCTTCAGATGGTAGCTCTCTTATCGTCAGGCGGTTACATCGATACGCTCTCCGCCAGTTCGAGTCCGGCCTGATAGGCCCGGGCCAGCAGGTCGGGCTTTTGGGCCGCATCACCGCGCTCCCAACACTCGCCGGCAAAAAACGGCGGCACGAATCGCATGTTGAACCCTTCCGTCACCGCGCGCAGCATACGCTCTGTCGGCCTGACGGTGCGTGGGTCGGCATCGGCATAGGCGCACACCAGCAACACGAGTTTGTCGGCCAGCGCCTCGCGAATTCCCTCCTGATCGATAGCGTACCAGCGATCGAGAAAAGCCTTGAACTGAGCGCTGGGTCCCCAGTAATAGATCGGCGTACCCAGCACCAGCGCATCGGCAGACAGCATCTCGTCGTACAACGTCCGCATATCGTCGTCGATACGGCAGCGCTTCAGTGTACGACATCTGTTGCAGGCCTGGCAGGGCGAGACATTCATATCGGTCAGCCGATAGCGCTCGACCTGCGCGCCGGCGTCGGCCGCGCCACGCAGCACCTCTGCTACGATCAGCTCGGTGTTGCCTGCACGACGCGGACTACCGATCACCCCCACTACTCTCATATGACGCCCGCTTCCTCCAGCAGATCGGCCACCCAGGCGACGTCCAGGTCTTCCAGCTTGGCACGAGTCGGCGCGCCGGTCACGGGATGCCAGCTCATCAGTTCATAGAGCTTGTCTATCGCTACATTAAAGGTCTCGACATCATAGACCTTCCCCGCCATCGGGCCTTCGGACAGCGCCTCGAACAGGCGCGGCGGCAAGACGTCATCCTTGCGGGTGAACCCTTCGCGAGCGTTGAACGCCCGGGCCATATCATACGCCCTCTCGGCGGCCAGCCACAGCTCCATCACCGATGTGTTCCAGCCGGTGATGGCCTCGATAAGCTCTACCGTCTGAGTCGGGCTCCAGGAGTGGAAGGAGCAGATACCGGTCAGGTTGTAGTTGATGCGCCACATCATCGCCTTGCGCACCATGTGCATCTTGGCGGTGCTCAGATCGTCGAGGGGCAGCGGCTCATAGACGCCCAGTGGTTTGAGCGGGGTGATGCCCACGTCATCCTGATAGGCGCTGTCGTGAACGCTGTTCATGTGGCAGGCGCCGGTCGGTGATACGGCGATGCCCACGCCATGGCCGTATTTGACCCGCGGATCGTGCATGGCCACTTCCTGCCCCTTGATCTGCACCGCATAGTTGATGGCATCGCCGCCGATCTTTTTCGCAGCGCGCAGCGTCCCATCGGCCAGCAGATCGCCCAGTCCCTCGCGACGAATGATCTGGCGGACCATCTCGATCATGGCATCGGCATTGCCGAAACGCAGGTCGAGACCACCGGTGTCCTCGGGACCGATAAGGCCACGCTCGTAGCACTCCATGGCAAAGGCCACCGTCACGCCGGTGCCGATCGTATCCAGGCCGTTGGCATTGCAGAGCTGATTGGCATAAGCGACGACCTTGATATCATCCACACCGCACGTCGAGCCAAATGAGCCGGCAGTTTCATACTCCGGGCCACCATACTCGCGCCGTACAGGGTACTTTTCGTCCTTGACCTCGGCGATGAACTTGCAGCGAATCGGGCAGCCGTAGCAGGTATCGCGACCGACGATGATCTCCTCATTGGCCGCCTCCAGCGTGATATTTTCAAAGCCCTCGAACTGGCCTTGCTGGAAATTCCGCGTGGGCAGGCCACCCACCGAGTTGTTCGCCCGCAGCGTGCGCATGGTGCCTTGTAGCGAGAATGCAACCGAGCTGGTTTCCTTGTAGTTGTCGCGGAACCACCTGGCCATCTCTTGTACGCGATCCATATCGGCCACCGGCGGCCGCTGCGACCCACGCACGGCGATAGCGCGCAGCTTTTTCGAGCCCATCACGGCGCCCAGACCGGTTCGGCCGGCGGCGCGGGTGGCGTCGTGCATCACGTTCGCAAACCGCACCAGATTCTCGCCCGCAGGGCCGCACTGAGCCACGCGAATCCGCCTGTCGCCCAGATCGGCACGAATCTGCTCCTCGACATCATAGGTCTCACGCCCCCACAAATGCTCGGCGGAGCGCAGCTCGACCTCGTCATCATGGATCCAGAGATAGACGGGTGACTCGGCCGCCCCCTCGAAAATCACCAGGTCCCAGCCGGCGCGCTTGAGCTCGGCGCCGAAAAAGCCTCCCGCTTCCGAGCCGGCAAAGCCTCCCGTCAACGGCGACTTGCCGCCGACCATATTGCGCCCGCCGCCCGCCAGTGGCTGGCCGGTGACCGGCCCTGTGGCAAAGATCAGCCTGTTCTCCGGTCCCAGTGGATCGATCCCGGGGGCCAGCTCCTTGAGCAAGTAGTAAGCAATGAATCCCCATCCGCCAACATAGCGACGCAAAAAGACCTCGTCCAGCGTCTCCCGTGTGATATCGCCGGTGGTGAGATTCACCCGCAACGCCTTGCCCCAATGTCCGCAGCTCATACAACCTCCTCGAAACGATGTAATACTGCAATCAGCGGTCGTTCAGATTGGCCCCTCTCCGGTAGGGCGATCATCGCACGAGTACCTGACCCGATTTGCCCGGATGATCACAAATAACCTTGCGTGTGGGGGCGCTTCTCGGATCGCCCCCACCCATCACACCGTGATGTAACAGCCTGTACGCGGAAAGGGACTATACTATTCTTAAGGGAAGGTCCACCCATGCGCGAGTCTCTTCGGCACAACGGCCCGCCTCCAGCACCTCCTGTACCCGCATGCCGTCATAAAAATTCGGCGAGAAGGTGAACGGCCCGTCGGCGCGATAAGCATCCACAAAATCCATCAGCACGGTACGCCGCATATCGGGGTCACCGTCGATGATCCCCAGGTGACACTCCGGGACCAGAATCGTCGTATAGGGGGTATCCCTCGTACCTCCCTCGCGGGTCACCACATAGCGCTCCAGATACTCTGGCGCCAGATGCACCTGTAGTTCATATCCACGCTGCTGGTCATAGATCAGCCCGCCCTCGCTGCCGTACACTTCGATACGCTGGTCATAGCCCCGACCGGTAAAGGTATAGCTACCACAGAGATAGCCCACCGCGCCGTTGGCATAGTTCAGCAACATGGATCCATGATCCTCTGTCGTCACCTTCATGGGCAGGCCTGTATTTCGATCGATCCGTTCGGGCACAAAGGTGCGCGTCACGGCAGACACCGAGACGATATCGCAGCCCAGCCACCAGAGTACCATATCGATGACATGCGAGCCCATATCGCCGAGGCCACCATATCCTGCCCTGGCACGATCGTTGCGCCAGCTTCCGGGCCGCGAGGCATAACCCGTGCCGCCGGCCGCATAGATGGCCGACACATAATAGATCTCTCCCAGGGCGCCGCTGTCGATGATCTCCTTGGCCAGACGCGAGGCCGGCGTACGTCGATGGGAGAAATTGACGCCGGTCTTGAGCCTTTTGGCGCTGGCCGCCTCGTACATCTCGCAACATTCCGCGTATGTCAGCGCCAGCGGCTTTTCGCAGTAGATGTCGAGGCCCCTCCCGATAGCGGCCATGGCGACAGGATAGTGCATGTCGTTGCTGGTGCAGATGCTGATCAGGTCGAGATCATCCATCTCGAGCAGGCGGGCATAATCACAATAAGTGCGTTCTACACCATATTGCTCACGCACCGCCTCCAGTGCATCCTCGTTCACATCGCATACGGCAACGATCTGCACGTTCTCACAACGCCGGTAACTGGGCAGATGATACCCCCGGGCAATCCCCCCGGCGCCCACAATCCCTACGCGAAGCGGCCTCGGCTCGCTCATTGTGCGCTCTCCTGATGGTATGATGAAAAAAAAGAGTCCGTTCCGAGCCAGCACCTCATCTTGTGGATGTGAATCTGAACGCTTAAAAGCCGGCGTCATGCTCTCCGGGCCGACGGTTGACCCACTGTATGCGCACCGGTTTGCCCTCCTGCAGCGTCACCTTGCAGGAAGCGCCGGGATCGAGTCGCACATCGAGGCGAGTGCAATCACGCCAGTCCAGGCCAAGCCGGCTAAATAGCAAAAAGGTGAGCACGGTATCATGGGAGACGATGGCCACACGCTCCAGGCCATACTGTGCCGCGTACAATTCGATACGAGCCCACGCCGCCGTCACCCGCACCCAGGTACGTTCGCGGCCCAGGCGAAGTTGATCCTCATTCCAGGTCGAAACCAGATGGCCGGCGCCGGGCGATCCCAGCAGGTCATCGAGGTTCATATCCTCGAGTTCTTCCAGATCCCAGCGCAGCACGTCGGGCAATATACCGGTGATAGCGTCGGCCGTCTCCTGGGCCCGGCGCATGGTGCTGGCGCACACAAAACGCACATCCCATTCACGGCACTGTTCGGCCACCCGCGCCGCCTGGGCGCGTCCCAGAGGGGTTAACGGGAGCGCATACGGGTCGGGCGCGCCGATCCGATCCGCTTCCCCGTGGCGAATGAGGTAGATATCCATAAGCCTCCAGCACGATGCATAGGTACCCGACTATTCTACCGGCTGCCGGTGCACCGGTCAAACGATGCTCGTCCCCCATGGATAAACGTCTGCTATCAGCGCCCGACAAGGGTCATCGGCGCCAAATCGATCCAGATCAGCCATAGCGTACTTGCCGATTCAGAAGCAGGCCCGACACCATCTCGGCGATCCAGAGCATTCCGCCGATCAAAAGATCCAGCACCACCGTGCCCAGGGTGGCAAAGGCCAGATTCTCTACGACTGCAAAACCCCAGCGTTCGACGCCCCCCGCAGGCGCAAGAAAAGAGCCCAACGCATACAGAGCGCCCATCAACAACAAAGAGCAGAACGCAAAGGGAAGCCACACCCGGCGATCGGACGCGCTGGGCAGCATGGCATTCCCCACCGACATGATGAGATAGAGCCAGATCCAGACATCGGGCACGGCCAGTATGGCCGATATATGTGCGAACAGGCGGGGTATGTCAGCGATATTGGCGATATCAAAGCGCCAGCGCGCCAGAAACAACATAACCAGAGTGCCGACGATGAGCGGGCTGAACCCCACGATGCTTTCTCGCAGTGCATCCGAGCGCTCCACCTGCACAGCGCCGAGCTGAATGGTGCCATCAGAACGCACCGTAGGGCGCATCGAAAGACGCCCCGTGCGCATGCCCAGCAGGCGCGCACTGAGCAGATGACTCAGTTCATGCAACAGGGTGCCCGGAAAGAGGAGGAGATAATACACATAGGCCGCGGCGACGGCATGACCGGTGATGAGGAAAACAAGCCCCTGCACGCGACGGCCAAACCAGGCCGTGACAGGTCCCAGCAGGAGCAACCCGGTCAGCAGAGTGAGCAAGGGAGCCCATCGCATCACGTGGCCGCATCTCCAACGAGGATGAGAAGGATATCGACCGTGTTTCGTGGGTGACGTTGCCCCCCACGAAACACGGGATCCAAAGCGATCTTGATCTACAGGCCCTTGGCCTCGACCGAATAGCGCACGATTCCGACGAAATCGGCCGCCTGCAGGCTGGCCCCACCCACCAGAGCGCCGTCGATGTTCGGCTGGGACATGAGTTCAGCGGCGTTATCAGCTTTGACGCTGCCACCATACTGGATGCGCACCGCATCGGCCACCGATTGACCGTAGAGCGAGGCGACGGTAGCGCGTACCACGTTGCCGCAAACCTGCTCGGCGTCGGCGGCCGTGGCGGCCAATCCGGTGCCGATGGCCCAAATCGGCTCGTAGGCGATGATCATCGAGGATACCTGCTCGGCAGTAAGATCCTTCAACGCAGCCCTGACCTGATCGGCCACCCAGGCATCGGTCTTGCCGGCCTGGCGCAGCTCCAGAGTCTCCCCCACACAGACGATGGGCGTGAGGCCATACCCGAAAGCGGCCTTGAGCTTGAGGTTCACGGTTTCGTCGGTCTCGCCGAAATACTCCCGGCGTTCCGAGTGGCCGATGATGACATACTGGCAGAATTCCTTGACCATCACCGGCGAAACTTCACCGGTATAGGCGCCGGATTCTTTCCAGTACATGTCCTGGGCGCCCACGCCAAACGAGGTGCCGGCCACCAATCGGGCCACGTCGGGCACGGCCAGGAAAGGCGGACAGAAAACCACGTCGGCGCCCGATATGGCCGCCAGATCGTCTTTCATGGCGTTGACCAGCTCAACCGCTTCGGCGGCCGTCTTGTTCATCTTCCAGTTGCCGGCCAGGATAGGTCTGCGCATGACGAACTCTCCTATTCTTCGATCTGTGACATTCCGCCGCATCTTACCACGAGGCCACACCGGCGCCAAACACCGCCCGTGGCCAGAGATGGAAGGACGGCTGGTATCGTACGGCCTGCCTTATCGATACAGGCAGACCGTAAATCACATGTTGCTTTGAGGCACGGTGCAACAGGCAACGCACTCGTGCTAACAGGACGCCGTTCGAGACGTTTTACGGCGTCGCCCCCACCCGCGATGCCTGAACAGCCCTAGCCGCGCAACCGGTCCAGCTCGGTCTGCAACAGCTCACGCACCACCTGAACATTGGCCTGCCCCCTGGTCGCCCGCATCGCCTGTCCCACCAGGAAGCCAAACACAGCTTCTTTACCGTCCAGATACTGTTGCACCGGCTTGGGGTTTGCCTCCAGCACATCGCGCACCACCTGGGCCAGCGCGTCCTCATCGCTGATCTGTTTCAAGCCGCGACGATCGACGATGGCGCTGGCCGACTCGCCGGTGGAGAACATCTCTTCCAGCACTTCTTTGCCCACCGTCGCATTGATAACGCCCTTTTGGACCAGTCCGAGCAACTCGGCCAGCGCATCGGGCGTCATTTTAACGGCCGATATATCGCCGCCCGCCTCGCGAAGCAACCGGAATACCTCACCCAGCATCCAGTTGGCCACCATCTGCGGCTCCACACCTGCATCGCCCCGGGCGGCCGCACGCACGGCGTCCTCGTAATAGTCGGCTACCAGGCGATCCTCCGTCAGCAGCGCCGCATCTTCGGCGCGCAGCCCGAACTCGCTCATGAAACGTTGCCGTTTGGCATCGGGCAACTCGGGCAGGCGCGCACGAATAGCGTCCACATCCTCAGGTGTGAATTCGAGAGGGGGCAGGTCGGGCTCGGGGAAGTAGCGATAGTCGGCCGAGCCCTCTTTCGAGCGTTGAAATACCGTGCGCAGCCGTTCCTCGTCCCATCCCATGGTCACCTGATACACGCGGCCGCCCTCGTCCAGCAGGCGCGATTGGCGCTCGATCTCGTAGGCGATGGCCAGGCGCACCGAGCGGAAAGAGTTCAGGTTCTTGATCTCTACCTTGGTGCCAAACTCTTCCGAGCCCACCGGCCGCACCGATACGTTGGCCTCACAGCGCATGGCCCCCTCTTCCATGTTCCCGCTGCTGACGCCGAGGTAGCGCAGAATAGTACGCAACCGGGTGAGATAGTGCCAGGCATCCTCCGCCGAGCGCATATCGGCCTCGGTGACGATCTCCATCAACGGCACGCCGGAACGGTTATAATCGACCAGGCTGGCACCATCGGCATGGATCAGCTTGGCCGTGTCTTCTTCCAGGTGGACACGACGAATGCCGATCCGCCGCGTGCCGCCCTCAGCGGTGGGCACGTCCATCCAGCCATCCACACAGAGCGGATAGTCGAATTGTGAGATTTGGTACCCCTTGGGGAGGTCGGGGTAGGGGTAATTCTTGCGGTCGAACTTGGTAAATTCAGGAATCCGGCAGTTCAGCGCCATGCCGGTGAGAATGGTGGCCTCTACTGCCGCGTGATTAATCACCGGCAGAACACCGGGCATCGCCAGACAGATAGGGCAGACATGGGTGTTGGGCGGCGCCGCCGCATAGTCCGCCGAGCAACCGCAAAACATTTTGCTCTGGGTGATGATCTGGGCATGCACCTCCATGCCGATAATCGCCTCGTAAGCCATGACTCTCCTTCTCACCGTAAAACAAGGCGCATTGAATGCATTTATCGTCCGTTCAGGATACCGGGCAGAGAATGGGTCGTCCTGCGGACAACCGGACCCCATTATAGCGCAAAGGCCGATGATGCGAAAACCGGCGACGCGGCTTCGTGATGCGGCGCCCGCGTTCAGCCGTACCGGCCATGGGCGTCCAGCGCCTCGAACAGCGCCGCCAGGTTATCCCAGGGCACATCGGGGGTGACCCCGTTGCCGGGTGCGGCGATCCATCCCCCATCCTCCATGAGAGCGTCGCACTGTGCGGCCACCATGGCCCGCACCTCATCGGCCGTTCCGCGCATCAACACCCCCTGCAAGCCGATGGTGCCCTCCAGTGTGATGTGAGCGCCATAGCGCCGCTTGATCTCGCCCACATCCATGCTCTCGGGCTGGACTGTGCGCAGCGACGAAACGCCGATCTCGATCAGGTCATCGATGACCGGCATATAGTAGCCGTCCGAATGATAGCGAAAGTAGACGTTCGGATTCACGCGCCGGATGGCGTCGATGAGGGCGGCCATGCGCGGCTTGAGCCACCGGCGCCACATGGCCGGGCTGATGATCATGCGGCTCTGGCTGCCGATATCATCATTGAGGGAGATGGAATCCACGCCTGCCTCGACCAGACGCACGGCCTGCGCGATGCGGATGGCGGTGATGCGATCCAGTAACGCGGTGGCAAACTCGGCATTGTCGTAGAAATCGGCAAAAAGACGCACCTCGGAACGCAACGTCCACGCCGTCTGAAAGATCCAGCCGACGTGAGCGTCTACAAAATAGCCCTCATCCTTGAGGTGAGCGATCTCTGCCTCCAGATGGTCGTGTTGCCACTCGGCCACATAATCGGGGAAGGGGTATTCGTCCAGCTCGGCCACCGACTCGAAATCCGCCATGGGCGACAGGGGCGCACTGAGGTGGTAAAAGTGGGCCGGACGGGTGGCCACACCCCACTCCGGCGGAAAGTCGGTCAAGTCCCAATCCAAGATCCACTCGACATCGCGTCCCTGGTGATAGCGCCCGAATCGCTCCACCAGATCGGGACGCGGGCTGGGGGGACGAAACCCCACACTCCGTATATCCCAATCCCAGTAGGTAGCGGGATCGGCCGCGCCGGTGTGCCGGCGGAATTCGTCCACCACGCCGGGCGTCAGGGCAGCATAGCGCGGCACCCGGTCGGGCTCACGATGCTGCAGAGCGGCGATCATACGTTCTCGATGGCTCATCGTCCGGGTCATCATCGTTCCTCTCTATCGGGCAAACCGATAGTGCAGTGCCTCCAGGTCGATCCGAGAATCGACATCGTCCGAGATGGCGGCGTTTACCTCCAGCAGATGCGGCTCGCGCACCCCCACCAGAGCCACATCCACATAAGGATCCGAAAGCACATAGTTGAGCAACAGCCGCCCCACCTCTTCCGTCGGGATCTGCGGCCACGTCATCGCAATTAGTCGCTGAAACACTCCGCTGGTCAAGGGGCGCATCAGGATCACGCCCATCTTCTGCGCATCGGCCAGGCGGATAATCCCCTCATCGTTCTCGAAATCCGAAGGGTGCTGATACATCAGGTTATAGCGCGCCTGTATCGTATCGAACTCGCCCGAGGCGATGAGCCGCTCGACGCCGCCCGAGGGCCCCTCGCACGTAAAGCCCAAAAAACGCACCTTGCCCTCATCGCGCAACCGGCGGAATTCGTCCAGTCCGCCGCCGTTCAGGATGCCCTCATCCTCTCCCCGGTTGTACCAGCCGCCGTGAAACTGGATGATGTCGATGACGTCGGTGCGCAGACGGCGCAGGCTGGCCTCCACCGACTCGCGAATTAGCGCCGGTGTCCATCGGCCCGCGCTGACCTTGGTGGCCAGCACGATTCCCTCGCGATGCCCTTCCAGAGCCGCCCCCAGCATCTCCTCGGCGATGCCATCGCCATAGCCGGGCGCGGTATCGAAATAGGTATAGCCCAGATCCAGGGCACGATGGACGACCGTCGTGACGTTGCGTTGCGCAT
Organism: Anaerolineae bacterium; assembly: GCA_050942995.1. Taxonomy (GTDB): domain Bacteria; phylum Chloroflexota; class Anaerolineae; order UBA1429; family UBA1429; genus JBMNOI01. The sequence continues at coordinate 23,975 of JBMNOI010000032.1, forward strand.
CGGCCGTGGTAGGGTCCCAATGCCCCATATAGTCGCGAATCCCAAACTGGGCGCCCCCCAGGCCGATCTCGGACACGATGAGCCCGGTACGACCGAGTGTGCAATAGCGCATAGTGCCTCCCCTTCGCAAAATCGACGTTTCTCCGCCCAAAATCCGGAAGCCAGTGTAATGCAGGTGCGGCGCGGTGGCAAGGCATACGAAAACGCCCGGAGCAGGCACTGCGCCACACTCCGGGCCACAGATATCTGAACGAGATCGTCTCAGCCGCCGCCCTTGACCGCTCCGGCGGTGAGGCCGGCGACCATAAATCGCTGGCCCAGCGAGTACAGAGTCAACACCGGCACCGCCATGATCAACGCAGCGGCGCACAATTCACCCCAGGGGAGAACATCGCCGATGATCATCTGGGCCAACCCCACAGGGATCGTCATGCGATTCTCGCTGGAGATCATCACATAGGCAAAGAGGAACTCGCTCCATGCCTGGGTGACGCCAAAGAGCGCCACAGCCAGAAGAGCCGGCTTGGTCAGCGGCAATACGACGCGGAAAAAGGTTTGGAAGCGGTTACAGCCGTCGATCAGGGCGGCTGCCTCCAATTCCTCCGGAATAGAGGAGTAGTACCCCATCATCAGCCAGATGGCAAAGGGCAGGCTAAAGGTGGGATAGGAAAGGATCAGAGAGAAAAGCGAGTTGGTCAGCCCCAGCCGGGTAAAGAGCTGATAGATGGGAATCAGCATCATAATGCCCGGCATGAGATAGGCCACCAGCACCGTGCGCGAAAACGTGCCCGCTCCCTTCCAACGCAATCGCGTCAGAGCATAGGCGCTGAGCGACGCGATGATGGTAGAGAGCAACGGCGTGACGCTGGCGATGGTCACCGTATTGCGCAACCATACCATAAAGTTGCGCCGGGGTCCCAGCAGGCGAACCAGCTGCTCCAACGACCAGGGATTGGGCCAGTAGACACTCTCGAATCGAGTGATCTGCAACTCGGTTTTGAACGCTGTGACAATGACCCAGTAAAAGGGCAGCAGCTCGAACAACAATAGCAGGACCAGCGTGCCGATGGGCAGGATGCTGTAGGTCCAGTGGGTGCGTTTGCGCATGCGACGCCGGGCCGCGCCAATTCTGCCGATCAGCCCGCCGACGGCACTGAACAGTCGCTCGACCAGATCGTTGATCAGCCAGAAGAGGCCGATGAGCAGACGCAGAGCCATTTTAAAGGGCCAGGCCAGCAAGACAAGGGTCTGCGTGATAGGACCCTGCTCTTTGCTGCTCTGCTCCTCATACAGGCGCCGCCCCGACATCATATATCGTCCCAGAATGATGATAAAGATACCCAGGACGGGCGCCATCGTCATCGAGACGGCAATGCCGGGGCCATACCGCAGGCCTCCAATGGCGTAATTATACGCCAGGATCGAATACACCTTGGTGGCGTCCATGGGACCGCCACCGGTCATGAGAAAGATCAGGCCAAAGGTATTAAAGGTCCAGATGGTCGAGAGCAACGTCACCACGATGACGACATAGCGAACGCCCGGCAGGGTCACATGCAAGAACTGCCGCCACGCCGTCGCGCCGTCGATGACCGCTGCTTCGTACAACTCCTGGTCGATGGCCTTGAGCCCGGCCAGCAGGTTGATGGTAAAGAACGGGATGCCCTGCCACAGGTTCACCATGATGACGCTGGGCAGAGCCGTGTTCACACCGGTAAGGAATGGGAACGGGCGGGTGATGAACCCCAAATCGATGAGGGCACGGTTCACACCGCCATAGAGCGGATCAAGCAGGCTGCGCCACGTGATAGCGCGCACCACATCCGGCATGATCCATGGCAACAGCACCATTCCCGTCCACAAGCTGGCTTTGGTGCCGAGCCGATTCAGCAGAATGGCTGCCAGCAATCCCACAAAGAACTTGACCGTCACCGATGCGATGGTGAACTGGGCGGTGACGAGCACCGAGCGCCGGAAGAACATATCCGTCCAGAGGTTGATATAGTTCGTCAGGCCGACGAAAGGGCCGATCTGATGGGTGGTGGTGTTGGTAAAGCTGATATACAGAGCCCGCATAAAGGGGTAGGCGATGAGCCCTCCCATAAGGATAATGGTAGGCGCCATGAACACATAGGCGACGCCCCAATCCCGCCCCAGAACCCCCTGCAGGCGCCTGCTCAGCGTGGGGCGGGCCATCGAGAGGGTGATGGGCTTGACGACAGGCACAGTCCCAGACATTCGATTATGCCTCCTGTGATACCCCGGAGACGTCCACTCGATATCAGGGGACGTCGACCAGAGTCGGCAAGATAGATCGATAAGAGGTCGAAGGCGACCCCGGCATCGTGCGCATGTCATGCCGGGATCGCCATCCCTCTCAGGAGCCGATCCCTTTTACAAAACGATGATACTGATGCGCGGTAGCGTCCTGTGTTAACGACCTCCGGCTCACAGGGCTCGGCCTGTACTATTCCCTTTCTCCGGGCAGGCCAAACTCTTTAAAGATCGCCACATAGCGCTCATGGCATGTCTTGACGGCATCGGCCACAGGGGTGCCGCGCAGGATATCGGATACCATATCGTTCAGGATGCGCGCCGAGTCGGCCGCAGCCATGGCCGGGTTGTGTGCCGGCCCGGGATAGGTGCCGGGAAGAATCGTGCCCTGGGGCGACATGGCCACCGGCTTCTGCTCCATAGCCGTCTGGTTGGTAGGGATATACTTGGACTCGTCCCACAACCTCTCATACACCGGCAGAGCAAAGGCAGGCGCATTGGAGAAGATGCCGTCCATGCTTTCGACCGAGAGCAAGAAGTGGCGCATGGTCTCCCTGGCCGCCTCGGGGTTGCGGGCGCCCTTGAAGAGCATCATATTGTTGCTTCCAAGGCTGTTGAACTCGAGATTCACCGGGCCACCCGCAGGCGGATGGAAACCCACGTCGGGGACGATGGGGTTACCGTCGAGGATGGCCTTGCCATACATGGTGCCGCCGTTCTGGGTATAGGCCAGTTTACCGGCCAGGAACACCTCGTTGTTGGTGGGGTCGGTCCAGGCCAGCACACCCGGAGGCAGCATGGGCTCCCACTTTTCCTCCATGTAGATGCGGGTCATCCAGGTCATGGCTTCGACCATCTCTTCCGAGTCGATGGTGACATAGTCACCCGTCTCGTCCTGGATATAGGCGCCCCAGCCATGCGTAACACGGTTGCGGAACCAGTTACCGTCGTTACTGGCGTTGATGGTCACACCCCAGCCATAGAGCTCGTTCGCAGGATCCGAGACCTCTAGGCAGGCCTCCCACAGATCGGTGTAGAGGCGAATTTTCTGGATATCGATCCCTTTGGCCTCAAAGACCGAGCGAAGGAACCAGCCACCGTCTGAGCGGGCAAAGTAGGGCACCGCCCACCATTGGCCGTCCATGGTATAGTCGAGTTCGGCGCGAGGTGAGGGGTTGCCCCATCTCTCGATGCACTCCTCCACGATGTCGCTCACCGGGTCGAGCACCGAAAGGCGCCGCAGGTTGGTGATACCGCTATCATGCATGAGCAAGTCCGCGGGCGTGCCTGCGGCGGCGGCGGCGGCCAGCTTTTCCTGGAAGGGGCTGCCGGCGGTATAGCCCGCCTCGTACGAGACATCCAGCGGCCAGCCCTGCTCCTTACAGAAACGCGTCAGCTCCTGACGCCACCAATCGTTCATGTCCGGGAAAAAGTCTTGCTTCTGAAGTACCCAGAAGGAGCCCTGGATCTGTATATCGGGCGCCTTGACTACTTCGACGGTCTGTATGACGACCTTTTCCACTTCCTTTTCGATCTCAACGGTGACGGCCTTTTCGACCTCGACGACCTTTTCGACCTCGATGACCTTAGGCTGGCAGGCAGCAGCGACAATGAGCCCCGCGCCTGCTCCGGCAGCCTGCAGCAATTTGCGACGCGTTACCAGCTTGTCAAACCCGGCCATGTGTTCTTTCCTCCTGTTGTGGTCGCTACGATCTTTGGGCCAGCGGACAGGGAAACCGGGCATTCGGAATGAGTTGGGGGTGCGTCATACCTCCTTATAGAGCAACACCGGATGAATAATGGCTACCGGATCAACCGCTCGACCGGGGATCGACCGGGCGAGAACGGCCATGAGATGAGTCAAAAAGCCCGAGATGGAGCCAGAGGCGCTGCAGGGAGATACGAAAAAGACCGTCTGTGATGTGCGTAGGGATAACCAAAGGGTCGTCGAAACGAGAGGAACAGGCAAAGCCCGAGGGATTCGGGCGAGAGATCGTCACACACCGATTCGGAAAAAGATGCAGAGCCCATACCGTAGCCGTGACACGGATCCATCGCTCTTTGCTCCTGGCGGGGGGGCAAAGACCTCTTGGGTCGCGAACGAGCAGAGTCCGATGGGCGCCCTGCCCCCGTGCAGAGACGCTTTCGTTGACAAAGACTCACTCGCAGCCGATGGTAATCGTGACCGGACATATGAAACACCGAGGCTCTGCTTATGTGGCGCCGACGGACACGAGGGCCATGACCGCCGATCGTGCCACAGGAGCAGTATAAACTTATTATACGGTATAGATAAAGGGGGTGTCAAGAGGTAAAAAAGCCCGGATAACCGCCAAAAGTCTGGCTCACCTTCAAGGTAGCGAATGTAATTCACCGGGCAGGGACCTTTGAAAGGTGAGCCGAACCATGACGCAACCCTGCCATGATCGAGAAATCTTGACGGCGACCGGCCTTTGGCGTTATGCTGATTATGTGAACTGTCCTGAATGGGTGATGTGACAGCAACTGTCGTTGTGCTGAAAGGAGAGTCACCATGCATCAGGATAACAAAAGGGTAATCGAGCGGCTTATCGACAGCGTCAATTCGGGCGATCTGGCGATTATCGATGATCTGATCGCCCCCGATTGTATCTACCGCTCACCGGGCTATCCCGAGTATCATGGCCCTGAAGGGTTCAGGGATCGGGTGCAAAGCGTTCGCAGCGCGTTTCCCGATATCCATATCATCATCCAAGATATCATTGCCGAGGGCGATATCGTGATGGAACGATACACTCTCACCGGCACGCACCGGTGAGAGATACTGGGCATTGCGCCTACGGGGAAAAGGTGTCCGTCGACACCGTGGCGTCGTTAAAGCTGGCCGATGGTAAAGTGGTCGAGATATTCGAGGTCGTCGATAACCTCGACCTGCTGCAACAACTCGGAGTGATAGAAAAAGAACAGGTGTCTCAGGTCTGATGTAGGGCATCCCGGGTAGATAGAAAAAGGCGGAGCGATACGTGCCCCGCCTTTGAGACCGGGATCGAATCTCGAACGACCGATCAACCACCCCATCACCGGCCCCGCTTGCTCCATGCCGACGCTTAATGAGCAACCGGCGCTCGGAATGGCAGCCCCCACATACAGAACGTTCTATCCCGCTCCGGGTGGAGAGAGCGCGCGGCCGGGCCATCGATTCGTTCACCGCAAGTCGTCGAGATGGGCCATTACCTTTCGAATCCCCCGTGCCAGCAAACGAACCTGTTCGGGGCCGTTCGGCGCACGCAACGCCATCACGATACAGGTGTGAGTATCGCAGTGCTTCTGAGCGACAGGATACCGGGCAAGATCATAAGTGACCGGCTGCGCCTGCGGGCAATCCCACGGGCAGCCCCCGCCATACCCATTCTTGGCCTGGAACACCGTCATAGCCGGCAGGATAAAGCGCTGCCAGACCGTATTCGGCACTCCTTCGGCGGCCAACGCCTCGGTGATCCGATCCCGAAAGGCGGCCGGATTATGATCTCCCAGGACCGCTTCATCGAAGCGCAGCACATAGTTGTACCAGTTGTGCCGGTATCCCTCGGGTTCATACGGAAGGATCAATCCGGGCGTGCCCTCCAGCTCCTCGGTCAGCAACAAGGCGTTCTCGCGCTGTTGCGCCAGGTAGCCGTCCAGCCTGGTCAATTGCGCCCGACCAAAGGCCGCGGTGAGATCGTTGTTGCGGTACATCCATCCCAGCGCATAGACGTGGTAGTCACGCGACTCGACGGGTGTGCGCGTCTCGCCAAAAGACCAGAGCATTTGAGCTCGTTTGAGCAATTCCTCGTCATCGGTGACGAACATGCCCCCCTCGCCAGAGCAGAGGTTCTTGTTCTGGTTAAAGGAAAAGGCGGCGCAATCTCCCAGGGTACCCGCCCTGCGGCCCCGATATTCGGCGCCGTGCGCCTGACAGGCGTCCTCGATCACCTTGAGGCCATACTTACGCGCAATGGCCAGCACCGGATCCATGTCCACCGCCAGACCGTGCAGGTGCACCACGATGATGGCTTTGGTTTTGGGCGTGATGGCCGCCTCGATCTGGTTCACATCCATGTTCATGGTGTCAAAGTCGATATCGACAAACACCGGGATGGCGTTATGCTGCAACACACAGGTCGCCGAAGACGACCAGGTGTACGCCGGAACGATCACCTCGTCTCCGGCGCCGCAGCCACAGGCGGCCACCCCCATATGCAAAGCAGCCGTGCCCGAGTTTGTCGTAATGGCGTAACGATTCCCGTTCCACTCCGCAAACTCGCGCTGAAATGCCTCGCAATTGGGGCCAAAGGCGTGATTGCTGCCATAAAGTGAGGCCAGCACCATCTCGCGATCGATATCGTCGATGGGTGGCCACTTTTGGATTGCTCCGGGGGGAACGGCGGGTTCACCGCCCAATAGTGCCAACCTTTCGCTCACGGATCCTCCTCATAGATAGAGTGTCGGAATACAGATCCATCTGGACGATCGACGCCGTACAGTGCTCATTGCGCCGTGATCACGATTATGATCGCAGCAGGCGCCGCCGTCAAGGGCAAAATGCACGGCCGATCATCCCGACGTCATGTCGGGTGTGTGGCATTAATTGAATCCAGAACGGTGGAATTGACAGCTTGGAGAGATAATTCGATGATAACAGGTATACAGGGTATTGACTCTTGTGGCATAATCGCGTACAATGGGCTATGAAAGCGCTTACATAGTGGGATGGTGGAGGATGCCTGCGACGATCTATGACGTGGCCAAGCGCGCCGGGGTATCTATCGCAACAGTATCACGCGTGTTGAACGAAAGCGCCAGAGTCAAAAAAGAGACACGCGCTCAGGTGCTGGAAGCCATCGAAGCTCTGGGCTATCAACCCAAGGCAGCCGCCCGCGGACTGGCTACGAATCGTACCGAAGTCATCGGAATAGTGTTCCCCAATGTCGCCGGCCCCTTTTTTACCGAGATCGTGCGAGGGGTGCAGCGCGAGGCCCGCAAGTACAGCTATCACCTGCTCATCTATTCCGTCGATCGCCGTGAGCGCAGCGATCGACTCATGCGCGTGCTTACGAACCGCGTGGACGGACTGATCGTCACCTCTCTCTCTGTCGAGCGTCGCCATGTCGCCGACCTGCTGGAACGTGAGATCCCATTCGTCATAACGGGCTGGCAACCTGACGCAGACCGGGTGAATTCGGTATTGCCGGACAACCGTCAGGGCGTTCGCCTGATGGTCGATCACCTCGTCGCTCATGGCTATCAGCGGATTGGATTGATCGCCGGGCCGCGGAATATGCGCCATGGTCGAGAGCGATATTCCGCCTATCGCGAAGCCATCCGTACACACGGGCTGCGGTGGGATTCAAGATATGTTGTACGAGGAGATTTCGAGGCCGAGAGCGGCCGACGGGCGATGCAGGAGCTTCTCGCCCTGCCCAAGCCGCCTGATGTCGTATTCGCCTGTTCGGACCTCATGGCCATTGGCGCGATCCAGACGATACAAAGCCATGGGCTGAGCGTGCCGGACGATATCGCCGTCGTGGGATTCGATGACATCGAGCAGGCAGCGCGGGCCAACCCGCCGTTGACGACGATAAGACAGGCGATCAATGAGATGGGCGTTGAAGCCGTTCGACTGCTCATGCAGTGCATCAACGATCCACAACGCACGCCCGAGACGATTGTATTGCCGACTTCACTGGTGATTCGCCGCTCATGTGGATGCACGCCGGAAGGCCTGCCCCAGAATTCGGTATCGGCCCGCCCATCCTAGATCGTGCCTGCAAAACAAGCCGTCGACCTCGTTGTAGAGGCTACGCCCTCACAACGAGATAAAGCACAAGATTCCGCCGCACCCGGCATGCCCGATGCGGCCCCGTACTTGTGCAGCAACCCGGGCGTCAAATGCGTCCTGGTGCCGGCAGCCGGTGGCGTCCCGTGGGGGGAGCGGACGCCACCGGCCCACACCCAACTCGCAAAAACAAGAGCATCTCGAGACACCCGTGCCGCCTCATCGATCGTTTCAGGCACGATGAGCGGCATCGTTGCGTGCCTCCGGCTAGGATCCCGGGATGCACCCACAACGTCCCGGTGCGACATATACATCCCAATCGCTGATCCATGGGCAACCCCCATATCAGGCTGCGCGAGCCCCAAACACGCAGCAAACCATCGTTCAAAGGAGACGCAAGATGAAGATCGCATGTGGCGGAATCACCTGGGGATCGTTCGCTCGAAAAAGAGGCATCGAGTTCCCCCGGGAACAGGTGATGGCAGAGATCGCGCAGGCAGGGTTCGAGGGTATGCCGGTCCACCTCGGTGATTCCCGGCCGGCCGAGGAAATCCTGGCATCGTTCTCCGAGTTCGGTCTGGCCCCGGCCCCCGGCTATCTGGGCGCCCGGTTCTGGGACAAAGACGAGGAAGAGGATATCTATGCCCAGGCCGAGAATGCGGCCAAACTGACGCAGGCGTTGGGCCTGACTGAGATGTATGTGGCGGCCAGCCCGCTGACGCGTCGCGAGAAATCGGGGCGCGTGACCCTCGAAGATGGAATGTCCGACGAAGAGTACGCCCAGTTTGCCAAAGCACTCAACCGCGTGGGCGAGATCAGCCTGCGCTATGGCGTCCGCATCTGCTTCCACAATCATGTAGGCAGCGTGATCGAGACCCGTGAAGAGGTGGACCGGCTGTTCTCGTTGGTCGATAAGAGCCTGGTATTCCAGGGGCCCGATATCGGTCACCTCGCCTGGGCCGGCTCCGATGCCGCTCAGTTTGTGCGCGACTATGCCGACAGCATTTATACGCTGCACATCAAAGACATCGACCCGAACGTGCTCAAGCAGGGTGTCGCCGAGGGATGGGACTATGGTACCTTCTCGGCAAACGGCATCTTTATCGAGCTGGGCGAGGGCTTTGTCGATTTTCCGAGCATCTTTGACACGCTGCGCAGCGTAACCTTTGACGGCTGGGTGGTCGTCGAAACCGACGTAACCCAGAAGGATACGCCGCTGCAAAGCGCCATCATCAGCCGTAACTACCTCAAAGGGCTTGGGCT
>JBMNOI010000166.1:0-6623 GCA_050942995.1 Anaerolineae bacterium
GTTGATCACGCCGGTGGCGCTGGAAGTGGGCTCGCGCTTTGCCATCCGGGAGGGCGGCCGCACCGTCGGTGCCGGTGTCCTTACGGAAATTATCGAATAGTAACCTGGGAGGAGGATGGGGCAGAGGGCGCCTTTGCGCGCCCTCGATCCCGGCACAGTATGGCCAGACAGCAAAGAATCAGAATTCGGCTCAAGGCGTACGATCACCGCGTGCTGGATCAGTCGGCGCGGCAGATCGTGGATACGGCAGAACGCACGGGGGCGGCTGTGGTGGGACCGGTGCCCCTACCTACGCGCATCGAAAAGTTCTCAGTGGCACGTTCCCCGTTCATCGATCGGGATTCGCGTGAGGCCCTCGAGATCCGTACGCACAAGCGGCTCATCGATGTGCTGGATCCGAACTCAAAGACCATCGATGCCCTGATGCGGTTGGATCTGCCTGCGGGCATAGACATCGAGATCAAGCTCTAGCGCAGGGTTGGCGATTCATAAGGGAAGGGAATCAACGGGGGAAAGGGAAGCCCTTGTAGCCCTACCGGGCGCATGCCGTGCGGTGGCTACCAAACGTATCCCCCTGAGGGAAAGAAATGGCAACCAGAAACGGACTTTTGGGTAAAAAGCTCGGAATGACCCGCATATTCACCGAGAGGGGCGAGATCGTTCCCGTCACGGTGATCGAGGCGGGGCCTTGCTACGTCACGCAGATCAAGACGGTGGATCGGGACGGCTACAACGCCATCCAGATCGGCTTTGGTCATGCCAAGCGCCTGAACAAGCCCGAGGCGGGCCACCTCAAGAACCTGCCGCCACTTCGTCATTTGCGCGAGATTCGCACCGACGATGTAGACCAGTATCAGGTCGGTCAGATGATTGATGTTAGCTTGTTCAAGCCTGGCGACCTGATCGACGTGGTCGGCATCTCCAAGGGTAAAGGGTTCGCCGGTGCCATGAAGCGGCACAACTTTGGCGGTGGCCCTGTCACCCACGGACAGTCTGACCGGCAGCGTGCCGTAGGCTCGCTCGGTGCCGGCACCACTCCCGGACGGATATTCAAGGGGAAGCGCGGTCCGGGACGCATGGGCAATCAGCGTGTGACCATTTTGAATCTGGAAGTGGTTCATGTGGATGCCGAGCGTAACGTGATCGCCGTACGCGGCGCGGTTCCCGGCGCGAAGAACGGGTTGATCTTTGTTCGGAGCGCTGTCAAAACGGCCGAGGCCCGCAAGAAGCGCGCCTTGCAGGGATAGGATGCAGAAGGGCCTCGCGGCCGTCCCTTGCCGGGGATGAGCGGCCCGATCAAAGGCCTGTCGCTGCTGAGCAGACGAAACGCAGGAGAGATGGCAATGCAAGTACCGGTTCGCAACATGGCCGGTGAAACGGTCGGGGAAATTGAACTGCGCGACAGAGTATTCGGCATCGAGCCCAACGTGGCCGTGATGTATCAGGCGCTGCTGCGCCAGCAAGCCAATGCTCGCTTGGGGACGCACAAGACCAAGACGCGCGCTGAGGTAAGAGGTGGTGGTCGCAAGCCGTGGCGGCAAAAGGGCACCGGGCGTGCTCGCCAGGGGAGCATTCGCGCCCCGCAGTGGCGGGGTGGCGGCACGGTATTCGGCCCGCAGCCTCGTAGCTACGCCCAGCGGATGAACCGCAAGATGAGGCGCCTGGCGCTGCGCTCGGCCCTTTCGGTCAAGGCACAGGACGATCAGGTGGTGGTGATGGAGCACCTCGAGATGCCCTCGCCCAAGACGCGAGAGATGAGCGCCCTTTTGCAACGGCTGAATCTGGATGCCTCGGTGCTTATTCTGCTGCCGAAGGCAAACGAGAATGTCGAGCTTTCTACCCGTAACCTGCCCAACGTCAAGACCCTACGCGCCAATTGCCTGAGCGTGCGCGATATTCTGGGGTATGATTATGTGGTGTTGACGCAGGACGCGGTGGATATGGTCCACACCCTGCTGGACTCGGAATAGACAGCCAGGCAGAGTGCTGACGCCTTGAGCTGAAAGATGGAGAGTGGCGCAATGCACCCGTATGAAGTGATAAAACGGCCTGTCTTGACGGAAAAGAGCAGCTATCAATCGGATGTGCTCCGTCGGTACACCTTTGAGGTGGACGTGCGGGCTAACAAGCACGAAGTGCGCCGGGCGGTAGAGACTGCGTTCAACGTCAAGGTTCAGGATGTGAACATGATGACCGTCCGCGGCAAGCAGCGTCGTTTTGGCCGACATATCGGCAAAATGCCTGACTGGAAAAAGGCCGTCGTGACGCTGGCCCCCGGAGAGAGCATTAGCTTCTTCGAGGGTGTATAGGCTTGGCGCCCGACGTGGGTAGAGGACACATCCCGGCAAGCCGGTGAACTGAGGGGAACGATCAATGGCTATCAAGGTTTATAGGCCCACCACCCCCTCGCGGAGGGGAATGACGGGGCACTCGTTCGAGGAGATTACCAAGACCGAGCCCGAAAAGTCGCTGCTTGCGCCGCTCAAGAGCAAGGCAGGGCGCAACTTTCGTGGCAAGATCACGGTGCGGCGGCGTGGCGGCGGCCACAAGCGTCGCTACCGGATAATCGACTTTAAGCGAGACAAAAAGGGAATTCCGGCGCGGGTCGCCTCAATCGAGTATGATCCGAACCGTTCGGCGCGCATCGCCCTGCTGGTGTATGCGGACGGTGAAAAGCGCTACATCCTGGCGCCGATGGGCCTCAAAGTGGGTGATGAAGTGATGGCGGGCCCCGACGCCGAGATCCGTGTAGGTAACGCGCTGCCGCTGGACCGTATTCCGTTGGGTACGGTGGTGCACAATATCGAGCTGTATCAGGGCAAGGGCGGTCAGTTGGCCCGTGCCGCGGGCACCGGCGCGCAGCTGGTGGCGCGCGAGGGGGGGTACGCTTCGCTGCGACTGCCCTCCGGCGAGGTACGCATGGTACGGCGCGAGTGCATGGCCACCATCGGCCAGGTAGGTAACGTGGAGCATGGCAATATCAAGATCGGGAAGGCCGGACGTGCTCGATGGCTGGGGCAGCGTCCCAAGACCCGTGGCTCGGCCATGACCCCGCGTGACCATCCGCATGGTGGTGGTGAGGGCAAGGCCCCCGTCGGTATGCCCGGGCCCAAGACGCCCTGGGGGAAGCCGACTCTGGGCTACAAGACACGCAGGAACAAAAGGACGGACAAGTACATCGTGCGCAGGCGCGGTTCGGGGCGGTAACAGGCAGCCCTTCCGGCGCCCTGATGCAGGAGAGGTCTGGAGGGGTTGGCGGAACGGCCCGTCAATGGCAGGAGGATAGAGAATGTCGCGATCGCTGAAAAAGGGCCCGTTTGTATCGGCCAAGCTCTTGAAAAAGGTCGAAGAGATGAACCTCCGTGGAGAGAAACGGGTCATCAAGACCTGGTCGCGGGCTTCGATGATCTTTCCACAGATGGTGGGGCATACCATCGCGGTTCACGATGGGCGCCGGCATATCCCCATCTATATCACAGAGAATATGGTGGGGCATCGGTTGGGCGAGTTCGCTCCCACACGGTATTTCCGTGGGCACGACGCCAAAGAGCGCAGAACCCGCCGGTAGGCATCGCAGGCGATCATAACCCGCACGAGGGGCCTTCAGGGCCCGATGGATGTGGTGGTTGAGGAGAACGGGCATGGCAGAAGTCCGAGCAGTATCCAAGTACATTCGAATGTCGCCCCAAAAGGTGCGTTTAGTAGTGGACATGGTGCGTGGGCTCGATGTGAACGACGCGCTGAATGTGCTGCGCTTTACGCCCAAGGCGGCCGCGCAAGAGGTGGCCAAGACCATCCGGTCGGCGGCGGCCAATGCCGAGGAGAACCTCGGGCTGTCGATCGAAGAGATGTATGTCTCGCAGATCATGGCCGACGAGGGCCCCACGCTCAAGCGGGGCATGGCCGGCGCACGAGGCCGTTACAAACCGTTGTTGAAGCGAAGCTCTCACATCACGGTCGTTCTGGCCGAAAAAGAGGCCTGATCCGGGCCGGCGCGCATGTGATAGAAGGAGGAAAACTTGGGCCGCAAGGTACATCCGATAGGCTTTAGACTAGGCGTTATCAAGGATTGGGAATCCAAATGGTATGCCGAGGGCGAGGAATATGCGCGCCTGGTGACCGAGGATATCGCCATCCGGAATATGATTCATGAGAAGCTGGGGCGTTCGGGTATCTCTCGCATCGAGATCCAGCGGTTTCCCAAGCAGATCGCCATCACGATCGCAACGGCCAAGCCGGGCATCGTTATCGGGCGCAAGGGCTCGAACGTGAATGCCCTCAAGGCCGATCTGGAGCAGATGACGGCTGTTCAGGGCAAGAATCTGCGGCTGGACGTGGTGGAGGTCGAGCGGCCCGAGCTGGATGCCCGAGTCGTGGCTGAGAGCGTTGTCGAGCAGCTTGAGCGGCGGGTCTCGCAGAAGCGGGCCATGCGTCAGGCCATCACGCGGGCCATGCGTGCCGGAGCGAAAGGCATACGTATTGCTTGCAGTGGGCGTCTGTCGGGCGCCGAAATGGCGCGGCGAGAATGGGCCCGTGAGGGGCGCGTGCCGCTGCACACTCTTCGAGCGGATATTGATTACGCGCATGATGAGGCTCTGACCACCTTTGGCCGTATCGGCGTCAAGGTGTGGATCTATCGGGGCGATGTGATGCCCGAGGTCGCGCAGGCTTCTGACGGCGCGCAGGGGGTATCGTAGCATGTTGATGCCAAAGAGGCTCAAGTATCGCAGGCAGCATCGCGGCCGAATGAAGGGTAAGGCGATGCGCGGCTCTGAGATGCAGTTCGGCGATTTTGCGCTCAAGGCCGTCGAGCCCGCATGGATCACCAGCCGGCAGATCGAGGCCGCACGTCGGGTCATCGTCCGCCAGATGCGCCGTAGCGGCCAGCTATGGATTCGCATCTTCCCGGACAAGCCGGTGACGATGAAGGCCGCCGAAACCCGCATGGGTAGCGGTAAGGGCTCTGTGGACCACTATGTGGCCGTGGTCAAGCCCGGGCGTATCATCTTTGAGGTGAGCGGGGTTGAAGAGTCTGTGGCGCGCAATGCACTGCGCCTGGCCGCTCAAAAGCTTCCTATCGAGACGACATTTGTGCGTCGCGAGGTGATGGGCGGAGGTGAAGTGGCATGAAGGCACAGGAACTGCGCGATCTTTCGCGGGATGAACTGACTCGACGCCTGGACGAGCTGTACCAGGAGTTGTTCAACCTTCGCTTTCAATTGGCAACCAAGCAGCTGAACGACACCAGTCGGGTGCGGCAGGTGCGTAAGGATATCGCACGCGTCAAGACGGTGCTGCGTGAGATGGAGATAGAGGCGGAGGTGCAGTAGAACATGCCGCGCAAAGTAATGGACGGTCGTGTCGTAAGCGACAAGATGCAAAAGACGGTGGTGGTCGAGGTTGTGACGACCAGGCGCCACCTGCTATACCACAAGGTCATGCGCCAGAGCAAAAAGTTCATGGCTCATGACGAAGAGGGCACCTGCCGGGAGGGCGATTTCGTGCGAATCGAAGAGTCTCGCCCCATGAGCCGCCGGAAGCGTTGGCGCGTGATCGAGGTGCTGGATCGGGCCGGCCTGTAGTCGGGCGGTCTGAGGCGCCGGTGCGCTTCCAGGGTGTGACCCAGGAGCCGGCGGATCTATCTCAGGAAGATGGGATGACGAAAGATGATTCAAGCGTTTACCAGGCTCAAAGTGGCCGACAACACGGGCGCGCGCGAGATCATGTGCATCAAGGTGCTGGGAGGTTCCAAGCGCCAGTATGCCGGCGTGGGTGATATCATCATCGCCTCGGTCAAAGAGGCCAACCCCGGTGGGTCGGTGAAAAAGAAGGACGTAGTGCGTGCTGTGGTGGTGCGTACGGCCAAAGAGTACGGCCGCCCCGATGGCTCCCACATTCGGTTCGATGATAACGCTGCCGTCATTCTCGATGCGGCGCAGAACCCGCGTGGCACACGCATCTTTGGCCCCGTGGCACGTGAGCTTCGCGAGCGAGGCTTTATGCGCATCATTTCGCTCTCGCCCGAGGTGCTTTAGCGGCTGATCGGTGCACCATCGGCAGAGACGGTAGCGACGAGGAGCAGGTAATGAAGAGGAAAATCAAAAAGGGCGATACCGTTGAGGTGATCAGCGGTGACGATAAGGGGATGCGGGGCACGGTGCACACGGTCTTTCCTAAGGAAGGGCGGGTGACGGTTTCCGGTGTGAATATGGTGAAAAAGCACCAGCGACGCACCGGCGACGTGCGCACGCAGTTTGGCATCATCGAGCGCGAGGCCCCTATCAACGTGTCGAACGTTGCGCTGGTCTGCCCGCATTGTGACAGGCCTACCCGGGTGGGCTATCGGATCGCGTCAGACGGCACCAAGTCGCGCATTTGCCGTCGCTGCGATGAAGTGGTGGACTAGTCGGCCGGCGCGGGCCGTACACGGGCAGGCGACCGAGGAGTGTAAAGTATGGCGAGGTTGAAGGACCTATATCGTGAAGAGATCGTTCCGGCAATGATGGAACGCTTCTCGTATAGCAACGTGATGGAAGTACCGCGCCTGGAAAAGGTCGTGGTGAATGTCGGCCTGGGTGAGGCGTTGCAGGATCCCAAGGCACTGGACGCGGCGAGCCGCGACA
>JBMNOI010000033.1:0-32730 GCA_050942995.1 Anaerolineae bacterium
ATGGCCGCCCCCATGCACATCTGGACGCAACCTCGGGCGATCTCAACCGGAAGGCGTCGAGAGAACGATTCTATGCATTCCCCTGCGACAGGCCGAACTGACAAAACGTGTTGCTACCGCCTTTTTTCTATTTTCACCCTGCTCTGCTTTTTGCCTGCCTGCCATAAATGGTATACTATAGGATGATACGCTTTTGAAACCGTCGCGAGCCGATAAACGCCGTGTATGCGGCGCGCGATCGTCAAGCCCGGGCGGGGAGGCCCGCTCCGGGCTTGACGCAGTCCGGCACTGTAGGTATAGTAGCTCTGATCTACGTTCTGTTGGAGGCACAAGAAGCCGGATGGCCAATCAATTTTTGACCGATCCCAGCGAATTCAACAGTTGGTTGGGCGATGATTTCGAACTGCCCAGCCGCGATTTTGATATCGAAGAGTTCCCGGTACTGCCCCTGCGGGATTCGGTAATCTACCCGCATATGGTGGTCCCCCTTTTGGTCGGACGCGATCGTTCGCTCAAGGCCGTGGAAGCGGCCATAGAGTCCGATCGGCGTCTGGTCGTGGTGGCGCAGCGCGACGAAATCGAGGATCCTGCGCCTGAGAGCCTGTATACGGTGGGCACCGAGGTCGTCATTGGGCGCAAGCTGCGCATGCCCGACGGCACCACCAGCATCTGGGTGCAGGGGCAGCGGCGCGTGCGCGTGCTGGCGTTCACCGGCGCGCAGCCGTACATCACCGCCGAAGTAACGCCTTTGGACGAGACGGTCGAATCCGGCCTGGCCACCGAGGCGCTCATGCGCGCGGTGCTCGCCCTGTTCGACAAGGTGCTCCAGTACAGCCGCAACATCCCCGAGGATGCCTATGTCGCGGCCATGAACACCGAGGATCCCGGCACCCTGGCCGATCTGGTCGCCTCGGTGCTGGATCTGAACGTATCCGAGCGACAAGAGATGCTCGAGCTGGCCGATGCCACCCAGCGACTGCAAAAGGCCAGCATCGTGCTGGCTTCCGAGCTGGATGTGCTCGAACTGGAGAACCGCATCCAGTCGCAGGTGCAGCAAGAGATCGACCGCAGCCAGCGAGAGTATTTCCTGCGCGAACAGATGCGGGCGATCCAGAACGAACTGGGCGAGGGCGATCCGGTGATGCAGGAGATGAACGACCTGCGCGCCAAGATCGAAGAGACGAACCTGCCCGATGAGGTGCGCGACAAGGCCGAGAAGGAACTGGCCCGGCTGACGACCATGCCCTCTGCCGCGCCTGAGGTGGGTATCATTCGCACCTATCTGGACTGGATTCTGGACCTGCCCTGGGGGAATGCCAGCGAGGATAATCTCGATATCACGCGGGCGGCGCGCATCCTGGACGAGACGCACTATGGCCTGCCCAAGGCCAAAGAGCGTATCCTGGAGCATATCGCCGTCTATAGCCTGGCCCGGGACAAGATGCGCAACCCGATTCTGTGCTTTGTGGGGCCTCCCGGCACGGGTAAAACCTCCCTGGGCCGTTCGATCGCCCAGTCGCTGGGGCGCGAGTTTGTGCGCGTGAGCCTGGGGGGCATCCGCGACGAGGCCGAGATCCGCGGGCACCGGCGCACCTATGTAGGCGCCCTGCCGGGGCGCATCATCCAGACCATGCGCCGGGCCGGAACGTCCAACCCGGTGTTTATGCTGGACGAGATCGACAAACTCGGCATCGATTTTCGCGGCGATCCCGCATCGGCCCTGCTGGAGGTACTGGATCCGGAACAGAACGCGGCATTCTCCGATCATTATCTGGAGGTGCCCTTTGATCTCTCCAAGGTGATGTTCATCACCACCGCCAACCTGCTGGACCCGATCCCGCCGGCGCTGCTGGACCGCATGGAGGTGATCGAGTTCCCCGGCTATATGGAAGAGGAAAAAGTGCAGATCGTTCGCCGATTCCTTATCCCGCGCCAGTTGGAGCAGACGGGCGTCAAGGAGCTTTCCTTCTCGGACGCCGTGATCCGCACGCTGATTCGCGAGTACACACACGAAGCGGGCGTGCGTAACCTGGAGCGCGAGATCTCGAACATCTGCCGCAAGGTCGCCCGACGGCTGGCCGAGCACAAACCGGCACCCAAGATCATCGGCAAGCAATCGCTGGTCAAATATCTGGGGCCGCCCCACTTTACCGTCGGCGCCGCCGAAGAGAGCGATCAGGTCGGTGTGGCCACGGGGCTGGCCTGGACCGAGGCGGGTGGCGATACCCTCTCTATCGAGGTGAGCATCGTACCCGGCAAGGGCGCATTGACCCTCACCGGTCAGCTGGGTGAGGTCATGCAGGAATCGGCTCAGGCGGCGTTGAGCTATGCCCGCTCGCGTGCCGAGCAGTGGGGCTTTGGCGATCTGGATTTCGACAAGATCGATATTCATATCCATGTGCCCGAGGGCGCCGTGCCCAAGGACGGCCCCTCCGCCGGCGTCACTATCGCCACCGCGTTGATCTCGGCCCTCACCGGCCGGGCGGTCTCGCGGGATGTGGCCATGACCGGCGAGATCACCCTGCGCGGGCGCGTGTTGCCCATCGGCGGGCTGCGCGAAAAGGCTCTGGCGGCTCATCGGGCGGGACTCAAGACCATGTTGTTGCCCAAGCGTAACCGGCCCGACGTCTCTGAGGTGCCGCCGCGACTGCGCAAACGGCTCAACTTTGTGTTCGTGGATTCCATGGACCAGGTATTGCCGGTGGCGCTCTCGGCCCAGGCCGACGAATCGACCACCGCCCGCCTGCGCGAAGAGTAGCGCGGCGCGGTCCTCCGGAATAGAAAAAAAGACCTTCATCGCGCGATGAAGGTCTTTTCGTTCACCGCCCATCCCACGCGCGGGCATCGAGAGGAGCGATCATGAACTGGCGCGAGATCGTCACACTGCTAAACGCCGGACGCGGCCCGCAGGTCGAGCTGGTACCCGAGCGCACCGGCGCGTCACGCCTGGCCGAAACCCTGATAAGCCTGGCCAACGCCGAGGGCGGCACCGTCATCATCGTCGGGAATGTGCGCCCGGTGATGGGCGTGACCGATGCCGACGCGGCGCTGGAGCGCGCCATGGAGGCAGTGCTGTTGTGCGAGCCGCGCCTGGTGGTGCCCCTGCCCGAGCGGATGGTCGATGAAGATTCCCGCGACGCCGTGATCGTACTCCAGGTACCCCGGGGCCTGCCCCACGTCTACTCGGTGAACGGACGCTACCTCCGGCGAGAGGGGCGCGAGAACCTGCCTCTTTCCTCCGCCGAGATCAAGAGCCTCCTCATCCGCCGCGGGCAGATCGGCTATGACGCGCAAGAGGTGGATGAGGCCGACGACGACGATATCGACTGGGAGCGGGTGCAGCGCTATGCCGATGCAATGGGCATGCCCCCCACCCTCTCGCTATCAGAGGTATTGCGGCGGCGAGGTGGCCTGAGTCATACCACCGGCCGCCCCACCTATGCCGGCATCCTGCTCTTTGGCCGCGAGCCGGAGCGGTTTGTGCGCTCATCCGAGATCGTCGCCGTGCGCTATGTGGGGCCTCAGATGGGCGACCGGTTCGTGCGCGAGGAGATCCGCGGCCCGTTACCCGATCAGATCACCCGGGCGGAGGCGTTTGTCACGGCCAATATGCGCCACGGCGCCCGATTGGTGGGTATGGAGCGCGTGCAGCGCCCCGAATATCCGCCCGAGGCGGTGCGCGAAGCGATTGTGAACGCCGTCGCTCACCGTGACTATTCCATATCGGGCGACGGCATCCGCCTGCTCATCTTTTCGGATCGCATCGAGGTGTACAGCCCCGGGCGGCTGCCGGGCCACGTCACGGTGGACAATATCCTGGACGAGCGATTCTCACGCAACGAAATCATCGTGCAGATGCTGGCCGACATGGGGCACATCGAGCGGCTGGGCTACGGCATCGACCGGATGGTCGCCCTGCTCCACGCCGAGGGACTGCCCGACCCCACCTTTGAGGAGACGACCAACGGGTTCCGCGTGGTGCTGTGGGGCGCGGGCGAGCGATTGACCGCACCGCGTCCGGTGCCGGGTCGACTGCAGGGTGCGGGCCTCAACCCCCGGCAGGCGCTGGCCCTGGCCTATCTGGATGAGCACGAGCAGATCACCAACCGCGATTATCAGGCGTTGTGCCCCGATGTCAGCGCCGAGACCCTGCGGCGCGACCTGGCCGAGCTGGTCAGCCGGGGGATTCTGCTCAAGATCGGGCAAAAGCGCGGCACCTATTACGTGCTGAGATAGCAGAAATGCAGATGGGGCCTGACATCGCCGACAGGCCCCATCTGCACGGGTCACCGCGTCTGCAAAGACGCAAGGGGCAATCACCCCACATCCTCTCCATCATACACCGCCGCCATGGCCCGCGCCTCGCCCGCCACCAGATCACGCAGAGAGGCCGGCGCCAGCACCTCGACCTGCGGCCCCCAGCCCAGAATCCAGTAGCGCATCTCTTCTGGATGCGCCACCCACAGGCGCAGCACACACCCGCCGTCCGCGGTATCCTCCAGACACTGTGAGGAATGCCAGCATGTTTCCTTGACCCGGCGGGTGGCCACCGGCGCAAAACGCAGCACCACCTCCTGAGTCTCATCTCCGAACATGATGCCCCAGGCCGAGTTGAGCAGCGCCAGGCCGTCGAAATTCTCCGGCACTTCGAACGATTCGGTTAGCAATTGGGCTTCCACAATGCGCTCGACCTTGAAGGTGCGCAGGGCGTCCACATGGCTGGCGTGACCGACGACGTGGGTAGAGTTACCCACCGCCGAGGGCTCTATCAGGTAGGGGCATAACACGCATTCGCGCTCGGCATCGCTCTCGGCCGTCAGATAGCGTATCCGTACCTTGCGACCTGTAGCCCAGCCCAGCGTCAGCGCGCTCATCACCCGGCAAAAGGTCTCGTTGGGCTGCCGGTTCATCAGGCTGCTCGCCGTGGCCTGCACTGATTCTGCGATGGGCTCGGGCAGAATGGTCGAGAGCTTGGACAGGGCATCCACAATGTGAGGATCATAGTTATCGGCATAGCGCGCCAGCAGCCGCGTCGAAAGATAGAGCGCCAGCGCATTGTCCAGCGTCAGATGGACCGGCGGCAGATAATAGCCGGCGATGATGCTGTAACGCGGCGGGTTACAGTCGCCATCCCACAGCGGAATGCCCATCTCCTCCAGATCGCGCAGGTCACGCAGAATCGTGCGTGAGGTGACGTTGCATAATTTGGCCAGCTCGGATGCCTTGAGGCCCCGAGGGTGACGATAGAGCAGATAGGAGATGCGACTCAGACGTTGAGCCTTGATCTGTGCGGCGTCTTCTGGCATGATGTCCCTCCACAACGGCTGGAATGAATTGTTCTGCCACCATTCTACGATACAAGGTAGACAGGAACCGTCCGGCCGGGGTACGAAACGGTCGATTCGGGACGAAATAACCGGCGGTTATACGGTGGGGGAGACCCGCGTGGCGCCGCGGACCTCCCCCACCGGGGATTATGTTCCGTTCCGTGTTACGTTCCGATACGATGCTCCTCGACGCCCCCGCCCAGCGTAGTTCGAAGGTCAGCGGCACGTTCGAACGTGCCTCGATGCGAGGTCGTTCTGCAGTGGACGATCGGGCGGCGCAATGCAACGTCAGCATCCCCTCCGGCCCAAAGGGATAATCCTCCACCCCATGCTCCTCCGTCAGGTGCACGTCCCACAGCAACCGTCCGGCGGGCACATCGGGGCGCAGGTCGAACACATACTCGAACAGCACCGCCACCGGCGGCAGGCCGGTCCACCCCACAAAGTCGCGCTGGGCCTGACCCGGGGCCGCCATCTCGGGCGCATAGTTCTCCCACACAGTGCCCGTCTTTTCGAACACCTGAACAACCCGGGTCAGGTGGTTCAGGCCGATCTCGTGCGCCAGATCGTCATAGCCCGCCTGTGTCAGCCCACGCAGCACCATATAGTTGGTGGGCGCCCATACACCACCACACCAGTACCCCCCATCGGCGGCATAGGCCGGATGATCGGCCGAGAGCGCCGGCACCCGGTGCGGCCGGGCAAACTCGGCCTCATTCTCCAGATGGGCCACGAACCGCGCCAGCCGATCGCCCGGCACCACGTCGGCCAGCAGCGCCCAGTATGCGCCGATGGTCTTGACATCGGACAGGCTGCCGTCGGCGCGCCGGTCGTAGTAAAAGGCAGTGTCCTCATCCCACATCCGCTCGTTCACCAGCGCCGTCAGCGCCTCGATCTCCCGCTCCATATCGGCCACCTGATCGCGACGCCCCAACACCCGCGCCATCTCGGTCAGCAGTCTCGCCGACAGGATCTGCTGCAGACAGGTATCGATCCAGGCCATATGATCGTGATACCACCAGGCATGCTGCACGCCTCCGCCGGTACGCGGCTGATTATCCATGCCGCACCCCCATCCACAGGTCCAGTAGCTACCGTCGGGCCAGGTGCGATAGGCGCGCAGCCATCGGTGATAGGCCACCAGCACGGGGAACACCCGCGCCAGCCGCTCATCATCGCCGATCGTCTGATAATGCTCCCATTCGACCCAGGGCAGCACATTGGGTCCGGTGGATGGAGGATCGTGGCGGTAGAACAGGTCCGACCCGTCGGCTTCTACGATCTCGCGGCAGATGAATCCATCGGGGTGCTGCTTGGCGTAGAGGTTATCCAGCGTGCGCTGAAAATCAAACGCCCGCGAGCCACAGGGGAGCATCCTCCATGGCCATGCTCAGGAAGACATTCCCTCCACCAGCGGATCTTTGATGTAGGTTTCAAAGTACGGCATCGGACCCACCCCCTTGTATGTGATCCTCCTCGACCACGGACACATGCCATATACTCGAAAGAAACCGGCCCGCCCCGCAAGAGATGCCAACAGGTCATGCCTATCATATGCTATATTGCACCGTCATACAAGGGCAGCGTCATAGTTGGGTATCCCCTTCCGCAGACCTCTGCCCGGAGCGAGCGGTTCGCCCTTTCGGAAGGGTTACTTCCCGGCTTGTCAGCCCGGCATCCCCGTTTGACGCCCCGCCTCCGGGGGCGTATGCTACCCACCATGTGCCGGAACGATCATCGCGGAGAGGAGCGCGCCATGTCTCACCGTCCCAATGTTCTGTGCTTTGTCACCGACCAGCACCGCGCCGATCACCTGAGCTGCTACGGCAACACGATATTGCGTACCCCCAATATCGACCGTATCGCACAGTCCGGCGTGCGCTTTGAACGCGCTTATGTCAATAACCCCCTGTGTATGCCCGGACGATCGACCTGGTTCACCGGCCTCACGCCCCGGGGACACGGCGTGCGCACCAACGGCATCCCCCTGAGGCAGGATCTGCCCACCGTGCCCGGCGCACTGACCGAGGCGGGTTACCGCACTCATTCCGTGGGCAAGCTGCACCTGAGCAACTTTAACTCACCCAACGGAATCGATCCGAAGACGATCGACCCTCAACGATTCGCCGAGTCGAGGCCGTTGTGGGAATCGGGGCGGGTGCAGGGGCTCCCCCAACCCTACTATGGCATACAGACGGTCGAGTTCGTCGGCGGCCATGGGAGCGGCGTATTCGGCGATTATCTCAACTGGCTCCGGCGCGAGCACCCCGACGCCGTGCGGCTGCTCTCCCCCGAGGCGGGCATGCCCTCTCCCACCGGCGCCGAACAAAGCTGGACCATGGCGCTGCCTCAGGAGCTACACTTTAACCGCTGGGTGGCCGATCGCAGCATCGCCTTTCTCGAACGGCAGGCCGACGCCCAAGAGCCCTTTTTCCTGTGGTGCTCCTTCCCCGATCCGCACCATCCCTTTTGCCCGCCGGAGCCCTGGGCTTCGATGTACGATCCGGCGTCCATTCCGCTCCCCGCGCGCCGCGCGGGCGAACTGGACGATCTGGCGCCGTTCTACCGCGAGATATACGAGTCGGCCATGCAGCTCAGTGGCCGCCGCGAGCCCACCCGTGTGGGTGACGAGCAGATCCGCGAGATCATCGCCCGCACCTACGGGATGATCTCCTTCATCGACCAGGAAGTGGGGCGGGTGCTGGATCGGCTCGAATCGCTGGGCCTGCGCGAGAATACCATCGTCATCTTTATGGCCGATCACGGCGATATGATGGGCGATCACTGGCTCATCAACAAAGGCCCCTTCCACTTTGAGGGGCTGCTGCGCGTGCCCTTTATCTGGAGCTGGCCGGGGCATTTCCCGCAGGGTGTCGCCACCTCCGGGTTGGCCAGCTTGCTCGATTTCGCCCCCACCCTGCTGGATCTGTGCGGCGTGCCCATTCCCGAGGGAGAGCTGCCGGCCTTCCCCGAGGCCCCCTTGCATCTGCCGCCCTGGCCCGGAGCCTCTCTGGCGCCTCAACTGCGCGGCGAATGCCAGAGCGTACAGGATAGCGTCATCGTCGAGAACGACGAGGACTATCTGGGGCTGCGCCTGCGCACCCTCATCACTCAGCGCTACAAGCTGACGGTGTATGCCGGCCGACCCTATGGCGAGCTTTTCGATCTGCAGGAGGACCCCGACGAGCTACACAACCTGTGGGGCGATCCCGCCCATGCCTCCGTACGTGCCGAGCTGCAGGCCCGTCTGTTAGAGCGCCTGATCATGACCGATAGCGTGCTGCCCCGCCGCCTGGCACACGCCTGATCCGAGGCGATCTGGAGCGTGCTCGAGAAACGAGTCGCCGCACATATAAGGCCACGCCGGGCGTATCGGGTGAGCATGAATCGTATGTTCGGTCCCTGTTGCAGAGGCATAGCCTCCACAACAGACTAAACAAATCTGTTTTCGAGAACGCCGGATTGGATTCTGAGATCAATGAGGAGAGATATGTTGAAACAACAACCCATTCGTGTGGGCATCATCGGGCTCGGACGAGCAGGATGGGGCATGCACTGCCGGGAGCTGGATGCGCGCCGCGAAACCTTTACCGTGGTGGCCGTGTGCGACCCCCTGTCCGACCGCAGAGAGAAAGCACAGGAGTGCTTTGGCTGCCGCATCTATGAGAACGCCGCCGACCTCATCGCCGATGCCGATGTCGAGCTGGTGGACGTGGCCAGCCGCACCACCGACCACTACGAGCACGTCCGTATGGCGCTGGAGGCGGGCAAGCACGCGCTGGTCGAAAAGCCGATGGCCACCACCTATGCCCAGGCGCGGGCGCTGCAGGATCTGGCCGCGCGCTCGACCGGGCAACTGTTCGTGCGCCACAACCGCCGGTTCGAGCCCGCCTTTCAGCACATCCGCGAGATCATCGCCGCCGGCCTGTTGGGCGACGTGTTCGAGGTCAAGCTGCGCCGGGTGCGCTATCAGCGTCGGGATGACTGGCAAACCCTGCTGGCTCACGGAGGCGGCCAGTTGCTGAACTGGGGGCCCCACGTGGTCGATCATGCCCTCCAGTTTCTCGATTCGCCGGTAAAGGATATGTGGAGCGATCTAAAGCGTGTGGCCGCGGTCGGCAATGCCGAGGATCATGTCAAGATTGTGCTTCGGGGCGAGAACGGCCGCCTGGTGGATCTGGAGATCAGCGGTGGCGCCGCCCTCACCGAGCCCGAGTACATGATCTGGGGCAGCCGGGGCGCCCTGAGCTGCACCGGATCGACCATCACCCTGCGCTACATCGACCCGGCTGCCCCCCTGGCCGAGCGCCAGGCCGATCCCGGCACGCCGGATAGCGGTTACGGCACGCCCGAGGATCTGCCCTGGATCGAAGAGACCTTTGAGGCGGCGCCGTCCAATCCGGTGGACATCTCCTCCATGTGGGATGTGCTCTATGCCGCCCTGCGTCGGGGCGAGCCCTACCCCATCAGCCTGGATGAGGCGGTGGCCGTGATGCGCGTCATCTCTGAGGCGCGACGAGGCACCCCGTTCGAGATCGACGCCTGATCTGCATCTGAACTGAACAGGGGGACGATACCGGCCGGGATCATCCCCCTTGTTTTTTCACAACTTGGGCGGCACCACCCTGTCATAGCGCAGCAACGCCGCGGCAGTGTCCAGACTCTCCACCTCTCCGGCGCTCACCGCGGCCAGCAGCGCCGCGCCGATCGACGCCTCCTCCTGCGACGCCGGCAGGTGCAGCGCCAGCCCGAAGCGATGGGCCAGAATGCGCGCGAAAAGCGGATTCAGCGCAATACCGTTGCCCGACCCCACCAGACGCCCGCGCCCACCGATGAGCGGCTCCATGCGCTCATAGAAAGAATAGAACGACTCGGCCATTCCCTCCAGCATAGCCCGCGTCAAATGACCGGGGGTCAGGTTCTCCGGCGTCAACCCGCTGTAGCTGGCGCGCAGATCGGGATCCTCCCGGGTGCCGGTGAACGCCGGCACACAGCGCAGCCCGTCCGAGCCGGGCGGCACTTGGGCGGCCAGAGCGCACATGGCATCATAGCTCACCGCCTCCTCATCGCCGCCGTAGAACGACGCCCCCACCCGGCGGAACAGATCGCGCAGATAGGCCAGTGTGCGCCCGCCAAAGAGCCCCGCGCCGACCAGCAGATAGCGCCCCCCGGGATAATACCGCGTATCCAGCCCGGGCACCCGTCCAAAGGCGTCCATCCGCGCCGAGATCTGGGCGCCGGTGCCCACATTCAGCAACAGGTCGTCCTCCGGCTGCCCCACACTGCCCAGAAAGCTGGCCTGATTATCGCCGATGGCCAGCCCGACCGGCAGACCGTCGGGCAACCCCACCTGTCGGGCAACCTCAACGCGCAGCACACCCGCCGGATCGCCCGGCTCTCCTACCGGCGGGAAAAGCGCCTCCGGCAGCCCCAGCCGCTCGACAAGGCCCCGATCCCAGTCTCGCGCGACGATGTCGAATATGCCCGAGCTTCCCCCATCGGTGGGTTCCGTGCGCGGCGCCTCACCGGTGAGCATGGATACCACGGCGTCGGGGATAAAGCAGGCCACCGCCGACGAGGGCAATCGGTCGTTCAACTGCATCCAGTAGAGCGTGGGCCCCAGATAGCCCGCCGCCGGCAGGCAGCCCATACGCTCGAATGCCTCCGGGCCGCCGGCTCGGACCACCATCTGCGCCAGATAGCTCTCGTCCGTCCCGGGAGCTTTATCCAGGACACGACGATCCTGCCAGGTGACGGCCGGTCCCAACGGTTCGGGCCGGGGGCCGCTGCTCATCAGCGCCGCGCCGTGCATCTGCCCGGTGACGCCGATCCCCCGTACCTCCCCCACATTCCGCGGGCAGGCGCTCACCACACGGCGCAACGCCTCCAGTACCAGCGCCTCCAGCTCTCCCATATCCAATTCGGCGCGCCCGGGCGCCGGCGTGCGCGATGCCGAGTTGGGCACAGTGGCCCGGGCCGGCAATTCGCCCGATTCGAAGTCCAGTATCACGGCGCCCAGGTTCGTCGTCCCGATATCCAATCCGATGGTCAGGCCCATTTCGCCTCCCCGACACGATGTGGTCAACGTTCGATTCAGTGCACCGCGCAGTGTACCCTCCTGCGCCCGTCGAGGGCAAGTGCCCGACGATTTCAACGAGTCCCCTCGGAAGGTGGGTATTCGGCGACTTTTTTGATCGCAAACGGTTGCATTTCCCCTATAAACGGGATAATATGGGGCAGTGCTGAGCACTGGAGCACCGGACTTGCTCTATGTCGTCGCTTCCGGGCAGAGCCGGTCGAATCGCCACAGTCGGCATCATCACTCATCGAGGAGGGATCAACATGAGGATCTCGGTGCTTTCTTACTCATTCCACGGGCTGCTCTCCGAAGGCAAGATGGACCTCTTTGGATACCTGGAAACCTGCAAGTACCGCTACGGCCTTGATGCCGCCGACATCTGGAACGGCTTTATGCTCAGCACCGATGAAGACTATTTGAGCAAGGTCAAGGACGCCCTGGAAGAACGCGAGCTGGTGCTGGCCGACCTGTGCGTGGATCGTGCCCACATATGGGATGATGACCCCGAGACGCGCGAAGCGAACGGCGAGAACGCCTGGGCCCATCTCAGGGCAGCCGCCTATCTGGGTGCGCGATTCATGCGCGTCGACGCCGGCGGCCTCAGAGATATCTGGACGAACGAAGAGTTCGATTTCATCGTCTCGCGTTACAAGGAATATGCCCAGTTCGCCTGGGACCATGGCTTCAAGATGGGCGCCGAAAATCACTGGGGCGCCGAGCGCAGATGGTCCAACCTCAAGGCGCTCTACGAGGCAGTCGATCACCCCGGGTTCGGCATATCATGCCACATCGGCGGATGGGCGGGCACACCGGAGGAGGTCGATGAGGCCGATCGCCTGGTCGCGCCCTGGGTATGCCACACCCATATCCCCTGGAACATCACCGAGGGACCGCTAGAGGCCAAACTGGCCACCTTGCGTGATGCCGGATACCAGGGGTATTATAGTGTCGAGCATCATACGGGTCAGGACGAATATACCGAGGTGGGCATTCAGATCGCCCGTGTGCGCGACGTGCTCGACAAATGGCGGCGCTCCGCATAGCGTCGTCGAGCCCCTCTCTCGATAACCCGAGTGGCCGGCCCTCTGCCGGCAAAAGTCTGTCAAATCGAACATGGCATCAACAGTCCGGGTCGGGCACGCAACGTGCTCGGCTGACTATTCACTATCAAAGGAGAGCGGACCATGGCAGACAAGGTACGTCTGGGCATGATCGGTGTCGGCCAGATCGGCAAGCGCCACGTGGCCACATACCAGAATATCCCAGAGGCCGAGATCGTCGCCGTCGCCGACCTGAACGAGGCCGAAGCGCGACGGGTGGCACAAGAGTACAACATTCCCTACGTCTATACCGATTATCACGACCTGCTCAAGCACGATGAGATCACCTCGGTAGATGTCGCCCTCCACAACCGCCTGCACAAGCCCGTCACCCTCGACGCGCTGGCCGCAGGCAAGAACGTCTACTGCGAAAAGCCCATGTCGTGGACCTATTGCGACGCCCGGGATATGTACGATGCCGCCAAGGCCGCCGGGCGCATGTTGCATATCCAGCTCGCCACGCTGTACACCCCCGGCAGTTGGGCCACCAAAAAGCTCATCGATGAGGGCTATCTGGGTGATGTGTACTATGTCAAGTCCAGCCACTACCGCCGTCGGGGCCGCCCCTTTGTGGATGGATATGGCACGTCCGCCTTTGTGAATACCAATACCTCGGGCGGCGGAGCCATGCTCGACATGGCCGTCTATCACATCTCGCGGATGCTCTACCTGCTGGGCAACCCCGATCTCATCAGCGTATCCGGCTCGACCTATCAAAAGCTGGATATGCACGAGGAGCGGCGCCGATCCAGCAACTATAACGTCGAAGAACTGGGCATGGCGTTCATTCGCCTGGCCGGAGGTATCACCTACTACATGGAAGAGTCGTGGGCCATCCACTCGGATGTTCACGATGTGGATTATGTCTATGGCAACAAGGCGGGTGTGCGCCTCGATCCGCCTCGCTACGAGAGCGGGAGCCAGCCGATTTCAGAGATCCAGTACTATACCACGTTGGGCGACATCGAGATGGACGGCACCATGGATCTCACGCGCACCTACTGGCGCTGGCAGCAGACCGATCCCACCCTGCAGCACTACGAAAACTCGCAACGCCATTGGATCTCGGCACAACTGGGCTATGTGCCGCTCATCGACACCGCCGGCATCGCCCTCAAGACGGCCTTTATCACCGAGGGCGTCTATATCTCGGGCCACCTCGGGCGTGAGGTGACGGCAGAAGAGATCGAGCAGGCAAGCCCCGGTTTTGGTCGCGTCTCGTAACGGGTTCGCCGGACGACCTCCGGCGGCGATCACTCGACAGATCCGCCGCCGGGGGCGCCCCTAATCAGCGATACTCAGGAGGACACGATGGCCAGGCTCAAAGTCGCCGTTATCGGTACGGGCATGATCGCCAACGCGGCGCACATCCCCGCATGGAAAAACCTCAAGGATGACGTCGAAGTGATGGCCGTCTCGGACATATTTCCCGAGCGCGCCGAAGGCACCGCCAAACGACATGGAATTCCCCGCGCTTACGGAGACGGCTACAAAATGCTGCAGGAGGTGCAGCCCGATATCGTCTCGGTGTGCACCCCCAACTGCTACCACAAAGAGTGGACCATCGCCGCCCTGGAGGCCGGCGCCCACGTGCTTTGTGAAAAGCCCATCGCTCCCGGCTATGCCGACGCCGTCGAGATGTTCCAGACCGCCGATCGTGTCAACCGCATCCTCATGGTAGGCCAGAGCGCCCGTTTTAGCGCCGACACGCTGGCGGCCAAGGATATCGCCGACGCGGGCGAGCTGGGCGAGATGTACTACGCCGAGACGGCGTCGCTGCGGCGGCGCGGCGTTCCCCAGTGGGGGATGTTCCACATGAAGGAGCACAACGCCGGCGGCCCCATCTATGACCTGGGCGTACATGCCCTGGATGCCCTCCTCTGGATCATGGGAAACCCCAAAGTGGTGGCCGTCAGCGGACAGACCTACACCAAGCTGGCCAACCAGGATGAGGGGCTCAAGACCTCCCTCGCCGATAGCGGTGCACCGCTGGGCGTATTCGACGTGCGGCCGTATGACTATCGCGAGTTCGACGTGGAGGATATGGCCGCTGGATTCCTGCGGCTGGAGACCGGCGCAACGGTGAGCATCAAGACCAGTTGGGCGGCCAACATTCCCGAGGGTATGGGCGGCACCTTTATCCTGGGCACCCGGGGAGGGCTGCGCATGCGCCCGCTGACTCTGATTCGCAACCTGGGCAGCTATCAGGTGGACGTCATTCCCAAGGTGCCCCAGGATCCCAACATCGCATTCTACGGCCACTGGAAAGAGACGGCCCACATGCTCAACGTGATCCGTGGCGAGGAAGAGATGATGATCAAGCGCGAGGAGGTGCTGAACGTTATCCGCGCGCTGGATGGGCTCTACCAGTCCGCCCTGGAGGGGCGCGAAGTTTGCCTGGATTAGGATGCATCCATGCCCATCGGCGTTCCTGCGTCGATCCACGGAGACGCGCGGCGTGTCGCAGGCATCCCGAAACGAATGACCCGGCAACGCTCTATCGGGTAGGCAATCCTCTGAGTGAGGGCTTGCCAGAGGCAGCATCAGATCAGGCTAAAGGAGTGTGACCGTCATGGCAAAGAAATACCGTCTGGGCATCATCGGCTTTGGTCACATGCATATCAACAATGTGGCTGCGCTGTACGGCGATCATCCCCAGGTCGAGTGGGTTGCCTGCGCCGACACCACTCCCGCTCGTCCCGAGCTGCGTGTGGCCCCTTATACACGCGACTGGAACAAAGAGCATCTCATGAAAACCCTGAATATCCCCAGGGCGTACGACTGTTACAAAGAGATGCTCCAGAAGGAAAAGTTCGATATCATCATCGTCACCTCGGAAAACGCCCGCCATCCCGATATCGTCGAGGCCTGCGCCGCGGCCGGCGTACACACCTGCGTGGAAAAACCCATGGCCATGAACCTGCAGGATGCCCTGCGTATGGTGCGCGCCTGCAAGGCCCACAACACCACCATGATCGTCAACTGGCCGCTCACCTGGTCCCCCGGAGCACGCAAGGCCAAGGAACTCATCGACGAGGGCGTCATCGGCCGGGTCATCGAGGTCAAGTGGCGAGCCGGGCACACCGGCCCGCTGGGCCCCGGCGCCCACCATGCCGGCGTGAGCGATACCGCCGCCCCCATGACCGGCCCCGAACGGGCGGCCACCTGGTGGCATCAGGAGGATGCCGGTGGCGGCGCCATGCTGGATTATTGCTGCTACGGCGCTATGGTCTCGCGCTGGTATATCGGCGAGCCCGGCGTATCCGCCGTGGGCATGAAGGCCAACCTGGATAGCCACTGGGGCGACGCCAACGACAACGCCGCCATGATCGTCCGCTTCCCCAACGCCATGGCACTACTGGAGGGATCGTGGACGACATGGTCGCACGGCGTGCCCACCGGGCCGATCGTCTATGGCACCACCGGAACCCTCGTGGTCGAAACCCGAGACGGCCGGCCTATCGTGCGGCTGGAGCGCGGCGGAGGAGAGGATAGCGTCATCTATGAGGCCGAGCCGCTGCCCGAGGGACGCACCAATGTGGCCGAAGAGCTTATCTATCACCTCGAAACCGGCGAGCCGCTCCACCCTTCGCTGGAGATGATGTTCAACTTCGAGGTCATGGCCATCCTCGACGCCGGCCTGCGCTCCGCCACATCGGGCAAGCAAGAGACGGTGGACAATGCCAGTTGGTGCATCGGCTAACACACCCTGATCCATTTCGGGGCGGGCACGTTGCCCGCCCCGGATCATCTCCCCCGGTCGCAAAGGAGGGGTCATGAACATCTCTGTCATCTCGTACGCGTTTCACAAGCAGATGCAGGAAGGCAAGGTCGACATTTTCGGCTACCTGGAGACGTGCAAGTATCGTTACGGCCTCGATACGGCCGATATCTGGAGCGGTATGCTGACCAGCCTGGATGAGGAGTACCTGCTCAAGATCAAAGATGCCCTGTGCGAACACGAGTTGACGCTGGTCAACCTGGCCGTAGACGGCCCGCACATCTGGGAGAACGACCCCGAGACGCGAGAGGCCCACTATCGCCAGGCGCTGGATTACCTCAAGGCCGGCGAGATCCTGGGCGCCCGCAGTGTCCGCATCGACGCCGGAGGCGGCCGGGACGACCTCGAGTTCACGTCCGAGCAGATGGACTATATCGTCTCGCGCTTTAGCGAGTATGCCAAACGCGCCGCCGATAACGGTTACATGGTCGGCCCGGAGAACCACTGGGGGCCGGAGAAAACGCCCGCCGTCATGAAGGCGATCTGCGAGGCGGTCGACAGCCCGGCCTTTGGCGTGCT
This sequence comes from Anaerolineae bacterium, assembly GCA_050942995.1. Taxonomy (GTDB): domain Bacteria; phylum Chloroflexota; class Anaerolineae; order UBA1429; family UBA1429; genus JBMNOI01. The sequence goes on from JBMNOI010000033.1 coordinate 16,807, forward strand.
GCTGCATTTCGACCGCTGGAGCGGCCCCGATGCTGAAAAGGGCGACGAGATCATAGCGCCCTGGGTGATGCACACCCACGTCACCCGCGCGATCGCCGACCGTCTGGAGCCCAAGATGGCCATGCTGCGCGATGCCGGCTACAAGGGCTGTTGGGGTGTCGAGCATGCCGCCGACAACTATACCGAGGTGGGCGTGCTGCTGGCCCAGGTGCGCGATGTGCTGGAGCGCTGGCGCACGGCCGGCTGAGGCCGCGCCCCTGGCGTTGCCGCAAGGATGGGCCCATCCTGTGCCGACCCGACAGGCGTATCCGCATCCGCTGTTAATCTAACGGAAGGAGGCTCGCCATGAAGATCGGTCTCTACTCGATCACCTATCTCGGCGTATGGTACGATGGCCCGGCCCTCACCTTCAAAGAGTTTATGCACAAGGCCATGGCCATGGGCTTTGACGGGGTCGAAATCGACGGCAAACGTCCCCATGGCAACCCTATGGATCTGGATCAACGCGCCCGCGACGATATCCGCAACGAGATGGAGAAACTGGGCCTGGAGATGGCGGCGCTATCCTCCAATAATGACTTTTCCAGCCCGGTGCCCGAACATCGCGAGTGCCAGCTTCTGATGGTGCGCGAGCAAGCCCGACTGGCCGCCGATCTCGGCGCGCCGGTCGTGCGCCTGTTCGCCGCCTGGCCCGGCATCACCTTCCGCAATAACCGGGCGCTGTACGAGGAGGCCCGCAATGGCTGGGAACGCGCCTTCCCCGACGTGCCCCGCCTGGAGCGCTGGCGCCTGGTGCGCGAATGCCTGAAAGAGGCGGCCGCATTCGGCGAGGAATTTGGCGTCACCATGGCGCTACAGAACCATCCGCCCCTCTGCCACGACTGGCAGGATGTGGTGGCCTGGGTCAATGAGGTGAATTCGCCCTGGCTCAAGGTGAACCTCGACGCCCCCATGCTCCAGAGTTACGCCGACGATTATGTCTGGCAGGCCGCCATGGCCGTCAAGGGGTTGCAGGTTCATTCGCACTTTGGCGGCAAGTTCTACCGCGATGCCGGCGGCACGATCCAGTGCCGACCACGCGCTACCGGCGACCCGATCAACTATCCCGTCTTTCTCAAGGGAATGAAAGAGATCGGGTACAAGGGCTACTTCTGCTACGAGTTCTGCCATCCGGCGGTGGATGAGTATCATAATCCCCAGGGGATCGAATACGTGGATGAGCAGGTGGCGCTGGCGCTAGAATATCTGCGCGGCCAGATCGCGGCGCTGGACTAAAGGCGGTTTCTACCGGGCGACCGTCCAGAGCGACCGTCCAGGGCGGCCGTCCATCTGGATGGTCGCCGATCGCCCGGTCGCCGGTCGCCCGATTCCAGCAGTCTTTGTCGGAATCTTTACGCTCCCTTATGCTCCACCACCCCCCAAAAGAGGCCCGGCTCCTGTATAATGTCAGAAACGCCGCGCAATGGCCTGATTTCGGCCAGAACGCAACTCACGGCGCAGGGAGAATGACGGGCTAACGTCACGCGCTGCTCTCCGGCTCGACCACCCCGTTTATTGCATCGTCCTGCCCTCCGGTGTATGATATAAAGGCGTTTATCCGCAGTATACGGTACCCTCTGTGCAGAACCTGTCCATATCATGACCCAGGTCGCACGGGGGCAGAGAACTGCTATACGCGTATGATCTGTTCATCCCTGGATTCCGGGAATTGTGAGAGGGAAATCTATGAGCAGCAACGAGTCCGAGCGCCCCACTGATTTTATCCGCGAGATCATCGCCCAGGACGTGCGCGGCGGTAAACACGGTGGCCGGGTACATACGAGATTCCCACCCGAGCCCAACGGCTATCTGCATATCGGCCACGCCAAGGCGATCTGCTTGAACTTTGGGGTGGCGGCCGAATTCGGCGGATTGTGCAACCTGCGCTTTGACGACACCAATCCGACGAAAGAGGATGTAGAGTACGTCAACTCGATTCAGGAGGATATCCGCTGGCTGGGCTTTGATTGGGGTGATCGGCTGTTCTATGCGTCGGATTATTTCGACCGGCTCTATAAATTCGCCGAGGAGCTCATCCGCAAAGGCAAGGCCTATGTGTGCGACCTGAGCCAGGAGGAGATGCGCGAATACCGCGGCACCCTTACCGAGCCGGGCAAGGACAGCCCCTATCGTAATCGCTCGGTAGAGGAAAACCTGGACCTGTTTCGCCGTATGCGCGCCGGTGAATTCGAGGACGGTTCGCGAGTGCTTCGCGCCAAAATCGACATGGCCTCGCCTAACATGAGCCTTCGCGATCCTACCATCTATCGCATTCGCAAGGTGTCACACCACCGTACCGGCGACAAATGGTGTATCTATCCGCTATACGATTTCGCCCACTGCCTCTCGGATGCATTGGAGGGGATCACCCATTCGCTCTGCAGTTTAGAGTTTGTGAACAATCGTGCACTGTACGACTGGTTCCTAGAGCAGCTCGATGTGCCATCTCGTCCACAGCAGATCGAGTTCGCCCGTCTGTTCATGAACTACACAGAGCTCAGCAAGCGCCGGCTGTTGCGTTTGGTAAACGAGGGCCATGTGCGCGGTTGGGATGACCCGCGCATGCCGACCCTCTCGGGGTTGCGCCGCCGCGGCTATACGCCCGAATCCATCCGCAACTTTATCGATATGGTCGGTGTCGCCAGGGCCGACAACCTGGTCGATATCGCCCTGCTGGAGCACTGTGTGCGAGAGGATCTGAACAAGCGCGCACCTCGCGCCATGGCCGTCCTCAACCCCCTCAAGGTCGTCATTACCAACTACCCCGAGGGACAGACGGAGGAGATGGAAGCGATCAACAATCCCGAGGATCCATCCGCCGGGACCCGCAAGGTGCCCTTCTCGCGCGAGCTATATATCGAGCGTGACGACTTTATGGAGGATCCCCCGAGGAAATTCTTCCGGCTGGCCCCCGGACGCGAGGTGCGTCTGCGCTACGCCTACTTTATCACGTGCGAAAAGGTGATCAAAGATGAGCGCACCGGCGAGATCGTCGAGCTGCACTGCACCTACGATCCGGCCACCCGCGGCGGTGATGCGCCTGACGGACGCAAGGTCAGGGCCACGCTGCACTGGGTATCGGCCGCCCATGCCATAAGCGCTGAGGTGCGCCTGTACGAGAATCTGTTCTCAAAGCCAAACCCGAGAGAGGTCGAAGAGGGTCAGGACTTTACGGCCAATCTGAACCCGAACTCGCTCGAAATCATCACCGCCCAGGTCGAACCCGGGCTGGCCACGGTAAAGCCGGGCGATCGGTACCAGTTCGAGCGACAGGGCTACTTCTGCGTCGATCTCGATTCGACGCCAGAACGCCTCGTATTCAACCGTACGGTAGCATTACGCGATACCTGGGCCAGGGTCCAGCAGGCTCAGAAGAGTACCTGATCCATACATCATGATAGCCGGGCCGCCTCGCCCGACCGGTGTGGCGGCCCGCTGCATAGCCGACTTCCTGAACCATCCCCCTGCGTCCAGGAGAACGCCATATGCCTTACAATGTCCTTATTGTAGATGACGATGTCGATCACGCCCGATCACTGCAACTGGCTTTTAAACGCTACGGCGATTTCGATGCACTCACCTGCATCGGCGGTGTGGAGGCGTTGCGCGTCATTCGCCGTTCGTGTCCCGATCTGGTCGTGTTGGATGTGATGATGCCCGGGCTCGACGGCCATCAGGTATGCACCGCACTTCGGGCCGACCCGCAGTTTGCCGAACTGCCGATCATTTTCGTTACGGCGCGTGGCGAGCCGGAGGATCGGATCGAGGGGTTTCGCCTGGGCGCCGACGACTATATCGCCAAGCCGGTGCACCCCGAAGAGCTGGTGTTGCGGGCCAGAGCGGTTCTGCGCCGCGCTCACGGCAAACAGGCCGATGATCAGAGCGGGGAATGGCTCGTCGTGGGAGATGTACGCCTGAATACGCAGCGGTTCACGGTCACCACACCGACGCACGAGGATGTGCTCCTCACCCCTGTGGAATACGACCTCATGTATCATCTGATGGTCAATGCCGGCACCGTGTTCTCGTGTGAGCGTCTGTTGCAAGAGGTATGGGGCTATGTGTACGAGACGGGGAGCCCCGATCTGGTGCGCATGCACATACGCAATCTGCGGCGCAAAATAGAGGACGATCCCACCGAGCCCGTCATTATCCGCACCGTCCCCCGATATGGCTACACCATCGATGCAGTCGAGAATTCGGACGATGCGGGCCAGGCTCCGAAAGATGCGCGGGCCGGGTAGATTCGCAATTCACGATGCCGTGATAGAGGGTTATTTCGGTCGAGGTTCCTCTGGCCCCTGACTTTCGCCGGCCAGGCTCCCGGCGAGCCGTTGGCTCCACTGTCGGTATATATCGACAAGCGGCCTGTCACTCACGCGAGAGCGTCGCTGATGGGCCGCCGCATTCTCTTGCGCCACCGCCTCGATCAGCTCCTCTCGCAATACCAGCAAGTCAGCGGGCGCCTGAATCCCAATGAGGACACGATCTCCCTTGACCTGCAGCACCGAGATCATCACATGGTCGCCGATGGCGATCTTTTCGCCGGGCCTGCGGCTCAGCACGAGCATGGCGCATCTCCCCCGTCGGCGGCCACGCCCACCGGGCACACCTCGTGCCGGGCAGAGTAGGGCGAGTTGCTGAGCACCACCTGCACCGCATACCCGTTACGGGGGTTCACCACCAGCGGCCCCAACAGATTCGCCGTAATCCTCGCCGGCTGTTCGTGAACGGTCAGCAGGCAGAGGAGCATCGGCTCATCATCCGGCGCCAGATCCAGCGGCTCCAGCATCGAGATATCGACCTCGGGGAAATATTCGGCCACCGCATAATGCGGCTCGATAGCCAGAAAAAAAAGGTCCGGGTCATCCAGGCTTTCGAGCATGATCAGAGGGCCCGCCGTGCTATCGGCAAACACCGAAAAACGTCGCCACTCGGAGTGGCCCACCAATCCCCGAGGCAGCGTCAGAGTAGTCGTTCGCTCGATGGGCGGGCGCTCACGATCGCTCATATCTGCCATCCCCTCATCGTAGCATCTCGATCAGCAAGGGCTGGGGCAATCTCGCGGCGACATTCAACAGAACGTGATACGCCGTCTCGGCGTTACTCAGCCGCATCAGCGCCTCGGCATAGTCAGTATCCTCGACCTCGGACAGGCTCTTCTCCAGATGGATGTTCATGATGCCGAGATTGGCTTTGACATCCTCCAGTCGATTGGTTCGACTTCCCACCACCGTAATCGCATCCAGCACCGGACGCAGAGCATCCTCGATCGCCGATATACTATCCGCCAGCTCGTTCGGCGCCTCGCGCAGCCGGTGCTCGAACTCGATCAGCGTCTCCAACGCCTGAGTGATCCCCTCACCGGCCGGAAAGTTGATCTGCACAGTGTGCCCCGGCTCGATGGGCAGGTTCATAGCGCCTTCATCCCCGGCATAGAGCACCGCCGGGGGAGTATCTCCGCTCAGTGAGACGGGGGGCGTCCGCACCTGGTAGCCGGCAAAGATATAGCTATCCTGATGGCGGGTGTTGGCCGCTGTGAGCACCGTCTGAATCAGCTCGTGCACCTCGGTCGCCGCAAGCTCCCGCGCCTCGTCCGAGTAGGTGTCGTTCCGCATTCGCAGAGCGAGGCGATGGGCCTGTTGCAGGGCATCGCTCACAGTGTCGAGGGCCAATTCGGTGGCGTTGAGCCAGCGTAACCCCTGATCCAGCGAACGCTGATAGTTCGTATGCTCTCGCATCGTGGCGCGAATCGATAGAGCCCGCTCGGTCGCCGCAGGATCGTCCTCCGGCTTGAGGATTCGCTTGCCCGTCGCCACTTGCGCCTGGAGTCGCTGCATCTGAGAACGGGTCTTGTTCAGATCGCGAATAGATTGCTCCAGCAGCATGTTATCGGTAATGCGCATATCGCTCCCCCTATCGTCCGACAATGCCCGTGCCGTTGATCAGCCGATCCAGCATCTCGTCGATCAATGTAATCATGCGCGCCGCGGCCTGATACGCGCGTTGATACTGCACCAGATCGATCGTTTCCTCATCCAGCGATACCCCCGATACCGAATCTCGGCGTTGCTGTAGATGATCGAGAAACTCGTGGCTGCTCTCCAGCATCATGCTGGCGTGGCGGGTGTTCATGCCGAGCTGGCCGATCATGCCGCGATATGTCGTGCCGATCGTGGCCGTCCCGTCATCCATCAGCAGAGCCGAGGAGAGATCCGCCAACCGCAGCGCGATGGAGCCGTCCCCGGGGCCTGCCGATTGGTCAGGGTCATCACTGCTGGCCGCCGCCGCAGCCACCTGATCGGGGCTGACCAGGGCATCATTGACTTGAATAGAATGGGCCAAATCGCCGGTGAAAAAGTCGATGCCGGCATTTCCCTGCAGGTCGAATCCCTGGCGATGAAGATCGTTCACCGCATTCACCAGAACACGAGTGATCTCGTCCAGTTTGGCCTGTATCGAGGCCACATACTCATCTCGTGAACGCAACGCGCCCGCCAGCCGGCCGCTCGATACACGCACGGCGCCGTCATGCCCGACCCAAGAGAGAACCAGCAATTCGGGGTTAGTTTCAGACGGCTCGGCCTGCAGATCGGCATGGTGCCCACGAGTCACCAGATGGTGCCCGCCCAGCAGCACCGACACGCTGCCGTCGATATCGTGCGTCACGTCGATATCGACCAGCTCGGCCAGTTGTTCCAGAAGCAAATCCCGCCGATCGCAAAGGTCGTTCGGCGAATCCCCCACCCCCTGAACATGGGCGATCTCGACGTTGAGATAGGCCACTTCTCTGGCCAGATCGTTGATATCCTGAACGTATTGCCTGATCTGACTGTTCAGGTTCTCGGTTGTGGCATGGAGCTTGGTCGATGCGCTATTCAGAAAACCGGCCAGATAACGCCCCGCCTCCAGTACGCTTGTGCGCACTGCGCTGTTGGTCGCATCAGCCGAGAGATCGCGCCAGCTACTCCAGAAGGCATCGAGAGCGCCGGAAAGGCTCCCCTCGGCAGGCTCGCCCAGAATCGCCTCGATCTCGTGCAATGTATTCTGGATGACCGTCCACTCGCCCTCGACATGCGTTTCCATACGAATGTGGTTGGCAAGGACGTTATCGGCCATGCGTCGCACGGCATGCATACTCACCCCGCCGCCGACCAGACCGGCGGCGCTTCCGCGCAACGAGCCCAGACCAAACGCCGCACCGTCCGTGCGAAGCACCGCTTTTTGGCGCGAATAGCCGGGGGTGTTCACATTGGCGATGTTGTGGCTCACCACCTCGATGGCTTGCTGATGCGCCAGTAACGAGCGAAGGGCGATATCCAACCCCATGAAACCTGATCCCATACAATCCCTCGTCAGTAATCAGTAGAATGCGGTCGCCTGTATATCAGGCGTGATAGTTGAACAACGAGTTGGCGCCGGATACCGTGTTCTCTTCACCATTAGGAGAATAGGAGCGTCCACCGCCGCCCAGGGATAGATCCACGATCGAGCGGGCCTGGCTAAAGCCATGACGCAGCAAAAGGGCGTTGGTGCGCGAGCGCGTGGCCAGTGTCTCGACCTGTCGATCCAGCGCGTCGAGACGGCCTTCCAGCAACGCCCGCTCGTTATCGGACAACTCGGGCAGAATCGCCCTGAGCCCGTTCAGCCCACCAGAGCTTTCCGGGGCAAGGCGTTCGCACATGCGCCGGGCGAGGTCGTCCAGGTCCGTTTGGACCGCTCCCAACTCTTGCGCCACCGACCGTTTGAGGGAGACCAGTTCCGTCAGCGTGTTGCCGTCGCCGGACACGAGCGCATCTTGTTCACGCTCGGTGAGGGCGATGAGCTGGGTACAGAGCGCCGTCGCCTTTTCCAGCGCATCGGCCAGTTGCCTCACTCTGTCGGATGACTCGTCCGCCGGGTGTCTCTCGGACATCACAGCACCTTGAGCAGGCGCTCCACCAGCGCCTGAACGGGCACCCGATAGGTGCCGGCCTCGACCGCCTCTTTGATCTGGGCCACTTTTTCTACACGCACATCGGGCAGCTCATTGGCAATCTGCCGATAGCGCTCCAGTTTTTCGGCCTGCAGAGATACCTCGACCGAGACGGCCCGCTCATCGGCCACCGTCCCCCCTCTGCGCTTTGGGGATACGGCATCGGGCCGCCCGTTAACGCTCTCGACATACCCTCTATTTCTGGCCGCACCACTAAATGTCGGATCGATCTTCATCCGGCAACTCCTTCCCGACTATTGCCGAACGCCTGCCGGCGCCTCTATTGTGATCCTTATCGGCATGATGATGAGGTGACTTGAGCCATTTGTCCAATTCTTTACGTTCGATCCATGTTCCGTGCACACCGTGACGGCTATCGTATCATCTCGTGTGCGCCACGGACCATCTCGTCCACCGTGTGCATCAGCCGGGTGCAAACAGAATAGGCCCGCTGAGCGCTCACCAGGTTGGTCATCTCATCCACCATATTGACGTTGCTCGACTCGAGCGCACTACCGATGATCTCGCCCACCAGATTCTCCACACCGCGCACAGCCGGCCCGGAAGCTGCGGTGGGCAAATACAGATTGCCCCCGATGCGATCCAGCCCCTGCGGGTTGCGAAAACCGACCAGCCCGATACGCCCGATCTCGCGGTTTTCGGTCACACGGTGGTTATCGTCGTCGGTGAATGTCACCTGAGCGAACAGGGTGCCATCCGGGTTGACGGTCACGCCATCAGCATCCTGGGGAATTGTGACGGGATCGGCCAGGGGATAACCGGCCGTCGTCACCAACTGCCCCGCCGCGTCCACCTGAAAGTGACCGTCCCGCGTATAGGCCGTCGTGCCGTCCGGCAGGCGAATCTCGAAAAAGCCCGGCCCTTCGATGGCCATATGCCACGACTGGTCCGAGGGAGAGAGAGACCCCTGCGTGTGATCGGCTGTGACGCTCAACACTCGCGCCCCGTGGGCCATCACATTCTCTTCACCATCCTGGGTGGCGATCATCAGAGCTTCGCTGAACTGAACGTCACGGTTCTTGAACCCTGTCGTGTGGGCATTGGACAGATTATCGGCGATGACGTCCATACGCATCTGATTGGCCAGCATCCCGGTGGATGCCATAGTGAAAAGCGCTCCAATAGATGTGATCATCTCATCCCTTCCTTTGCCTACACCCGCCCGAGATCGTTCACCGTCTGGCGCATCAGTTCATCCGATTGTTGCACCAAACGCTGATTGAGCTGATAGAGTCGCGATAGGGCGATCAGGCGGGTCATATCGCGGGTCAGGTCGGTATTCGAGTTCTCCAATCGTCCCTGATGCACCTGGGTCTCGGCGGCAGCGCGCGCTCCGGCGTCGGCCCCGGCTCTGAAATAGGTCCCGCCGACCCGCTCCAGCGCATCGAGATTGTCAAACTCGACCAGATCCAGCATGCCGACGGGCTGTTCATTCACCAGCACCTGGCCCGTCTCCAGAATCTGAACTCGTCCGGGCGGCAGATCCAGCGGGCCGCCCATTCCCATCACCTCGCGTCCATCGGGCATAATCAGGCGCCCGTCGGCGTTCAGCTCCATACGTCCGGCGCGAGTATAGAGGTCGCCCTCCTCACCGGCCACCCGCAAGAACCCGGGGCCGCTGAGGGCGACGTCCAGCTCGTGATTCGTCAATTGCAGAAATCCCTGAGCGAAATCGGTCTCGGGCATCGCGCTCACACCGTCACCGGGGAGCGCCGGGCGTTCACCCTCGTCACGCAGCGCCTGAAACTCTAAAAAGACGCCCTTGAACCCTTTGTATCCCACGGTAGAGGCGTTGGTCAGATTGTGCCCCACACGGACCTGTTCGACCATGCCCGCCACCATGCCGGATACGGCTCGATACAGACTGTGAATCATAGCCGACCTCCCTTGTTCGGCTTGCCGACCAGGCAATAGCCGAACAACCCGCTACCCAGAACGATGAGCAATCCCAGCGCGATCCCTATTCCATCCACCGGAAACGGGTCTTTGCCTCCGGTGACGGGCAGCAATCGGGGAGCCACGTCATCGGTCGGCGCTGTGAGCGGCGAATCCACCGGCGCCCCGGCATCTGTCACGGCCTCACCCTCTTCCGCCGGCACCACCCCACCCGGCACGGCGGCGGGCAAGTTGGGGATCACCTGCATATTGGGGAACACCCCGGCCAGGGCGCGTTTCTCATCGGGCGCAGGATCTGTATCCGACGACGGTTCGGCCGTAATCACCAGGAAACGGTATTCCAGCACCGGCAGGTCCTGACGATAATACTCGGCCGATGCCGCCCCGGATTCGTCGACCTCAAAGGTGCCCACACTGATCATCCGCTGACGATCCTCTGCCGGCACCAGCCAGACCTCGTACTGCACATCATCGCGTGATGGCAATCCCGTGACCTGGAGGTTCAGATAGCCCTCGCCGATGTTGACATAGGCCTCGCCCTCGGCTTCCAGATTGCCCCAACTCGACACCTCGGGCAGATACCCCAGATACACCGTTACGCCGGTGCCGTTGGCCAGCGCCACATACGGCCCCATCGCCATGAGCGCCAGGCCGAGCAGCAGGACGAGCAACCCCGCTATCGCGCCGGGGCGACGCCGACCCTTTGAATTCTCTCTATCCATCGTCCGCGAACCCGAAACGGCGGGCCAGTGGGTGGCCGCCACACGTTCTTCTGGACGGCCGGTCTGAGCGATATGCGCTGTAGATGCGTTCTGTTCCTTTGGCGGCATCAGGTAACCGTCTCGCCTCATGATGGCTCGTAGCCCCAGAACAGCCTGAGCATGGAGCTGACTCACCCGTGATTCAGATACGTCCATTACTTCTCCGATCTCTTTCATCGTTAGCTCTTCGACATAGTAAAGGGCCAGCACAAGGCGCTGCCGATCGGGCAGATCTCCCACCGCTTGCTCCAGCGCCTCGCACAGCTCTGTGCGATCCAGTGAATGCGCCGGCTCGGTATCCTCCGACGCCCGCAGCACATCCTGTAAGGAATAATCCGCATCACTATCATATCGCGGTTCGTCCAGCGAACAGATCTCCAGGCTGGCATCCATCATCGTCTGCTGCACCTGATCCGGAGAGAGGTTCATATACTCGGCCAGCCGGGCCTCGGTCGGAACCCTTCCCTCATCGAGTGCGATCTCGGCCATGGCCGCGTGTAGATCGCGCACCCGCTGGCGTGCCGTGCGCGGCAGCAAATCGCGCGCCCGCAACGCATCGAGGATCTGCCCGCGAATGCGATGGACCGCATAGGTCGATAGCGCAATGCCACGATCGGGGTCAAAACGATCGATGGCATCGATCAGCCCGATGATGCCCTCACCCACCAGATCGTCACGATCGATCGCATGCCATTGAGTGATGCCCAATCGATTGACCACCCACTGCACCAGGTCCAGACACTGGATCACCAGTTGCTCGCGAATCGCCGGATCACGGGTGGCCGCATATCGGGCCCACAATTCCTCCTGTCGGGTTGGAGATCGAGTCATATCTGTCATCGTTTCACTCCTGCCTCTCAGAGGAGGCATGGATTATGTCCGGTTCATTGCTATCCCTGCGCCTCTTCTTCGCCATCCTGCGAGGGCGCATCTTCTTTGGAGGAGGGATTGCTCATCAGAAGAAAGGCGCCGATGCTCCAACCGATCAACCCCAGTACGCCCATCGTCGCCACACTGCGCAATCCGGCCGTCAGTAGCGCGGCGCCCGAGTGCATCGAAAGCACCAGTACAATGGCACCGGCCATCAACGCCGTCTGCCATGTCAGCTTGAGCGCCAGCCGGCATATCTCCAGCACATCCGCGTCGGGGGGTTCTGTTCCCGGATGGGTAATGCTGCTCATCTAGGCTCCTCCTCGTCCACTATCTATGGTTGTTCGTCCCCGCTTCGGCGACAGGATTCATGTTCACCACACAATGGGCCTGCACCTCCACGTGGGGCGATACTTCGTTGTATGATAGAACGATCAGGTTCGGCAGCGCGCGCTCGACGAATCGCGCCAGCGCCAGCCGCACCTCGGAGGCACAGAGCAGCACCGGTTGATGGCCTTCCCGTGCCAGCGCCTCCATCGATTCTCCAATACTCATCAACAGATGCTGCGCCAGGGTGGGCTCGAGGCGCAGATGCACGCCCTGATGGATCGTCTCCGACAGATGCGCCTCGGTAGCCGGGTCCATCGTCGCCACATGGAGCACCCCCTCCTCGGCACATTGATCCGATATCGCATAGGACAGCGCGCGCCGCACCATCTCGCTCAAGACGGCGGGATCTTTGGTGCTTCCGACGTGACGCCCCAACGTCTCCAGAATCGTCGAGAGGTCGCGAATCGAGATGCGCTCACGCAACAGGTTGCGCAGCACCTCTTGCAGCTCGGGCAGCGTCAACCGATCGGGAATCAGATCGTTCACCGTCGCCGGGCTGGCCTTCTTCTGGTGATCCAGCAGCTCCTGCACATCCTGCAAACTGAGGAGTTGTGGCGCGTGATGCTTGATGATCTCAGAGAGATGGGTGATGAGCACCGAGAGCGCGTCGACGACGGTATAGCCAAACAACTCGGCCTGCTGGCGCGTCTCGTCGTCAACCCACCATGCCGGCAAACCAAAGGCCGGCTCGGTCGTGGCGATTCCCTCTAGCTCTGGCGCATCGGGCTGCACCGGCATGGCCAGAAATCGGCCCGGTATCAGCTCACCCCGCCCCACCATGGCGCCGCGCAGACGAACGGCATACTGATTGCGGGTCAGACGCAGATTGTCGGTGATCCGAATCTTGGGCAGAATAAAGCCCAGCTCCATCGCCAGCTGCCGACGCAGAGCCATGATGCGCGAAGAGAGGTTGTCCTCACGCGACTCGTCCACCAAAGAGATGAGGCCAAAGCCCAGCTCGATCGTCATGGGGTCGACCTGCAGTAGCGACTTGATCGATTCGGGCTCCTCAACCGTCGACGGCCCCGTCGCCTCACCGGATTGGGGTAATGCCGCCAACGCCTGCGATTCGCGCCGCCGCAAGACCATCCCCAACGCGCCCAACGCCACCGCAAGGCCCATCACCGAGGGCTTGGGGATGCCCGGCAGCAGGGCAAACAGCGCCAGAAACCCCGCCACGGCAAACAGGGCATTGGGGTTGGCAAGCTGCCGCGCCACATCAGCGCCCAGCGAGTCGTCGGACATGGAGCGGGTGACGATGAGGCCCGTCGCCGCCGAGATCAACAGTGAGGGGATCTGTGTGACGAGCCCCTGCCCGACGGTGAGCAGGGTGTAGGTCTGCAACGCCTCGATGATGTCCATATCGAGCTGCACCAGACCGATGATAAAGCCGCCCACCACATTGACGACGACGATGACGATGCTGGCGATGGCATCGCCCTTGACGAACTTGGTCGCGCCGTCCATTGAGCCATAAAAGTCCGCCTCCTGCTCCACCATACGGCGGCGATTTCGCGCCTCCTCCTCGTCGATCAGGCCGCTATTCAGGTCGGCGTCCACGCTGAGCTGCTTGCCCGGCATGGCGTCCAGGGTAAAGCGGGCGGCCACCTCGGCCACGCGCCCGGCCCCGTTGGTGATGACCAGAAACTGGATCACCAGCAGCATCACAAAGACGACAAAGCCCACCACATAGTTACCCCCCACCACCAGGCCGCCGAATACGGCGATGACCCGCCCGGCCTGAGCCTGAGACAGGATCATGCGGCTGGCCGAGACGTTCAGCCCCAGGCGAAACAGGGTGATGATGAGCAACAGCGACGGAAACACCGAAAACTGGAGCGGGTGCGTCACATACATCGAGATGAGCAGAATCAAAAAGGCGATCCCGGCATTCAGCACCAGCAGGATATCCAGCAAGAACGGCGGCAACGGCGTGATCATCATGGCGATCGTCATGGCCAGCGCCAGGGCGACGAACACGTCGTTGAACTGGGTTGTCTTGCCTCGATTGGTCAGCGATGCCACACTCATCTACGCACTCCGGTCTTTTTCAGGCTATACACAAAGGCCAGCACACCGGCCACGGCGTCGTACAGATCCACCGGGATCTCGTTGCCGATCTCGACATTGCGATAGAGCGCCCGGGCCAGCGGCGGGTTGGCGACCAGCGGCACGCGGTGCTCTCGCGCCGTCTCTTTGATTCGCTCGGCCATGAGCCGCTGCCCCTTGGCCACCACCACCGGCGCCCGCATCTTTTTCATGTCGTACTTGATCGCCACCGCCACGTGGACGGGGTTGGTGATTACGGCGTCGGCATGGGGCACGTCGGCCATCATCCGGCTCTGGGCGAGCATGCGTTGCTGCCGCCGCAGGCGGCTCCGCATCTGCGGGTTACCCTCGGACTGACGCATGTCGTCGATCACTTCCTGTCGCGTCATGCGCAGCCCCTGCAACCATTCGCGGCGCTGCCATAAATAGTCGGCGACGGCCAGCGCCATAAGAGTCGCCGATGTGCGCAACGCCAGGTCCAGCGCCAGCTTGCCCCACACATGCAGGGCGTAATAGAGATCGTGCTGCGGCCCCGAGAGAAAAAGCTCGATAGCCTTCCGAATGCCGTCATAGGCCACACCGCCGATAATGGCACACTTGACCACTGCCTTGAGCAGGTCAAAGGCTCCGCGCGCCGAACAGATCCGCCTGAGCGCCCCGAACGGGTTGAGCCGTGAGAAGCTGGGCTTGAGCGTCTCGAAAGAGAGCAGCAACCCGGTCTGCCCTATGTTCGAGACCACACCGGCGATCATGATGATGACAAAAAAGGGGAGCACGGCCAGCCCGACATGGCGGGCCCAGCCCATCCACAGGGCCGAAAACGCCGGCCGGGTCATCTCCATCGTCGCTATGCCGGCAAAGCTCTGCCGCGTCATCTGCGTCATCTGTCGAACCATGTTGCCCATCAGCGGCCCCAACACCCAAAAGGCCACCACCAGCCCCGCGGCCGTACATATTTCGGTGCTCTTGGCCACCTGCCCTTTGCGTCGGGCCTCGGCCAATCGTCTTGGTGTGGGTTGTTCGGTCTTTTCCGCCATTCATTCCGTCCTACGGCAAGATCAGCACCAGCATATCAAAGGCCACATCAGAGAGCCTGGCGCCCATGGTGCTCACCATCCAGGGCAGCGCAATGACTACCGCCACCATGCTCAACCCCATCTTGAGGGGCAACCCCACAAAAAAGACCTGAATCTGGGGCACGGCCCGGGCGACGATGGCCAGCGCCAGGTCGACCAGCAACAGCGTACACAGGATGGGAAAGGCGAACACCAGCGCCGTGCGAAACAACAGGCCCGACATCTCGATCAGCCGCTCTAGCACCACCGGGCCCAGATTGAGCTGCCCGATCGCCACCACCTCAAAGCTCCGCTGCATGCCGGCGATGAGCCAGTGATGCCCGTCGATGATCAAAAAGACCAACGGAATGAGCAGGGTGTAGATGGTTTCCAGCGACGAACCCTGCTGCCCCATGATCTGTGCCAGCGCCGGATTCACGCCGCTGGCCCCGCGAAAGCCGCTCTGCAGTCCCAGGAACGAGACGCCCATCTGCAATGCGTAGAATATGAGGCTGCTGGTAAAGCCGATGAGCAGGCCGGTGAGCGTCTCCAGCGTGGTGCTCATCGCCAGTGTAGCCGCGCTCACCGCCTCTGCCGGCACCTCTTGCATGGGGGCTAGCAACCCGGCCAGGGCAACTGCCAGCCCCACCCGCACCATCGACGGATACAGACTGGTCCCCAGCACCGGCGCCGTCATAATGATGCCCAGCACGCGCACGAACACCAGAAAGAATATCTGCGTCTGGGCGATGGTCCACGGCATAACAACCTGCCTCCTATGCCGCGAAATGAGCGAGGCTGGTAAAGAGCTTTTCCGCAAAGCGCAACATGTTCTGCAACATCCACGAGCCCAAAAGCGCCAGCACCA